>CANHIJ010000123.1 GCA_947460575.1 Verrucomicrobiales bacterium | reverse complement strand
TGCACAGCTTCCCAGGCAAGTTGCGCTGCGCCGGGTGGGTGCACAGCTTCCCAGGCAAGTTGCGCCGCGCCGGGCGGGTGCACAGCTTCCCAGGCAAGTTGCGCTGCGCCGGGTGGGTGCACAGCTTCCCAGGCAAGTTGCGCCGCGCCGGGCGGGTGCACAGCTTCCCAGGCAAGTTGCGCCGCGCCGGGTGGGTGCACAGCTTCCCAGGCAAGTTGCGCTGCGCCGAGTGGGTGCACAGTTTCCCAGGCAAGTTGCGCATCACGCAAAATCACGCAATACCAGGCGATACAATTTTAAGAAGTTTAAAAATTCAAGAAGTTTAAGAACTCGCGACCCCTCTTTTCAGTCGGGCGGCCAGCCGCTGCTTTCAAAGTTGAGCCTGCGGGCCGGGCCGGGGCGCCAGGGCGGCGTCGATGTAGGCGCGCAGTTGGGCCGCCTCTCTAGGGTTCAGTTTGGTCCGCGCGGCCATATCCGGCAAAATTTCGTCCCAATCTGTGGACTGGTAATGGGCGATAGGCTCGGGCGCGTGGCATTTCGCGCAGCGCCCCACATAAAGCGCCCGGCCCGCTGCCAGACTGCCGGAAGCGGCCGCCTCGCCGCCCGCTAGAGTCGCCACCGGCGGAGCGGCAGTGTCGAGCGAGGCGCAACCGGACACCGCCACCGCTACGGCTCCTGCGAGGACTCCCCGCGCGCCCCCCCCTGCCATCTGGGGGAGGTTTCGCCAATCAGAGAAAAAGCGTGGAAAGATCATGGACTTGAGTGGGGTGGTGTCTGGCAGGGCGGTTTGAATCAAGGGCCGCGGAACCGGACCCCGGGCCCCGGAGAGGGGCAATTTCAGGCCTACCAGTTGAGACCTACGATCAATCGCACTTGGGTATCCGCTTCACCCTCGACGTCACCCAGTTGGAACAAGCCCGCCGCCGTGGCGAAGCATTTACCCTGGCGGAAGCTCATGTTGGGTCCGGCATAGAATACATTGGCTCCCGCCTCTTCCCAATCTTCAAATTCCACCTCATGCAGGGCTTCGGCCCCGATCATGAATGAAGGAGAAACCTGCCAACTGGCCCCGAGCGTGTTTTCAATCACCCCCACCCGCTCATCGAGGTTCCGAACGCTTTCGCCTTCCCATTCCGCTTCCAGCACGAAGTTATAAACCAGAGCCAGTCGGCCAATGTTCTTCTGGAGCAGCAATTTGCCTTCGAGGGCGAATTTTTCCGGCCCGAGCAGCACCTCCCCATAGAGGGCCGACCCGAGCGCATCCTTGCTCGGATCGGTCATGCTGTAGATGCCCTCAACCCCTGCGGTGCGCCATTCAGCCTTGTCTTTGCCCGTTTCGTTGTCGGTGTAGCGCCAGTCGGAGAGATACAAGCCCAACTGGAACCGATCCGTCACCCCATATTCCACCTCTGTCCGGAATTCATAGCGCTGGCGGCCGTCATAGTCCTTGAAGGTGAACCATTGCTCCAGTTCGAGGAGACCTTTCGGGGCTGTGGTGGCCTCGTAGTTGTAAACAAAGCGACGTTCGCTGGCGCGAGCGCCTCCGGGGACTAAGGCCAGCGCACCGGCTGCCAGCAAAGCGGATTTTAGAACGAGGAACGCGGAGGAGGATGTCATAAGGGCAGTTTTGGAAGGATCGGAACCTGCCGGAACCTCACTTCCTACCTCTGTAGGAGGGCGCAAAGAGTTCCGGCGGAATTGCGACTGGGTCTCAGTCGCGCCGCTAATGAGACCCGATCTCAGCCATCGTCAAGCTTAAAAAATGAAGCTAAGTTCATTTTTTAAAGCCAACTGCGCTTTTCCCGGATGGGGTTACGGGGAACCGCTGGGCGGGGGCAATTTTCACTTTCCTGTGCCCTCTCCCGCTTTTAGAGACGGGGAGCCCGCCAGGGGGATTTTTCTTGGCCTGGGCTTTGGCCTCTCGCGGTTTCAGGCCGCGCAACCACTTCTGCCCATGACCGCACCCGCCCTCCTCGTCCTCGCCGCCGGCATGAGCAGCCGCTACGGGGGCCAGTCCAAGCAAACCGATCAAATGGGCCCCGGGGGCGAGACTTTGCTCGACTACTCGGTTTTCGACGCGCGTCGCGCTGGGTTTGGCCGCGTGGTGTTTATCATTCGGCGGGAAGCCGAGGGCCTTTTTCGGGAGCGCGTGGTCTCTCGCCTGGAGCCCCACCTGCCAGTGGCCCTGGTTTACCAAGATCTCGACGACCTGCCCGGCGGCCTGGTGCGCCCTGCCAGCCGAGTCAAGCCTTGGGGCACCGGACAGGCCATCCTCGCGGCCCGGGATGAAATCCGCGAACCCTTCTGCGCCATCAACGCGGATGACTTTTACGGCCGCGAAGCCTTTGCCGCGATGGCCTCGTTTCTCGCCCGCCCGTCTCCAAGCGGAAGCCCCCTCGCGCTCGCCATGTGTGGCTACCAATTGCGCCGCACCCTTTCGGAGCACGGCAAAGTGGCCCGCGGCCTCTGCGCCACCACCACGGATGGACTCCTCCGCAGCGTAGAGGAACTCACCGACATTTACCAAACCCCGAGCGGCGCGGAAAACCGGCCCGCCTCCGGGCCTGCGGTGCCCTTAACGGGGCTAGAGACCGTCTCCATGAATTGTTGGGGCTTTCCGGCCGAAATCTTCCCCGCCTTCGCCGCTGGGTTCGCGGACTTTTTGGAATCCAACCTCGGCAGCCCTCAGGCCGAGTACTACATTCCGCTGGCGGTCGACCGCCTCCTCCAGTCGGGCGGCGCCACCTGCGCGGTCCTTCCTACTTCCGCCCAATGGTTTGGCGTCACCTACCAACAGGATAAACCCTGCGTCCAGCAAGCCCTCCGCCAGAGCATTGCCTCGGGCGCCTACCCCAGCTCCCTCTGGGGGTGAGGCGCCCCGGCGGCGGCGCGGGCGACCCCGCTACTCATCGGAGCGACCGGTCAGGAGCGGGAGCAAGTAGTACAGCAAATAGGCCAGGGAGGTCACGAAAGCGGCCACATAGGTGAGGCCGGCCGCATCTAACACCTCGTTGACGCCCCGCTCTTCCTCTCCGGCGCGGATCATCCCGCTCCGGCCCAGCAGGGCCTTGGCGCGCCGACTGGCGTCAAATTCTACCGGCAAGGTGACCAAGTTGAACAGCATCATGATCGCCATGCCCGCCGCCATTACTAGCAAACCCAACTTCAGCAGGCCCAGGAGGGAAAAGACAATCGGCAAGAACATCATCGCCCCAGAGGCAAAGCTCGTCAACTTCACGGCGCTCATCCGCCAAGCCAGGGGCGCATAGGCTTGGGCGTGCTGCAGCGCGTGGCCGGCTTCGTGCGCCGCCACTCCCAGCGCGGCCACGGAGCGATTCCCATAAACGCCCTCGGAGAGCGCCAGGCGCCTGTGCACCGGATCGTAGTGGTCCGACAGAAGCCCGGCGTACGGCACCACCTCGACGTCGAAAATGCCCGCCTGCCGCAAAATTTGCGATGCGGCCTGCGCCCCGGTCAGCCCAGAGGTGGCCTCGACCTCACTCCAGCGGCGAAACTTCGACTTCACGCGGGCACCCGCCAGCAGCGAAATCGCCATGGTGCCGCCAAACAAAAGAATAAAAGTAAGCATAGCAGTAGGCGCCGGAACGACGGCGCATACTATTAAAACGCCGCCGCGCTCCGCTTCCGGTTACAATTTTTCTTACAGTTTATAAACCCATTAGCCCACGGGCCGCCTCCGATTTTCCCCTTTCCCTCGGCGCTTTCCGCTGAAAGTTTACAATTCTAGGTCCTTATCACGAACACCCCCTACCACCCCGCAACCTCATCCGCTCATGTCCTCTCGTCGTTCCTTCCTCAAAAAAACCGGAGCCGCCAGCCTCGCTGTCGGCAGCCTTGGCTTTCCCTCGATTCTCCACGCCCAAAATAAAGGCGACAAACTTAAAATCGCCATGATCGGCGTCGGCGGCATCAGCGGCAGCCACGCCGGCATGATCAAGCAGGCCGGAGACATCGTGATGGCCTACGTCGACGTCGACACCACCAAGTACGGCAACTACGAAGCCAACAAGGCGGACCCCAACTGGAAGGAGGCCAAGGGCTTCCAGGACTACCGCAAAATGTTCGACCAGGTCGGCAGCACCTTTGACGCCGTGATGATCGGCGTCCCCGACCACCACCACTACCCAGCGACCGCCCTGGCGATGAATGCCGGCAAGCATTGCTACACCCAAAAGCCCCTCACCCACACCGTCTGGGAAGCCCGCCAACTCCTCAACGCCGTCGAATCCAAAAAACTGGTCACCCAAATGGGCAATCAGGGCCACGCCAATGACGGCAACCGCCGCATCTACGAATACGTCAACAGCGGCATCCTCGGCGACATCACCGAAATCCACTGCGTCTCCAATCGCCCCATCTGGCCCCAGGGCGGCCCCCGCCCCACCGGCAGCGACCCCATTCCGGCCGGCTTAGACTGGGACCTCTGGATCGGCGCCGCCCCCATGCGCGACTTTAAAAAGGATGTCTACCATCCCTTTGCCTGGCGCGGCTTCCTCGATTTTGGCGGCGGCGCCCTCGCCGACATGGCCTGCCACACCATGGACTCCATCTTCATGTCCATGAACCCTGGCTACCCCACTTCCGTCGAAGTCCTCGAAATCAACGGCCAAAGCACCGACATGTTCCCCACCGGCGCCATCCTCCGCTGGACCTACGGCCCCGGAAAACTCCCCAACGGCAAAGACCGCCCCGGGTTCACCGTCACCTGGTATGACGGCAAACTGAAGAACGAAAAGGGCGAGGACGCCCTGGCCCTGGAGCGCGTCGCCAAGGCTATCGGCGAGGACAAACTCCGCATGCCCGACGGCTCCCTTCAGAAAATCCCCACCAGCGGCAACGTCTACATCGGCACCAAGGAAAGCCTCCTTGTCACCGGCGACTACGGCGACCGCTCCCGCATCATTCCCGAAGCCAATATGCAGAAAATCGGCAACCCGCCGAAAATGCTCGAGCGCTCCATCGGCCACTACGAGGAGTGGCGCCAGGCCTGTCTCGGCTTGAAGCCCTTCGACTTCCCCGGCTCCAACTTCCGCTACGCCGCTCCCTTCACGGAAACCATCCACCTGGGCAACGTCGCCCAGCGGGTTGAGAAAGGCAAAAAGCTGCTCTGGGATGCCAAGGCCATGGCCTTCACCAACAGCCCCGAAGCCAACCGCTTCATCTCCAAGCCCTACCGCGCCGGCTGGGAATTTAAGATCAGCTGAGCTCCCCTTCCCGCTCCCCTCTTCAGGCGCTTCCCGGTTCTCCGGGAAGCGCCTTTTTTGGGATATTAATCCTCTCCTAATCAACCCGTCGGTCCCTCCAAACCCCTTTCATTCCCGATTCACCGACATTATTGCCCGATTCGTCAAAAAGACGGGCGAAACACCTTCTGCTACTTGCTATTTCGGTTAAATAGACATAGGAGTGAGACTGAGCAGTTCATTTTCTAACCGATGAATTTGGTCGCAAATGAAAGCACTTTATCAATCCACCCTGGCTAATTCTCCCCAGGCCCCGATTGAAGGGTGGCCGCGCGGGCGAACGTGGGCCCTCCTTTCCTTGGAGGGCGGATGGGCGGTGCGGCGCTTGATCTGCGGCGGCGACCAGCCGGGAGGCCTGAGTTCACCCCTCTCCCCACTGCCGGGTCTTAGCCTGGGTTTCCCCGAGGCGCTCCCATGACTCTTTCCCTAAATCCATTTTACGCTGTACCTAACCCCACCAAGGGCGGTAGCTTGGCTGCCAATCTCGCCCCCAGCATCCCGAGACCGCCTCGGCTAGTTTTCTCAAGGCTTTCCTCCCCGCTTCCGCCGTGATTCCCCGCTTAACCCCAGCGCTCACCCCGCTTGACTCCTACAGGGATGCCCTAGTCCCCGCTACGGAGCAAAAACAGCCAGGCCAAGCCGCGGCCCCTAAGCTGCGCTCCGGCCTGCTCGAATTGGCCCTGCTCGCGGCCGATGTTGTCCTCTGGTTGGCCCTCTTCGGCTGCTGTTTCGAAATCCTCGCCCTCTTCGAGCACGCTTCCCACTTCCCGCAGATCCCCTCCATTGGCATTCCCCTCGTGGTTTCCCTGCTCTCCTCCTGGCTCGTCGGGGGCTATGATCGCGACACTGACTTCCGCAGCCTGCGCTTCACCTCGGAGTTCATCCTGGCTGGCCTCGTCGCCTCCCTCTTGGGCGCTGCCCTCACCGCCTTCCTGGGCACTTATGGAGGCACCAGGCTAGTCAGCCGCCTCCTCCTCCTCGGCACGCCCGTCGCCTTCACCTTTGTTTCTCTCCTGCTGCGGCGCTACCTCGCGGGACGCCGCGTTTGGGACAACCAAGGCGTCCGCCGCCTCCTCCTCCTCGGCCAAGCCGACGAGGCGGCCACCCTGCAGCGCGCCCTCGAACTCGCGGGCCGCCCCACTCTCATTGAGCGCATCGAACCTTCCAGCGCCAGCCGCGAAACTATCAGCGCCTGCCTGGCGCCCCATTCCAGCGCTTCCGCCGGGCTTGCCGAAAACCCAGCGCCCCTCGACTCCATCGTCATCGCCCCCTCCGCGGAACCCCTCATCGCTGGCATCACCCCATACCTGGTCTCGCTCCACGCCCGCCAAATTCCCGTCTACACCTGGTCGGCCTTCTGGCGCCAGCGGGTGCGCATGCACGACGTCTACGACTGCTCCACTGCCTGGCTCTTCGAGCGCGACTTCCGGCTCCACCGCACTTCCGTCCACTGGCACCTCAAGCGCCTCTTCGATATCGGCCTCGCCTCGGTCGGACTCCTGCTCGCCGCCCCAATCCTCCTCGTCACCGCCATCCTGATCCGGCTTGACAGCCCTGGCCCGGCCCTGTTCCGCCAGCAGCGCATCGGTTTTCTCGGAAAACCCTTCACCATCTTCAAATTCCGCTCCATGGGGCTCCACGCCGAGCAGGTCGGCCAGCTTACGGCCAACGAGGATCCCCGCATCACCCGGATCGGCCAGTTCCTGCGCCGCACCCGCATCGACGAAATTCCTCAACTCATCAACGTCCTCATCGGCGACATGAGTTTCGTCGGACCCCGCCCAGAGTGGACCGTTTGCGTCGAGAATTACGAGAGCCAACTCAACTACTACCACCTACGCCACCTCGTCAAACCAGGCATCACCGGCTGGGCCCAGGTCAACTACCCTTACGGTCAAGGCGTCCAGGATGCCCGCAACAAGCTCTCCTTTGACCTCCACTACGTCACGCACGCCTCTATCGTCCTCGACTGCACCATCCTTTTAAAAACCTGCTACGTCGTCCTCGGCCGCATCGGGGGCCGCTGACTCCGAATAGATTCCGCGCGACGCTCCTTGCGGCTCCGCTTTCCCTGCCCAGCCCCGACGTTCCTTCCCGCGCCCCTGAAAACGGAAACCCCCCACCGCCCGGAGATCGACGCCCTGCGCGCCTTGGCGGTTCTGGCCGTTTTCATCTTCCACCTCGACCACCGCTGGCTGCCTGGCGGTTTTGTCGGAGTGGACGTTTTCTTCGTCATCTCCGGCTACCTCATCGCCTCTGGGATCCGCCGCCAGCAGCAAGCGAATCAGTTCAGCTTCCTCAAGTTCTACCAGCGCCGCATTGCCCGCCTCCTTCCGGCATTTCTCGCCACGGCCTGCGCCACCCTGCTTGCCGCGCGCAGCCTCTACTCCGCCCAGGACTATGCTTCCGCCGGAGCCAGCTTCTCCGCCGCCCTTCTCTCCTTCGCCAACCACCAGCTGCTTCAACAAGGCGACTATTTCGCCCTCTCCCCCGACGCCCAGCCGCTGTTGCACTGCTGGACCCTCTCTTTCGAGGAGCAATTTTACCTGCTCTTCCCCTTATGCTTCTGCCTTCTCCTGCGCCGCGCGCCCAACTGGCCTTTTCTCGGATTGGCTCTCCTGACCGCTGCCAGCTTCGCCTGTGGCCTGGTCCTGACCGCCACCCATCCCACCGCCGCCTTCTACCTGCTCCCCGCTAGAGCTTGGGAACTCCTCGTCGGGGGCCTCCTCGCCCTTGCCCACACTTCTTCCACTGCGCGCGCTCACTCCCCGCCGCGCCCATTCCGTGCCCTGTGCGGTCGGCTTCCCCTGGCTCCCCTCGGCCTCCTCCTCCTCCTCGGCTCCTTCGCCCTCATTCAGGAATCCCAGCCCTTTCCTGGCGCCCTCGCCCTGCTTCCCGTCCTCGGCGCGCTCGCCGTGCTCCACTCATTATCCGCCGCGCCGCCGGGGCTCGCCGGGGCCGCTCTGGCTCCGCGGTGCCTCACTGGCGCGCTCCTCCTCCCGCCGCTCGCCGCCCTCGGCCGGCTCTCCTATTCCCTCTATCTTTGGCACTGGCCCATTTTTTCCTTCGTCGACTAGTCCCTGCTCCTCTCCAGTCCCGCCCTGCGCCTCGCCCTCAAAATTTTCCTCAGCGCCGCTGCCGCCCTCGCCTCCTACCACCTCATTGAAAAACCCGGGCGCGCTCTCCTCAATCGCCCGCAGTCCCTCCCTCTCGCCTACGCCCTCCTCGCCCTCTCCCTCGCCGCCCTCGTCCCGCTCGGCCACTCCATCCGCGAATCCCACTATCTCGACGCCTCCGCCCGAGGCGAAATCATTTTCCCCCAACCCGCCCCCCGCGGATCCCTCGTCCTCATGGGCGACAGCCAAGCCTCCACCTTCGCCCCCGCTCTCCGCGACCTCGCTCAGGATTTAAACCTCCGATGCGTCATCCTCAGCGCCGCGGGCGGCGATCCTCTGGCGCCCTCTTCCGGTCCCCCGAGCGCCCTCTGGCAAGCTAACTTCGCCGCCATTCAGCGCGAGCGCCCGACCTTCCTCGTCCTCGCTTGCGCCTGGACGTACAAACTGACCGGCGACCCCGCCCGCCTCCAAAAAACCCTCGACGCCCTCCAGCCTCACGTGGGCCAAATCCTCCTCCTCACCCAGCCGCCCCAGCCGCCCCCCAGCGCCGAGCGCGCCGCCCTCCGCCAGGGCGCCCGCCCGCCCTTCCTGGAATCTCCCTCAGATCGCTCGCTGCGCCAGGCTGTAAATGACATCGTCCGCCAAGCCGCCGCGCCGCGCCGCACCGTCCTCGACCTCGACCCCCTCTTCACTTCTGCGAACGGCGACCTCCCGGTTTTCAGCCCCCAAGGTCGCCTCCTCTACCAGGACCACCTGCATCTCAGCGACGCCGGGACCGAGCGCGTCCTCCCCCTCCTCCGCCAGGCCCTCTCGCAAAGCCCTTAGGGCCTTGACCCTGCGCGCCCCAACCCGTAAACAGGGCCGGGGACCCGGAACGGCGCGCCCACCTCCCCTCAAACCGCAAACCCCCGGCGCCCCGCCCGGACCTCACGCCCTTGCCCTTTCTCCCTCCCTGCTTCCGCCGCCGCCGCATCTTCCTGCCGCTGCTGGCTGTCCTCGCCGCGGCCGCCGCCCTGTTGGCCCGCGGCCCCCTTCTGCGCGCCGCCGCGCACCTCTGGATCACCGACAGCCTCCCCGGCCCCGCTCGCGCCATCGTCGTCCTCGGGGGCGGCGAAGACTATCGACCCTTCGCCGCCGCCCGCCTCTTCCACCAGGGCCTCGCCCCCGTCGTCCTCGTTCCCGACGTCGAAGAAAGCCCCGTCGAGCAACTCGGCCTCAAGCCCTCCACCACTCAAATCATTCTCGGCGTCCTCCGCGCCCAGGGCGTCCCCGACTCCGCGGTCCAACGCATCGGCCAAAAAGTAAGCAGCACCCGCGAGGAAGCCCTCGCCGTCAAAGCGTGGCTGCAATCCCCCTCCGCCAACTCCGCGGCGCCCTCCTGCCTCCTCATCCCCACCGACCCCTTCGCCACCCGCCGCACCGCCCGCTTCTTCCGCAAAACCCTCCCCGGTTGCGACATCCGCGTCCTCCGCACCGACCCCCCAAAGTTCGACCTCGAACGCTGGTGGACCCAGGAAAATAGCCTCATCGCTTTCCAAAACGAAATCATCAAAGCCGCCTTCTACTTCGTGAAATACTAGGCCCGCACCGCCTCTCGCCCCACCTGAAACATTTTTCCCGTAGACAGATTCCTCCAGCCCTCAATCAGTACTCGGACCCCACTCTTCTCCTCCGCTTCGGCTCCCCCATGCACAAATCTTCCCTCATCTACGTCGCCGGGCATCGCGGCATGGTCGGCAGCGCCATTTGGCGCGAACTGGAGCGCCAAGGCTACACCAACCTCCTCGGCCGCTCCCGCGCCGAACTCGACCTCCTCGACCGCGCCGCGGTCGATCGATTCTACGCCGAACACCGCCCCGAATACGTCTTCTTCGCCGCCGCCAAAGTCGGCGGCATCCACGCCAACGACACCTACCCCGCCAGCTTCCTCTACGACAATCTCCAAATCCAAACCGCCCTCATCGATGGAGCCTACCGCGTCGGCGTCAAAAAACTCCTCTTCCTCGGCAGTTCCTGCATCTACCCCAAACACGCTCCCCAGCCCATCCCTGAGGACGCCCTCCTCACCGGCCCCCTCGAACCTACCAACGAGTGGTACGCCGTCGCCAAAATCGCCGGTATCAAACTCTGCCAGGCCTACCGCAAGCAATACGGCTGCGACTTCATCAGCGCCATGCCCACTAACCTCTACGGGCCTAACGACAACTACCACCCGGAAAATTCCCACGTTCTCCCCGCCCTGATCCGCCGCTTTCACGAAGCCAAAGTCGCCGCCGCCCCCTCCGTCACCTGCTGGGGCTCCGGCCGCGCCCTCCGCGAATTCCTCCACGCCGACGACCTCGCCCGCGCCTGCGTCTTCCTCATGGAAACCTACAGCAGCCCCGACATCGTCAACGTCGGCTGCGGCACCGACCTCTCCATCCACGACCTCGCCCACCTCGTCAGCCGCACCATCGGATACCAAGGCCAAATCCTCTGGGATACCACCAAACCGGACGGCACCCCCCGCAAGTTGATGGACAGCCGCCGCCTCTTCGCCCTCGGCTGGAAACCCCAAATCGCCTTCGAACAGGGCATCCCCGCTGCCTACCAAGATTTCCTCCAGCGCGCCCTCAACGCCTAGCCCCCTCTAGGCCGAAAAAATAGTACTTCGTTGAGTTCAGAATCGCTTGAACCAAGCAATTTCCGTAGTACGATCCCCGGATGAGAACTGAGGCGCCGCTAGTCGATTCCCCCGATGTCCCCGGGGAAGCTGCGCCCGCCCCGCTTCCCTCCGAGGCCCGCGACGCCCTCATCGCCGCCTATTTCTGCCGCAGCGCCGAAACCCTCGGCATCCCCCGCTCGCTCGCTCAAATCTACACCGCCCTCTTCCTCTCCCCTGGCCCTATGGCCTTTGAGGAAATCGTCGCCCGCTCCGGCCTCAGCAAAGCCTCCGCCTCCACCGGCCTCCGCGACCTCGAGCGCCTCCACGGCGTCGAACGCATCGTCGTCCCCGCCGACCGCCGCAGCTTCTACCAGGCCCAACTCAGCCTCCGCCGCCTCCTCGGCGCCTTCGTCGCCGAAACCATCCGTCCAGGCCTCGCCGACGGCGCCCGCCTGCTCCAGGAAGCCCAGGTCGACCTCGACCACCCAGATGTCACCGACCACCTCCGCTCCCGCGTCCGCAGCCTCGCCACTTGGCACGCCCGCGCCGCGGAAATCCTTCCCGTCCTCTCCGTCTTGGCCGCCCCCTCGCCCCTCGACTGAGCCAACCTTTCCCCGGCGCCTCCCCCAGCGCCGTCCATGCCCCATGACCCCCGCCCGGATCGCCTGCCCTGCGCAGCGCCCCAACCAAGGGCGGTAGCTTGCCCGGAAAGGGCCCACCGCGCGTTGCGCGCCTCCCGCGTCGGTCTCCAGCCCACAGTTTAACCTAAGACCGGGAGTTAAAACGCGACCATGGGGCCCTTTCCACCATAAGGACGGGTCAGGGTTCGTATTCTCTCACCTCCTCTAGATCGCCTGTCGGGTGAGGCCTTTGCGAGGTCAAAATCCCCTCCAAATCGTGTCCGGTGGACCCGCCCGGCGGCGACGCCTGAAGTATCCCAGGGTGATCCCGGAGACATCCAAATCCTGCAGCGACGGCGGAGGCATCTCAGCCCAGCGGCTGATGCCGGAGGCATCCCAGCGTGTAGCCGGTGGTGAGCGAAGCGACACCACCGGATCCCCGTCCAAAAGGGCCCGCACCCCGGGAGGGGTGCCAGCGCGGCATCCCCCAAAAGCCCACGCGCCAGCAAAAAGCCTCCCGCGCCAGCGCTACGCGCCCGCCGAACAAGATAGTCAACTCACAATTTTAGGTTCAATCACCCGTGTCAACCTCCCCCGCAGCTTCCTTTGCCCCTGACTCCGCCACCATCGCCGTGGTGGGCCTCGGCTACGTCGGCCTCCCCCTCCTCCTCGCCTACGCCGCCAAAGGCTTCCGCGCCC
>CANHIJ010000122.1 GCA_947460575.1 Verrucomicrobiales bacterium | reverse complement strand
GGTGCCCTGCGGCACCACCTCCACATCCATGCGCAGTTGAAAGCTGTCGCGCAAGGCCAGCGCAATGCGCTCCGCCACCGGCGCGGGGTCGCGCACGCTGAGGGGCACTTCCACTACTAACTTCAAGTCGAGCAACGCCCCCTGCCGCACTTCCCGCACCTGGTATTCCACCACCTCGGGAAACCGCCGCAGCACCCCATCAACCGCGCTGGGATAAATGTTCACCCCGCGCACGCAAATCATGTCGTCCAGTCGCCCCAAAATGCCCCCATCCAAGCAGAGCCCCCCGTCCTCTCCATAACATTTTCGGACAAGATCCCCCGTGCGATAGCGCAGCATCGGGCTGCCCAATCGATGCAGGGTGCTCAGCACCAACTCGCCCGTGGCGCCCTCGAGCACTTCCCGGCCCGTGGCCGTATCCAGCACTTCGGCGAAATAGGCATCCTCTAACACCCGGAGCCGCCCGGCGTCAGCCGGATCCTGGTAGCTCACCGGACCAGTTTCCGTCAGCCCGTGGTGGTCGAGCACTTGGGCCCCCGGCCAGAGGGCCTCCAGGCGGGCCCGCACTTCCGGCTGGCTGCCCCCGGGTTCCCCAGCCACCACAATGCGCCGCAGCGCCCATTTCCCGCGCCGCAAGAGCTCGCTGGCCTCCTTGACCTCGCCCAAGTGCAGGGCATAGGTCGGCGTGGTGCAGATCACGGTGACCTGGTGGTCTAACATCAACTGCAGCCGGGAGTTGGTGCTCATGCCCCCTCCCGGGATCACCAGGCAGCCAATCCGGCTGGCGGCCTCAAAGGCCGTCCAAAAGCCCAGAAATGGCCCAAAAGAAAAAGGGAAAAACAGGCGGTCCTCCCCTGGTTCGATGCCAAACGCGGCAAAAATCTCCTGCCACAAATTGAGCATTCCGCCCCAGTCATCGCGGCTGTCCAACCAAGTGAGGGGCGGCCCGGTGGTCCCGCTGGTCTGGCAAAACCGTGTGTAGTTTTCCAGTGGGTAGGTGTGATTTGATCCGTAAGGAGGAAAGGCTTCCCGATCCTGCACTAAAAGCCGCTTGGTCATCAAGGGGCAGCGCCTAACGTAGTCCTCGAGCGAGGTCGCCACCGAGAAGTTCATCAAGCGCTTGCGGTGGAAGGCATTGGTCGTCTGCACCGTGTCCAGCAGGGCGCGGAGGCGCTCCCACTGCCGCTGCCGGATGGCCGAGCGGAATCGATCAATCTCTTCGCTGCGAAGCACGGGGCGCCAAAGCTAAAGCTAGCTCACCTGCCAGGTACGGGTGCTCACATCCACATAGCCCGGGGCCAGCGCGGCTGAACTGACTGCGGCCGCGGGAGCACTTGGCTTAGGTGGCGCGGCGTGCCCCAGGGGACGGTATTTCATCACCATGGCTACGCCCGCGGCCGCCAACAACATCCCCACGTAGAAGGGCCACCTGGTTTCGCCCCAGACGTCGTCTTTGGTGATGCTCACGATAGCGTTGACAATGGGAGCTCCGGCGAAAACAATCGCTGGGACCAACAAAACCAAGCCCTTGGACTCGACCGGGCCCCGCCCCGAACTCAAGGCCATCAGGAGAAAATACGCCCCCACCGCCCCCGCCAGCCCGGCCAGCAAACTCCAGGTCAAGCCCCCCGAGGGAAACGTCATAGGAGTCCCCTTGGCCTTCATCACTAGCATGGGACCGACAATCCCCACCACAAAATAAGCCACGCCCACCATCAGAAAGGCCTTCATGCGCGAGCCCACATCGGGCGGCCCGGCCGGATTCATCAGCAAGCTGCCCTTGTGGAGCAACACGCTATAGAGCCCCCAGCAAAGAACGGTGCCAAGGGCGTAGAGCAATGCGGTATTATTCATTTTGGGAGGGTTCACAGAAGATGGGGTGGATGTTCAGGGAGTGATGAAAGAAGACAGGGGGTCCGCGAAGGCCTCTGCGGGGGCACAGGTGATACGTTCGCGAAAGGAGTGAGGAATCGCGCTGGCCCGCATTTCCCGGGTGCCGGGGACCGCCAGCACCGCCACCGCCACCAACTCCCCGCGCGCCGCCAGGCTGCGGGCCGCGGGATCGTCCGGGTTTTTCCAAAAGCGAAATTGGTAGCGAATCGCCTTGGTGCGCATCTCCGCCACGAGCAACTCCACCTCAAACTCCTCCTCAAAGCGCAGCGGCTGCCGGTACTCCGCCGAGGCCTTGAGGCGCGGCCAGCCCGTGCTGGTGTCGCTGGCTCCCTGCTGCAGGGGATGCACCGAGAGCCCCAGGGACCGGTAAAAAGCGTGCTCCGCTTCCTCCATCCAGCGGAAAAAGTTAGAAAAATGGGCAATCCCCGCCAAATCCGTGTCCGCAAAGCAGACGCGGCAGCGGTGAAAGTAGCGGGAAGACATAGCGGGAAAATCTCCCCTACGCTTCTCCGGGCCCCATCCCGGCGCAAGCGCCAAGCGACCGCCCCTCGCCCCTCGCCCCGCGCCGTCCCTCCCGCTCCGGTCGCCAGCACTGCTCTGGCGGACTTAGGCGATGGCCCGCACCGTCTCCAAGTGGAGCCGCGCGATCCCCTCCAAGCTCAGCCCGCCCCACTGGTACCCGCCCGCCAAGGCAAAGACCAACGGGATCCCCCGCGACCTAGCCCAATCCGCCACCCAGCGCTCCCGCTCGCAAATGTGCCCCGTGGTAATCCCCCGCAGCCCCCCCGCGTGCTCGTGCACGTCCATCCCGGCATTGTATATCAAAAGCCCCACCCCCTCCAAGGCCTCCGTGGAGCGCCGCACTGCCTCCAAATACCGGCCTGGTTCGGTGACCCGCTCCACAAAGTGAGGCTCTCCAGGCCGCGGCTTCCAGCGGTCAAATTGCCGCACGCTGACATCGGCGAGCCGGACTCCGGGGTGCCCGCGCAGAATCTGGGCTGTGCCCCCACCAAAGTGGGCGTCGAGATCGAGAATGCCGACCGCATCCACCTGTCCGAGCGCCACCAGGGCCGCTAGGGCCAATCCATTCACGGCACAAAAACCAGTGCCCGCCCCCCGGCGCGCATGGTGCAGCCCGCTCGAAAGACTCCCCGAGCGCCCCTCGCGGAGCGCCTCCAGGGTGGCATCTCGCATCCCCCCAGTGCTGGCCAGCACACTCCCCAACAGCTCCTTCGACCACGGCCCGCAGGCCAGCGGCCCACCCCGCCCCGACAAAATGTCCCTGACATAGTTACCCGAGTGCACCGCCAGCAATTCCTCGCGCGTGGCCCACTGCGGCGCGCTAACCACCACGTCCCCCCCTTCCCCATCCTCCAAAAGCCGGGCCAAATACCGCGCCTTGGTCACGGTCTCCAGTCCGGACTCCACCACGTATGCTGGGCTGTAAAAAACGCGCAGGGGCGGGCGCGGGGGCAGATTCATTTCCTAAAAAACTCCGGGGCTGCGGCGCCATTCATGGGATGCGCCGACCTTGAGCCGCCTCCCAAAGCCCGTACCAGTCCTCGCGGCTCAGCGGCAAGTCTAGGGCCGCGGCCGCCGCCTGCACCCGCCCCGGCCGCGTGGTGCCGAGCACCGGAACCGGCTGCGCGGGGTGCGCCAGGATCCAAGCCAACCCTAACTGGTCAGCACTCGCTCCTCCGTAGCGGTCGGCCATGGCCGCACAGGCCTCGCGCAGCCGCGCCGCCGCCACATCGCCTTCCGCAAAAAGCCGTCCCCCCGCCAAAGGCGACCACGCCATGGGCCGCACCTGCCGCTCCTGGCATTGGTCAAATACGCCATCGCCAATCGGGTCTATGTGGAACAGATTGAACTCCACTTGGTTGGTGACCAAGGGCTGGTCCATTCGACTGCTCAGCGCCGAAAACTGGCTCGGCGAATAATTGGAGACCCCCGCGCTGCGGATCTTGCCCGCCTGGAGAAGCTGATTGAGCCCCGCCGCGGTCTCGTCAATCGAAGCGAGCCAGTCCGGGCGGTGCACCAACAAGCAATCGAGGACCTCGACCCCCAGCCAACGCAGCGATTTCTCCGCGCTCTTCACCAAGCGCGCCGCCGAGGCGTTATAGTGGGCGAAGCGCCGCTCCGGATGAAATGAGTTAGGCACATAGATGCCCGCCTTGGTGATGAGTTCGATCCGCTGCTTCACCCCGGTGTCGAGGGCCAAGGCCGCGCCGACCAATTGCTCGACCCGATAGCCCCCATAGATCTCCGCGGTGTCGATGGTGGTGATGCCGCAGTCGAGGCAGACTTTGAGCAATTCGAGCAAGCCCTCCGGGGTGGCGCGGGAGGGACTGTCGAGCAGCCTCCAGGTGCCAAAGGCTAAGCGGGAAAACTCGGGGGAAGTAGCGTGCAGGCGAGCGCGGGTCATGGCCCATCATAGCGAGTTTTAGTCCTTGTCGCGGCGCAATTTTCCGCTTCTGCGGCTCCGGCAAACCCGGAATCCGCGCGGAGAAATTCCTCCAGGGAATCCCGCGCAAAACTCTCCGCATCCCAGGACTCCAAGAGGATCTCCGGCGACTCTGGCAAGGCCGCGAGGTACACCCAAGCCGGTCGTCTGGCGCCATCCGCGCAGCTGACCTGCCGCGACCGCCGCACGTAAAAGTCCCCCTCAAAAACGTCCAAGCGCGCCAGCGCCGCCGCCGATACCCCCTCGTAGAGCACCCCCGCGGTGCAGGCCCCTCCCTGCGGCACCAAAACCGGATAGGTTTGCCCACGCAGGCGGCGCGCCGCGCAGTTAGGGAGCTGCGCGGGTCGACTGGGGAGATCCTCCCCCGTCACCTTTTGCCAGACCGCGGGAAACATCAGGGTGCCGTAGGCGAAGACCGCGCAGCCGCTCGACTCCTCCGCCGCCCTCAGCGGCTCCCGCAGCGCGGCCATCTCCACCTCTCGACGCCGACCCGCCGCGCCCCGGACCGCCCGGCCGCACGACCGACTAGCTGATAAAAGGGCACGCATGGGCTGGCTATACCTCCTTCCTCCGGCTCTGTCCAGGCCGTCCGGCGAGGGCCTCAAAGCGAGACCGCTAGCCGGACGAATCCAGCCGCCGCGCCGGACTTGAGCCGGGCGGTCACCCGCACCGTCCCGTCGGGCTGGGGAACTTCGCGCCGCATTTCAAAAGCGGCCTCGCTCGCATCCCAGGTCCTCAGATCAAGCGAGTGCTCCAGCCGGGCCTTCAGCCCAGGAATGTCCTGCCGCACTGTATAGCTGAACTCCAATTCGCCCCCCCCGCCAGTCCCCTCCCGCTCCAAAGGCGATCCGCTAGGGCGCAGCGGCGCCGACTGCAGGGCAAATTCCAGCAGGTTGCTCAGCCCATCCCCATCAGGATCGGCCGCCAGCGCGGTGTCCGCCGCCGCCGGGTCGGGCGCAAAGGCCTGGGCCACCCAGGCCGCGTACTCCGGTAGAGCGGGGTTGTTAGGAGACCCGCGGGACGCGCGCCGCCCCAGGCTGAAGCCCCCCCCGCCATCGGGAAAGCGGACAAACGACATCGCGCCCGGCGCGGCGCCGAATTCCACGCGATCGGCAAAGCGGAGCAGGTTCCCCGCGGCGTCGGCCTCCATCAAAAAGACATCGTCCCCGCTGCTGTTCAGGGAGAAGGGATCCAGGCAGCCGGGAGCACCGGGGCGATTGAATTCATTTTCCGTTAGAACCAGATAGGCGCCCGGAGTCAAGGTGGTGCCCTCGGGCAGGCGGTACTTGCGGAGCTCGCTGGCGGTGTCGCTGAGAAACCAGCCGCCGAGGTCCTGGATGGCGTCGCCGCCATTAAAAAGTTCAATGAAATCGAGCGCGGGAGCCAGGGAGGCGGAAAGCACTTCGTTGATAACCACCCCCTCCGCGGGGCCGCTGCCGAGGGAGCCGGGCGACCCGTGAAATGCGCTGCTGGGGCGCCAGTGCTCGGGCGCGCCGAGGTAGCTTTGTTTTTCTGCCAAAGTGAGCGGCGCGGCCCCCGGCTGGGCCAATTCCAAGGAACTCCCGCTTCCGTCGGCGCGGCCTGGCCAAGCTTTGGCGTCGCTCCAGGCAAACGTATAAATGGGAGACTGATCCGCGGCGGTGACTTCCAAAGTTTCTCCACTGTTAGACAGCGAGCCCGTCCAGGCTCCCGCCACTCGGATCCCCTCCCGCTTCCAAGGCGAACTGGCGGCGGTGTAGCGGGCCGCAAAGGCGACCAGATCCTTGACCGCGACCACCGCTTCGCCAGGCGCCAGGACCAGCCCCGCGGGAAATACAAACTCGACCGCGCCGCGCAGCTGCACTCCGGAAAGGTCCACTGGGGCGGCCGAGGAATTGCAGAACTCGAGGAATTCACTATCGGCGCTCCCTTCTGGATGATAGTGAATTTCAGAAATCGTCACATTGTCGGTGGCCGCGGGCCGGGTACCCAGAATCACAAAGGAAGCCTCATTGAGCCCAGACCAGTCCCCCGCGGCCGTGCGGGCCCGGACCTTGACCTGGGTGGGGCCATTAATAACCAGCGGCTGGGCCGCGACCTGACCGACCGCGCTAAGCTCAAAATCAAAAGTGAGATCCCCGCTCGCGGGCGAGGCATTGTGCACTTCCACCGCTAGGGTATTGCGGCCGCTGCGAAGCCAGCCCTGACTGGAGGGAATCACCAGGCTGAACCAGGTATTGCCGTCGTCGGACACATTGACCCCGCCATTACCCAGGGTGGCAAAACCCACCTCGCCCGCCCCCATCGCCGAGCGCATCAGCTCGCGGCCGTTGAGGTAAACCACCGCCCCGTCATCCCGCCGCAGGCGCAGGTTGAGTTCCGTATAGCGGGTCGGGTCCGCCACCTGAAAGTGGTGCCGGAAGTAAGTCGCCACGTTAGGCTGCACGCCGGGTGCCAGCGGGTCGGTGTCCGCCGTGCCGACGTCGGTAGCCTGCCCTGTTTCTCCATAGCCGGCTTCCACCTGCCCGGACGGCCAGGCCGCGTCGTCGTAGTCCGACTCCCTCCAGCCGACCCCGGGATCTACCGTCGATACCAAGTAGCGCCAGCGGGCCCCGCGGCCCACCACGCCATCGTTGGCCTCGACCAACACAAAGCTGCCCGTGGTGGCGGTGTAAGGCACCGCGGCCGGGGACACCGCCCCACCGGCTAGGCGGGGGTCGCTTCCATCCATCGTGTAATAGAGGGTCCCCGCAGCTCCGGTGAGGCCGATTTGGCTGCCCGCGGCCACCGCGCCGCCCCGCTGACTCATTTCCGGCACCTCTAGAGGATACCATCCCCGGGCCTTGAATTGGGTCAGGAGCTTGGCGGTTCGCTGCGGGAAAAAAGTATTGAGCAGGTAATTTTTCTCTACGGTCCACTCGCCGTCGCGGTCCCAAGGCAGAGCCCCCACACTACTGCTAGGCTGCCAGCGCGCCGTCTCCGCCACCACCGCCGTGGCAATCTCATTTAACCGATAGCGATACGACGCGCTGGCCTTGGCCGGAGTCAGCAATCCGTCGTTAAAGAGATGCCGGTAGACGCGGTCGCGCCAGAGGACTTTGAAATCGGGGTGCGCCATGAGGGCGTTAAAAATGCCGTCGGGCACGGTTTGGTCGGTGCAATCGGCATTCACATCCTGCAGCGAGAGATCCACGTCTTGGGGGAAAAACTTCCACCCGCCCTGGTCGGGCAGGCGCGGTCCCGCCGCTCCCCAGTTGTGCTGGGCACTCCAGTCCCAGTCGTTGCCCGCATAAAAACTGAGAATCATGTAGTCGATCAGGCTATCCATGTCCACCCAGCGCAGCGCTTGGCTGTAGTTCCCCAAGGAGGCCTTCAGCTTCGCCCACACGGAAGCCCAGGATTCGGTTCCGTGGAGACTTCCGGTCGTGCCACCCCCAGTGTAGTGATAGTCTTGGGAGGTCCCCGGAAAATAGCTGCCCATGTAGTCGTCATCGGGGTGCTCCAATATGTGATAAATCCCATAGTAGTTTCCATTGACGTAGAGCTGGATGAGGCGCCCGTGCAGACCCGGTTGGCCCATCATGAGGTGAACGTCTTCCTGCCAGATATTGCGGACAAATTGGGCGTCGCCGCTGCGATAAAGCGAGGGACTGCCGTACGGTACCGGCGGGTTTTCGGAGGTGCCCAGCCACGAGTGGGTATCGTGGGACCCGCTGCGCAGGCGGATTTCCTGGAACTCGGTCGCCGCCCCCCGGCTGTCGTAGGGGTGCCCTGCAAAGAGCGGATAGGACAATTGGGTGGCGCCATATTTGCCGCGAAAGCGCACGCTCATGCTCCCCTTGTCATAGGAAAGACTCGAAGTACCTGAGCGCACCGCCCCGCCCGGAATGGTGAAGCCAGCCTCTCGGCCCTGCGGGTCGATCAGCTCCACGCTGCTCTCGGTCTCGGAGAAGGGCAGCCCCCCAGAGGCGTTGATCACAAGCGAAACCGAAGGCAAGGCCACCAGGGCATCATCGATGAGCGGACCATAGGTGGCGTGGTTGCGGATGGAATTGACCAAGTTGGTCTGGCCCACCACCCCGTCCACCTTGGGGCCCGCCACTCCATTGACAAAAAAGTACGTCTGGGTGGCCACCGGGCGGTAAGCGGCATCGGGATGGTCCGCGTAGGCCCGCACGATGCGGGTGCCGGACTGCGCGGTTCCCGTCACGGGAGTGATGTTGAGAGGACTAGCATAGATGGGACTGGCCGCGGAGGGGGCGCGCCCATCCAAGGTATAGCGAATCACCGAACCAGGCACGCTGGCGCTGAGGGCCAGACGAAACGCCGCGGTGGCAAATCCGTGCGGGACGCTAAAAGTAACTTCATTGCGCCCGGCCGCCGCCAGCGCCGCGTTGAGCGCCTTGGGGGTGGGGCGGCGCAGATAGCCATTTTCAGAGCCGACCGGATCCCGCCCCCAGGTGGTGTTAGGATAAAGCTGAGGCGGAAGGATTTGGTCAGCGATTTGCCCATCTGGCCGCACCAGGAGGATCGACTCCCCGCCCTGGCCTAGTTGGAAATTGGTGTGCAGGACCCCGCTGGCGGGAGTCGCCCCCGTGCCGCTGGCAAAGACGAGGAGGAACCCCTGCGGAGCCATTGGGGCGTTGGGGAAAGTCCACTTGGTGAGGTTGTCAGGATCATCGGTGAGGTGCCAGCCGCTCAAGTTGACCGGTTGCGCTAGCTCATTGTAGAGCTCAATCCAGTCTTGGGGCTGGCGGTTTTCATCTAATGGCAGAGTAGCCGGGGTGGAAACCGCGAGGACCTCGTTGATGCGGATGCGGGGCTCCACCACAGGGAGCACCAGCGCCGTCTCCGCGCTGAGACCGGCAAGGTCAGTGGCCCGCAGGCGCAAGGCCACCCGGCTCAAGCCCGCGGGCCAGGCGCCTGCCACTTTGAGCTCGCTCCCCTGCACCTCAAACAACCCATTGTCCGCGCTGCCCTCCCCGCCGACGAGCGCGAATGCGTGCCGGTCCACGGGGTCTTCGTCGACCGCGCTGAGTCGACCCACCAACTGGCCCACGGCCATCCCCATCCCCAGGGTCGCGGCATCCAGGCGCACCGCCGAGGGAGCGTGCGGAGTCGCGAGGACGAGAGTGAAGGCCTTTTCTAAAAAGCGCGCCCCATCGGCCTGATCCACCGCGCGCAGCCGGATGCTGTACGTGCTCCCGGGGGCATCCGCCGCGAAACCGAGCGGCCCCGCGAAGAGCTGCCCCATCACCAGGCGAAACCGATCGTTGTCCCCAGATCCAGCGCCCTCCACCAGACTCAGGGCATGGACCGCCCCCGACTTGAGGTCGCTCACCGAGACTTCGCCAAGGTAGGCGGTCTGGGCGGCGAAGAACTGATTTGGCGTGAGGGCAATCGATTCCGGAGTGGGCGGAATGGTCACCCGCTCCAGCGTCAGGGCCTGCCAAATCGGATTGCGATCCCCCCCATCGTTGCCTCCAAAAAAGTTGCCCATCTCCACCACCAGAGGCGAACTGGCGGCGGTAAATTCGTGGCGATAAACCGTAGCCCGGTTGGAAGCGTACGTTTCCCCGGGGCTGCCCCCTAACGAAGTAATTTCATCGACTGCAGGCTGTCCATTGAGCCGGATATCCCAGCGGCGATTCTCTGGTCCATTGCCCGAGATCAGAATCTGCAATTTGTAGGTCAAACCCGGCGTCACCACCAGGCTGGCCTGGAGCTTTTGCCCACCGCCGGCATCCGCCCAGCGAATGTCGTGCAGCACTTCTTCGAGGGCGTCGTCGTCCGCGCTGGCGCCAAAATCGGGCCGGTTTTGCCAAGGCTCGACCTGCTGCGGGCCCAGCAAAGTGGCCCCTGGGATAGCCTGGTTGTCGGGCTTAAAGACGACTCCCCGCACGCTGCGCGGTGGATCGCTAGGGCTGAAATTGATCGCGTAGTCAAACTGCCCACTGAGGTCCAGGGCCGCGGCATTGGGCCCGTCAAATTGAGCCACCGAGCCCAAGGTGACCACGGTGTTAGCGCTGGCGGCACCCCAGCTGAGCAGCAGGCAAAGGGCGCCGAGGTAAGTTTGGAATTTCAAAGCGAGCGAAGTTGGGGGGAAAGAAAAAGACCGCAGGCTGCACAGAGGCAGCCTGCGGTTTGCATAAGCCTTAAACTCGGGCTTACGGCGTGGCTTTCAGAGCGGGGTCGCGCAGGCGATAGTAGCCTCGCAGCACGGCCGCACTGGTGCGGCTGGGCGCGGTGTCCGTCCACGTCCCCTGGCCGTTGGCTCCAGGGATAAAGGCGTCGTTGGCCTCAATCCAATTCACCAGATTGGCGGAATAGTCGACGCTGTAGGTTTTGCCGGGCGTCCCCCGCAATTCGAGGATGACACTGTTCGCGGTGCGCTTCAGGCTGCCGATTCCTTTGCTGTCTACCGCGATGGCGCCGATGGACTCCAGAGTCACCCCGTTCAAGATCGGATTCTTGTCCGGAGCCAGCGTAGTGGTGCCCCGCAGGACCAGGTTCATGACGTCGTCAGGGGCCACAAACTCCAGGCTCACCACGGAACCCTGAGTATTGGAAGGACCCTGCAATTGGCCCGGGAAGAAGTCCTCGATCATGGTGACTCCCTCCAGCACCACGTCAAAGCCGCGCGCGTTGCCGGTCTCGGCAAAGAGCAACTGCAACTTGTAGCGCTGCCCCGCGGTCAGGCCTTCCAGGCTGACTCCCAAGACGCCCGGCGCCGGCATCCAGCGAATCGAGCGCATCACCGTTTCGATGGTGTCGTCCTCGGCGGTGTCCCCGTATTCCGGAGCATGCCAGTTCGGAATCTGATTCACCGCGGAGATGCTGATCCCAGGCTGGCTATCATCAGTGAAGTTGGCGTCGCGGGCCTGGCCGGCCGCTCCGTTGGTCCCCACGTTGAAGGCGTAGAGGAAGCTGCCATCGAGGTCGAGTCCTTCGCCCGCGTCGCCGCCAGTGAAGAGGTCCGCCGCCACCATCGGCACGCTAGCCAGAAGCATCGGATTGGATCCGCCCAAGATTTCGACTCCATCGCTGAAGCCGTCGCCGTCGCTGTCCGCCGTCATGGGGAAGGTCCCGTATTGCTGGATTTCCGCGCGGTCGGAAAGCCCGTCTTGGTCGGAGTCCGTCCGCAGCGGGTTGGTGCCCGCGGTGGCCTCGGCCCCGTCTGACAAGCCATCGCCGTCGCTGTCCGCCACATTGGGCTTAGTGCCAGCGACAAATTCGGCGTAGTTCTTCAATCCGTCGCCATCGACATCGCCCAGGCGGTCGTCCAGGTTCTTGTTGAGGCCATAGGAGTCTTCATAGGCGTCCTGCATGCCGTCGCCGTCGCTATCCGTATTAGGGGGAACCAGGGCGGCCGCATTGGGCGCGGTGCCCGCGAAGAGGAGGGCAATTTCCTCATCGCTGAGGGCGTCGCCGTAGACGGCCACGTCGTCCAAGAGGCCCGCCATGTTGTAGTTGCCGGCGTCGGTGCCCATGAAGAACTTGGTGAAATCCAAGCCCAGGGGAGAGGTGTTGTTGCCCTCGATGATCTTAACCCCGTTGACCCAGACGGCTTTGTTGTCGCCGTTCTTGTTGACCACGATGTGTTGCCAGACTCCCGAGTTCAAGCCCCCGGGGCCATTGATGCGCTGGGTGCCTCCATCGCAACAACCCATGGTGTCGAAGTAGATCCATCCATTGCTCCAGGGAGTGTGGACATTGATGCCCCGCTCCACCGCGCCTGTCTGGGCGTAGATGGAAGAGGAATCTGGGGTGCCGGATAGCTTCTGCCACCAAGAGATCGCCACCTGATTTTGCGTCGCGGCGATGTTCAGGAAGGTGCCGCTGTTGACGACCACCCCCGTGCCGGAATTCCCCGCGCTGCCCATGTTGATGGCCTTGTCCCCCGGCAGCCCAGTGTGGCCGGTCGCGTCAGCCGTGAAGACCGTATTCTTCTTCAGGGTCCCCGCAAATCCCCTCACCACATCGGTGGTGCTCGCAGAGTTGCTGGAGTCGTCAAAGTTCCAATAAGCCAAGATGTCGAGCAAACCATCCCGCAGCGGGCGCGAAGCCGGATTGACCGGATT
>CANHIJ010000121.1 GCA_947460575.1 Verrucomicrobiales bacterium | reverse complement strand
TTGGGGCTTATCGGCTGCACGCATAAACCCAGTCGGCAAATGGGCCCCCTCGTGCAGTCGCCTTTTCCGCCCCGGCCGGGACCCTGCAAATCGCCGTGGATGGACCTCGCTCGCAAAAAAAGCCGCCACACCCTCGCGGGAGCGGCGGTTTTTTCAGGCGACGGGGCTTTTTCAGGCGGGGGCTCCGGCGAGGCCGCCAGGAAGGGCCTCTCCGGCGCTCTCGTCGCGGGCGCCGCTGGCGTCTGGCACCGCGGGGGGCATGGGGGGCTTAGAGCGCGGGGGATTGAGCATTTGCCCGTGCTGCATGATTTCGCGGACGTTGGCTCCGTCGAGCGTTTCGTATTCGAGGAGCGCCTTGGCCAAGGCGTCCATTTGGGGCCGATACTTGATCAGCAGTTCTTTGGCGCGCTGGTAGGAATTGTCGATGAGCAACTTGATCTCGGTGTCGATTTTGCGGGCGGTGTCCTCGCTGTAGCCGCGGGAACTGGTCATGTCCCGAGCCAGGAAGACGTGCTCGTTGTTGTCCCCGTATTCGATCATCCCTAAGTTGTCGCTCATGCCCCACTCGCAAACCATCTTGCGGGCGATGCGGGTGGCGTGGCGGATGTCTCCCATGGCCCCATTGGTGACGTCTCCAAAAACCATTTCCTCGGCGACGCGCCCGCCCATGGTGACCACGAGGTCGTCGAGAAGCTCGTTCTTGCGCTGGGTGTATTTGTCCTCTTCGGGTAGCCACATGGTGGAGCCCAGCGAGGGGCCCCGGGGAATGATGGTGACCTTGTGGAGCGGTTCGGTGTGCTCCAGGACTTCCAACAGGATGGCGTGGCCGGCTTCGTGGAAGGCGGTATTTTCCTTCTCCTTTTCGGAGATGGCCATGCTGCGGCGCTCCTTACCCCAGCGCACTTTGTCGCGGGCCTCCTCCAGGTCCTTGGTGGTGATGGCCTTGGCGCTGCGGCGGGCCGCCATGAGGGCCGCCTCGTTGATGACGTTGGCCAGTTCCGCGCCCGAGTAGCCGGGAGTGCCTCGGGCGATGATCATGAGGTCGACGTCGGCCGCCATTTTGACCTTTTTGGCGTGTACCTTGAGGATGCCCTCGCGGCCTTTGACATCGGGGAGGGAGACGCTGACCTGCCGGTCGAAGCGGCCTGGACGAAGCAGCGCGGGGTCGAGCACGTCGGGGCGGTTGGTGGCGGCGATGATGATGACGCCTTCTCCGGTGTCAAAGCCGTCCATTTCCACCAGTAAGGCATTGAGCGTCTGCTCGCGCTCGTCGTGGCCGCCGCCCATGCCGTGACCGCGATGGCGCCCCACAGCGTCGATTTCGTCGATAAAGATCAGGCAGGGGGCACTCTTGCGGCCCTGTTCAAACATGTCCCGGACTCGGCTGGCGCCCACGCCGACGAACATTTCGACAAAGTCGGAGCCGCTGATGCTGAAAAACGGCACGTCGGCCTCTCCGGCGATCGCTTTGGCCAGCAGGGTCTTTCCGGTCCCCGGAGGCCCCACCATGAGCACGCCCTTTGGAATGTGGCCCCCCAGCTTTTGGAATTTTTTGGGGTCCTTGAGAAACTCCACCAGTTCCGAAACCTCTTCCTTAGCTTCGTCCACCCCCGCCACCTGTTTGAAGGTGATTTTATTTTTGTCCATCGTGAGGAGGCGCGCCCGGCTCTTGCCAAAGCTCATAGCCCCGCGGCCCGCCATCTTGATCTGCTGGCGGAAGAAAAAGTAGACTAGACCCAACAATAACACCAGCGGCAGCAGCGTCACCAAGAGGTTGGCCCCCACGTTGGTGTCTTCTTCAAAGGCGGGCACCAAGCCCTGGGCCGCCAACTTGGCATTCAGTTCCTCCCGCACCATGCCCAAGTTCACGGGGGTGGTGTGCTTCACCGCGCCCCCCTCTTTGTCTTGGTAGCTGACAATGGAGTCCAACTGGGAACCTTGAGAAGTGACGACCTTGACGCCCTTGCCTTTGTCCAGCGCGCCGCTCTCCAGAGAGGCCAAAAAATCCTTGTAGGGCAGCGGCTTCCCCGGCGGGGTGCTGTGCCACATGATGCCAGTGGCGATCAAGCTCAGGGCAATGGAAAGCCACAGCAGCCCCTTCCAGTTGAAGCTCTGATCTCCTCCGGGCCCGTTGGCCCCGGGACGGCGTTCAGGTCCTTCCGGCGGCGCAGGCTTATTTTCTTGGTTCGACATTTCGTTGGTAGGTTGTGGAGACTCAACTCCAGCGCTTAAACTATCATAGCACCCAGGGCTGCGCAAGGGACAGAGGTGACTCCGCGTTCTCTATCCCAAGAACGCGCCCCAGACCCGTCCCGCCGCCTAAAAATCGCCAAACCGCAACGCTCCCCGCCCACACCTCCCCCGACGCTCCGCGCTCCCTCCGCCCATCGAATGTGAGAAAACGGCTTGCGTTCTGGAGGAGAAGTGTATGTTCCCCCTTCGCGCCCTTCCCGCTTCCGGCTTGCAGCGCGTTTTTCCCTCAACACTATCATTTCAGGTCATCATGGTCGCAATCAGACTCAGGCGCGAAGGTTCCAAAAACCGTCCTTATTATCGTATCGTGGTCACCGACTCCCGCAGCCGCCGGGACGGCCCGTTTATTGATCAAGTGGGCACTTACGACCCCATGAAGGACGGCGTCAACTACCTCCTCGACCTCCCCAAAGTGGAAGACTGGATGGTCAAGGGCGCCCAGCCCAGCGAAACCGTCGCCAGCATCATCCGCAAAACCCGCAAGGCTCTTCCCGCCAAAGCTTAAGCTTTTTTCAGCCCCCCTTTCGGAAAACCCGGTTCCCTCCTGCCAGCCAGTAGGAACCGGGTTTTCTGTTTTTCCCCACGCTCCTCCTCCATGGACGCAGTCTCCGGTATCCAGCAGTTTTTGGAATACGTGGTCCTCGGCATCGCCGACCACCCCCACGCCGTCCGCATCACTCGCCGCGAAAATCACGGCACCACCATTTTCGACCTCAGCGCCGACCCCGAGGACATCCCTCGCCTCATCGGCAGCGCCGGCAGCACCGTCAATGCCCTGCGCTCCCTCGTCCAAGCCTCCGCCGACCGCCACGGCCTGCACGTCGGCGTCGAAATCGCGGAATAATCCCCCTTCCCCCGCATGGACGGCCCCTTCCCGCAGGACTACGCGGACCGCTTCGGAGGCCTCGCTCGCCTCTACGGCCACCGCGGCCTGCACCAACTCCGCCGCGCCCACGTCTGCGTCATCGGCGTCGGCGGCGTCGGTTCCTGGACCGTCGAAGCTCTCGCCCGCTCCGGCCTCGGCGCCCTCACCCTCATCGACCTCGACGACGTCTGCATCACCAACGTCAATCGCCAACTCCCCGCCCTCGATGGCACCGTGGGCCGCCCCAAAATCGCCGTCCTAGCCGAGCGCATGCGCCTAATCCATCCCGCCTGCCAACTCACTCTCGTCCCCGATTTCGTCACGCCCAACAACCTCGCCAAACTCCTCGTCGGCCCCTTCGATGCCATCGTCGACGGAGTCGACCGCACCGGCATCAAGGCCGCCATCATCGCCCACGCCCACCAATCCGGCCAACCCGTCGTCACCGTCGGCGGAGCGGGCGGGCGCCGCGACCCCACCGCGGTGCGGCGCAGCGACCTCTCCCTCTCCGTCGGCGACCTCCTCCTCAAAGGCGTGCGCAAGCGGCTGCGGCGCGACCACGGATTTCCCAAGGGCGAAGGCCAGTCCTTCGGGGTTTCCGCGGTCTATTCCGCCGAACCTCAGGTTTTCCCCTGGGCCGACGGCACCTGTCGGGCCGAGGCTGAGGAAGGCTCCTCCCTGAGGCTCGACTGCGCCGCGGGCTTTGGCGCCGCGGGCTTTGTCACCGGGGCCTTCGGCTTCGCCGCCGCCGCCGCCGCCATCCAATACATCGTCCGCCAGCCCTCCGCCTAGACTTTCGCCCAGAGCTTAGCGGAGCCGACGCCCAGGCCACCCGCCGGGCCGACTGGCCCGGAAAAACCGGATACCGCCCAAGTCCAGGGCGCCCAGGGCACTCGGCCTGGGCAGGTGACTCAGAGCGTTTTACGGGATGCCCTGCGCCACCGCTTTCTCCAGGGCCGGGACCAGTTCGCTCGCCTTGCTGAAGGACTGCTGCGACACAAAATTCCGGCAAAAGTGCACCGTGGTGCGGCCCGCGGGCGACTCCAGGGCCTGGAGCGCGGGGTTTCCCTTGGCCAGCCACGCCTGCGCTTCCCCGCCGTCCAAATAGAGCACCACCCGCCCAAAAGGCAGCCCCTGGCCCAAAGCCGCGCGCATTTCCGCGCGGTCGGGCGCCTCTGCCGACCCCACCACGACCACCTGCAGCGGCGCCTGCAGCGTCCCATCGTAGGCCTGCAGCATGCGCAAAAATCCCGCGGGGCTGCGCTGCATCAGGCTTCCAAAAGACGCCACCATGGTCTTCGCCTGGTCCAGGTAGTCCTTTCGCCCCAGCGTATGCCCCAGCCGGAGCAAATTTTGCGCGGAGACGGCACTGGCGGCGAATTCCGTGGTCTCGTCGAGCGACTTCATGCGGTTGAAGACCAGCGGCTGCACTGGGCCGTCAAAAAAGGCCCCGTCTTCGGGGTCGCCCAGGGCCGCGATCTCCTTGTCCTGCAGCTCCGCGGCGGCGCGCAACCAACGGACCTCCGCAGTGCTCTCATAGAGATCGAGGAAGCCCCGTATCACCTGCGCGTAGTCCTCCGCGTAGCCCGGCGCCGACGACGGGCCGTCCAGAAAGGCGTGCACCAAGCTTCCGTCCTCTCGCTTCAAGCGCTTCAAAATAAATTCCGCGGCCCGCCCAGCGCGCGCCCCCAAGGCCGCATCTTGCAATACCCACGAAGCCCGCGCCAAGGCCGCCACCATGGTGCCGTTCCAACTCGCCAACACCTTGTCGTCCAACAGCGGCCGCGGGCGCTTGCGCCGCGCCTCCAGCAGCGCCGCCCGGGCCTCGCCGAGGGCCCGCTGCACTTCCGCCTCCGGCCGACCCATTTCCCGCGCTATCTCTGCGGCCGACCGCTCCATCCGCAGGACGTTGGCCCCCGGAAACCGACTGCGCGCCGGGGAATCAATCGGCAAGTTCCCCCGCTCATCCAGCCCATAGGTGCGCCGCAGCAGCGGCAGCGCCTCCGCTCCCACCACTTTTTCAATCTCCGCCAACTGCCAAACATAAAAAGCCCCCTCTTTCATAGTGGCATCCCCTTCCGACACCGGGCTGCTCGAGCCCTCCGCACAATAAAAGCCGCCTTCGGGGTGGCCCAACTCCGTGTCGGCGTAGCGCAACACCGCCCGCGCCTCCTCCAGGTAATCGCGCCGCCCCAGCGAAAGCGCCGCGTTGGTCAGGACCTCCGCAAAAAAACCCTGGTCGTAGAGCATTTTTTCAAACTGCGGCACCACCCAATAAATATCGGTGCTGTAGCGGTGAATCCCCCCCCCCAAGTGGTCGTAAATCCCCCCTTTTAAGATGGCGTCCAGGCTGGTCTGCAACATCTGCCGGGCTTCCGCCGCCCGCCCCATGCGGTCCTTCCCCAGCCGCGCCGCATAGGCCATCAAATAGTTCAGCGACTGCGTCTGGGTGAACTTGGGAGCGCCGCTGAACCCGCCGTTCACGGGATCGTAAACAGAGCGCAATTTGTCAAAGGCTCCCCCGAGGGCGCTCGGCTCCAGCACCATCTCGGTGGCCCGCCAATACTTGCGGTACTCTTTGAGATACTCTTTCGACGTCCGCTCCGCCTGCTGCCGCACATAGGCCGGGTCGTCCGCAAAATTGTTTGCGATGTATTCAATGGTGAGGTTCCAAGCCGGGGACTCGCCCTCGCTGTTTACAGGAAAATACACCCCGCTGAAAATGGGCAAGCCTTCGGGCGTGAGCCAAGTGTGGAGCGGCCAACCCGACTTTTTATTCTTCCAGTAGAGAAAGTGCAGGTAACTGTTATTCACATCCGGACGCTCTTCTCGGTCCACCAGAATGTTTACGTAGTGGCGATTCATGAAGCGCGCCGTGGCCGGGTCCCTAAAGGAGTCCTCCTGCATTTTCTGCGACCACGGGCAACTGGCGTACCCCACGGAAACCAAGATCAACTTCTGCTCCGCACGCGCCTTGGCAAAGGCCTCCTCACCCCAGGGATACCAATCCACCGGGTCCTGCGCGTGGTGCCGCAAAAAGGCCGATTGCTCATTCATCAGGCGATTGGCCGCCCCCGCCGACGGCAAGGGCCCCAACTCGGTGACCACTTTGACGGCCTCCCGCGGCGCCGCACTGCCCACCTCCCGGCGGCCGCACGAAACTCCCCACAGCAGCAGGCTGCCGCCGACCAAGCACCGGGCCACCGGCCAGGCAAATAAGGGAAAAGAAGGGAAGGCAGCTCTCATAGGCATCGGGACCGCTCCACTAGCGGTACCCCCAAGCTGCGCGGAAAGCCCGCCCAGCGCAATCTGAGAAAAATGACATCTCCGGAACCTTCCCCATTCTCCCCCCGCCCATTCCCGAACTTGCAGCCGCCCCGCCCCAGCCGCAAAGTAGCCCCAGATGCCGCTCTCCCTTCCCCACCAGATCTTGGCCGCCGCCATCAGCCTGCTGCTCGCCTGCTCCGCCCCCGCTCGGCCCGCCATCCCCCCCAGCGGCTGGACCATCGAAAAAATCGCCGCCCCCTGGAAACTCCAGGGCTTCGAAGGCAACCTCGACCTCAGCGCCATCGCCTCCATCGACGGCCGCTCCGTCCTCGTCGGCAGCGACGAACTCATCGCCGTCCAACCAGGCCGCCTCGACCCCGCCCAATACCTCATCCAGGCCGATCCCCTCCTCCCCCTCCTCCCCAACCCCTCCGGAAAACAGCTCGAAATCGACATCGAAGGCATCGCCGCCGACCCCCTCGCCCATTGCTATTACATCACCGGCTCCCACGGCGTCGGCAAAAAAAAGGGCGAATTCGACGAAACCCGCGCCTCCATCTTTCAGCTCCCCTGCGACCCCGCCACCGGCCAGCCCCAACCCCAAAAACTCCGGCGCACCAGCCTCATGCCCTGGCTCGCCCAAAGCCCCACCTTCCGCGACCACATCAAACAACCCCTCCAACTCAACGGATTCAACATCGAAGGCCTCGCCTTCCGCGACGGCAAACTCTTCTTCGGCGTCCGCGGCCCCAACCTGCAAGACCAGACCTTCGTCATCGAAACCCCCGCCGAGGCCCTCTTCAGCGGCGCCCTGCCGGTCTGCACCGTCCATTCCCTCCCCATCGGCCCCGCCCGCGGCATCCGCGAACTCGCCGCCCTCCGCGACGGCTTCGTCGTCATCTCCGGAAACGCCTGCGCCGAAGCCTCCAAAAAATTCCCCGTCTCCCAAACCCGTATGGACGATAAGGTCTTCGACGTCTTCCTCTGGCGCCCCGGCCAAAACCCCCCGCTCTCCTCCATTGGCGTGCTCCCCCGCCCTCAGGGTAAAGCCGAGGGCATTCTCCTCCTCCAGGACGCCCCCACCTTCGCCGACCTCCTCGTGCTCTTCGACGGCGCCGCCGACGGCGGCGCCCAAACCTATCGCTTGACCCGGCCCTAGCCCCCCCAAAAAAACCACCGGCCCCATGAAGCTCCTCACCTTAATCCGCCACGCCAAAGCCTGCCCGCCCACCCCAGACCAACCCGCCGACCTCCTCCGCCCCCTCAGCGACCGCGGCCTCCGCGACGCCGCCCTGATCGGCCAATACCTCAAGTCCGCCTTCCCCGTCCCCCCGGACACCCTCCTCCTCAGCCCCTCCGCCCGAACCCGCCGCACCGCCTCCCTCATCGCCCAACAAGCCGGACTCCCCGACGCCCTCCTCCACGAAGAACCCCTCCTCTACGAGGCCCCCCTCAGCCAACTCCTCGCCGTCCTCCACGCCCTCCCCAGCAGCGTCCACCACGCCGCCTGCGTCGGCCACAACCCAGGCACCCAATCGCTCGCCAACTGGCTCTGCGGCCGCCAGGCCTTTCCCCGCTTCCGCACCGGCGCCGCCGCCATTTTCCAACTCCCCGTCGATTCCTGGGACAACGTCCAATCCGGCGACGCCGTCCTCCTCGCCCAAGTCCACCCCTCCCTCATCGGAGGCGGCCGCCAGGCCCCATGACCCCCTCCCTCTCCCTCCGCGGCCAAACCCTCGATCTGCTCCCCGAGCGCTGCGCCTTTTGGCGCCAAGCCAAGGTCCTCCTCCTCGCCGACCTCCACCTCGGCAAAGCCGCCCACCTCCGCCACCACGGCCTCCCCGTCCCCGAAGGCCACTCTGCCGACGACCTCGCCCGCCTCTCCCGCGCCATCCTCCGCACCGGAGCCCGCGAAGTCCTCTTCTGCGGAGACTTCTTCCACGCCCCCTCCGCCCAATCCCCCACCGTCCTCGACCTCGTCGAAAAGTGGCGCGCGTCCCACCCCGCCATCCACTTCTCCCTCGTCATCGGCAACCACGACCTCGGCCGCGCCCTCCCCCCGCCCCGCTGCGGCATCGACCTCGTCGGCCACTCCCTCTGGCGCGACCCCTTCTACTTCGTCCACGACCCCGCCCACGCCGACCCCGACCGCCTCTCCATCGTCGGCCACTTGCACCCCCTCGCCGCCCTCGCTGGCCCTCCGCCCCGGACCTGGCGCGCCCCCTGCTTCTGGTGGCAGGCCGAGCGCTCCTGCCTCGTCCTCCCCGCCTTCGGCAGCTTCACCGCCGGTGCCGTCATCCAACCCGACGCCGCAGACACCCTCCACGTCATCTGCGACGAAACCGTCAGCCCCGTGCCCGCTCTCTGCTGCCGGGCCGCTCCCCCCAGGCGCCTTCGATCAAAAGCGCCGCCGCCAGCGCCTCCTCCCGGGAACCGTGCGCCGTGACGTCTACCATCACCCGCGGCGGCTGCTCCCCTCCCCCCAGCGTCACCCCCCGTAGCGGCGAGACGTCCCCGTAATCCCTTCCCCAGGCCAGCCTTAGGTGGCGCGGCCCCGCCACGCAGTCGTTCGTGGGGTCAAATTCCACCCAGCCAGAGCTCGGACAATACACCGAAATCCAGGCGTGAGACGCATCCGCCCCCACGAGGCGCGCCTGCCCGGGCGGGGGCAAGGTTTCCAAATACCCGCTGACATAGCGCGCCGCCAGCCCCAGCGACCGCAGGCAGGCAATCTCCAAATGGGCAAAATCCTGGCAAACTCCCCGCCGCTCCCGCAGCACCGCTTCCACGGGAGTCGCCACCGCTGTCGCACTCGCATCAAAACAAAAATCCCGAAAAATCCGCCCCGTCAAGTCCCGCACCGCCTCCAACAGCCCCCGGCCCCGCCCAAAACTCGGCCGCGCATATGCCGCCAGGGCTTCGCTCACCGGCACCTGCCCACTGGCAAACCGAAACGGCTGCGCCTCCAGGTGCGCCACCCCCGCGTCCTCCGCCAAACCCTCCGCCACCTCCTCCCAGGCAGGCGAGGCCGCCCAATCCACCGCCGCCCCCGTTGCCGTCTCCACCACGCTCAGCGCCTCCACCCACAGCACCGCGTGCGCCACCTCCTGGGCAAAAAACGTAAACCCATTCCCAAAGGCATCCACCCGATCCTCCCGCGTTCCAGGCTCCGGTTCAATCCGCAACACGTGCCGCCAACACCGCTGCCCCCCATCCTCCCGCGGCCGCAGCCGCGCCAAATGCTGCGATTCCGCAACTTTTTCCGGATAGTCGTAGACGGTGCGGTGGCGTACCAGATACTGCATTCCCCTCCCTAAACCGTCACCCCGCCCCCACCAAGGCGGATTTCCAACCCCTCTGCTCACCTCCCTCCACTCCACCTTCCCAAAACCATGTCCTCCTCCCGCCGCCAATTCCTCGCCCTCTCCGCCAGCGCCGCCCTCGCCTCCGCCGCCTCCGCCCAAACCAAGGCCGCTCCCCTCGTCAAAACCAAACCCTCCCCCCCAGGCACCCCCCCCAGCGGCCCCTACGTCCTCGACCCACTCCCCTACGCCCCCAACGCCCTCCTCCCCCACGTGGACCTCCTCACCATGGAAATCCACCACGGCAAACACCACCAAGCCTACATCAACGGCCTGAACACCGCCCTCCAAGGCGAACCCGGCCTAGCCGAAAAATCCCTCGAAGATCTCCTCGGCGGCATCCCCTTCCTCCCCGAAGCCCTCCAAACCCCCATCCGCAACCATGGCGGCGGCCACTGGAACCACTTCTTCTTCTGGAACTCCATGGGCCCAGCCCAGGCCCCAGGCATCGGAGGCGACCCCGCCGACCCCGCCCTCGCCGCCGCCCTCGCCAAAGACTTTGGCTCCCTCGCCGACTTCAAAAAGAAGTTCGCCGAAGCCGCCACCAAGCGCTTCGGCTCCGGCTGGGCCTGGCTCATCCTCAAAACAGACGGCCACCTCGCCATCGTCTCCACCCCCAACCAGGACAACCCCCTCATGCAGGGCCTCGTCCCCAATGCCGACCGCGGCACCCCCCTCCTCGGCCTCGACGTCTGGGAACACGCCTACTACCTCAACTACCAAAACCGCCGCCCCGACTACATCGCCGCTTGGTGGAACGTGGTCAATTGGCCCACCGTCGCCCAGCGCTACCAGGCCGCCCTCGCCGCCCTCAGCAAAAAATAGCTCCCTCTCCCATGCGCCGCCTCCTCCCCGCCCTCCTCCTCCTCGCCGCCGCAGGCCCCCTCCACGCCCAAAATTGGCCCCAATTCCGCGGCCCCCAGTCCGACGGCATCGTCCGCGCCCCCCACATCCCCACCTCCTGGAGCACCACCGAAAACGTCGCCTGGCACGTCTCCCTCCCCGGCAAAGGCTGGTCCTCCCCCGTCCTCCAGGACGGCCGCCTCTACCTCACCACCGCCCTCGCCGTCGGCGCCGACCAAGACGCCCAGGCCGCCCGCTCCCTCCGCGCCCTCTGCCTCGACCTCAAATCCGGAAAAACCCTCTGGGACCAAGAAGTCTTCCCAGAATCCGCCCAAACCGCCGCCATCCACACCAAAAATAGCCACGCCAGCCCCACCCCCATCGTCGCCGACGGCCGCCTCTACCTCCACTTCGGCCACGAAGGCACCGCCTGCCTCGACCTCAACGGAAAAAAAATCTGGGAACAGCGCAGCCTCACTTACCCCCCCGTGCATGGCGGCGGCGCCTCCCCCATCCTCGTCGACGGCCGCCTCATCTTCCCCTGCGACGGCGCCGATGGCCCCTTCCTCGCCGCCCTCCACGCCAGCGACGGCACCGTCGCCTGGCGCACCCCCCGCGGCGGCAACGCCACCCGCAAGTTCTCCTTCTGCACCCCCCTCGCCATCCCATGGGAGGGCCAAACCCACATCATCAGCCCCTTCAGCGACGCCATCGCCGCCTACCTCCCCTCCGACGGCCAGGAACTCTGGCGCCTCACCTACACCGGCTATTCCGTCATCGCCCAACCCACCTTCGGCCACGGCCTCCTCTTCTTCACCACCAGCTACGACTCCCCCGTCACCTACGCCGTCCGCCCCGGCGGCCGCGGCGACGTCACCGCCTCCCACCTCGCCTGGACCCAAGACAAGCGCTCCCCCAATACCCCCACCCCCATCCTCTACGGCGACGAACTCTACCAAGTCGCCGACAACGGCATCGCCTCCTGCCTCAACGCCAAAACCGGCGAAATCCACTGGCAAGAACGCACCGCCCGCACCACCTCCGCCTCCCCCCTCCTCGTCGGCGATACCCTCTACCTCCTCGACGAATACGGCACCGCCACCCTCCTCAAGGCCAGCCCCACTTTCGCCAAAATCGGCGAAAATAAACTCGACGGCGAACGCACCCTCGCCACCCCCACCCCAGCCCCAGGCGCTCTCCTCATCCGCACCGAAACCGGCCTCTACTGCCTCGGCAAACCCTGAACCCGCCCCACCCGCCCCACCCCCCACCCGCCACCCGCCACCCGCCTCCCGCCAGCCAGAGGCCGCCTCCCATTCTTCTCATTCCTCCCATTCCTCCCAGCCCAGCGCGCCGCGCCGGTCAGGCGCGGCACCGGTGCAGCAGAGCCAACGAAGCCAGCACCAATACCAGCCCGCAATTGATCTGCGGCTCTCCCACCGTGCGCCCTCCCGCGCCCTCCCGACACGCCAATCCGCCCCCTAGGTCTCCCGCTGCGGCAGGCCCTTCCATTCCCTCCGCAAAGCCCCAGCCAAAAGCGGGCCGCGCCGCGCCCTCCCCCGCGCCCTCCCAATCAGGACGGCTCCTGTAAGCGAGTCCTTCCGCCCAATTGACTCGCGCGCCGCCACCCCCATCCCAGCCTGGCGCCGCGGCAACGCCGACGGCCGCCCGGGGTTCCTGGCCCGCGCCGCCAGCAGGAGCCGAAAACGCCGCTCCCAGCCCCAGCCAAAGGCCCGCCACCACCAGCCACAGCGCGGTGCCCCCGGCGGCAAAGCCAATCGCGGCGCGAGGGTTGTTTTTCATGGGCGACAGGGGGCGGCTGGGGGCGGCTGGGGGCGGCTGGGCCAGCGGACCTG
>CANHIJ010000120.1 GCA_947460575.1 Verrucomicrobiales bacterium | reverse complement strand
ATCGTGGTGCCGCAAGAAGGGGCTCAGGGCGTTATTGTCTGCCAGGGCGCCAACATCGGCGGCTGGAGCCTCTACGCCGACAAGAACAAACTAAAGTATTGCTACAACTGGGGCGGCTTCAAAACCTTCATCGTCGAGTCCAAGGACCCACTCACCGCCGGGCCACGTCAGGTCCGCATGGAGTTTGCCTATGCGGGCGGCGGGCTGGGCAAGGGTGGCAAGGCCACCCTCTACGTTGATGGCAAGAAAGCCGGCGAAGGGCAAATCGACGCGACGCTGGCGACAATCTTCTCCGCCGATGACGGCACCGATGTCGGCGAAGATTCGGGTGCCGCAATATCGCCAGACTACGGCCCCGTGGACAACCACTACAACGGCGAGATCAAGGGCGTGCAGATCTCGATCGGGGATGACCCAAACAATCACATGGTCAATCCCGCAGACGCCATCAAAGCGGCGCTGGGACGGCAGTAATCGCAACTGGCGAACCACGCAGGCCGCCTTGCCACAAACAGGCCCACCAAACGCCTCGAAAAGGTAATCCCCCACCAGATCAACAAGTGCAAACAGAGAAAACCGAGATCTCTCCGCTGCCTCCCTCAGCTTCTTTTGAGATGAAGGACACCCCCACCATGAAAGCCGTCCGCACCCGAATCCTGCGCGCCACCCCGCTTGTCGGCGCGGTGGCCCTCAGCAGCAGCGCGACAACTCAGGCGGCTGACAAAACCAACATCGTCTTCATCCTCACTGGAAATCTTGGCTGCGGCGAATTCGGCTGTTGCGGCGGCGGCGGCGGCCTCGCGCGTCGGAAAGTGACCCTGGGCGAAGCCTTGTCCGACGCAGGCGATGCGAACGACCGCTGCGGCAAGTGGCGTCTCGGCAGTCGCGAAGGGCGGCTGGCGCACAACCACGAATTCGATGCATGGCATGGCATTCGGCGCACGACAGACGAAACCCGGTGGCCATCCTCGCCCGGATGGTCGCCCGCCATCATGTCGGCGGAGCTCTCCACGGAAGGCAAGAAGGGTGAGCAGCGCCGCGAGTTGCCCATCGATGACGTGCACGAGCGAGGACTCATGGGCGCGGAAATCACCCAGCGCTCGGTCGGGTTCATTGAGCGAGAGGCCAAGTTCGCCAAGCCGTTCTTCGCCTACGTGGCGCTCGCGCAGCCGCATCTGCCCACCGAACCAAATCCCTCCTTCGCGGGCAATACCAGCAGCAGCGATTGGGCGGACATGCTCGCTGAGATGGCTGCCAGCGTCGACCAGATTCTCGACGCGGTGGACAAAGTCGGCGCCCGCGACAACACCATCTCCATTTTCACCAGCGACATCGGCCCAGAGTTCTTCAGCCCATGGGACGGCTGGGCCGGGCCGTGGCGTGAGCCGTATTTCACCGCCTGGCAAGGCGGCATCGGCGTGCCCTTCCTCATCCGCTGGCCCGGCAAGATCGCCGCCGTGCGCGTGAGCCACGAGATGGCACATGGCGTGGACCGGTTCGCCACGCTCGCCAAGTTCGACGGCACGCATGGGCCCGCCGAACGCCCAATGGACCGGCTGAACCAATCGGATTTCCTCCTCGGCAAGACCGAGTCGTCGCCCCGCGCAGGTTTCCCGATTATTGGCGCGGAACGATTGCGGGCGGTGAAGTGGCGCCACTGGAAACGGCAGTCCATGCGGCAGCACCACCTATTTGATAAGCAGGTGAAGCGCCCCGCGCCAACCATCCACAGCCTCTACACCGACCCGCGCGAGGAGAAGCCGACAGCGGATCCATGGGGGCGTGGGTCCGATTCTGAAAATCGTGGCCGCGTCCCATGCACGCACGAAAAACAATCCGCCCATCTCAATGGGCACACCTGATCCCACCACGTCGGCGGCGAAGTAACCGGACACTCTAATGAAAATGAAACGCACTCGAAACCTCTCCGCGCTCAAGACCGCCACCCTTTGGCTGGTCTTGTCGTCGCCCCTTGTTGCCGAAGAAGGCGGCGCGGGCCACTACATCCCCGGTGCCATGGGCACGCTCATTGACACGCCACCTACCAAGCCGGGTTGGGTCGCAGAGCCCATCTACATGCATTACTCCGGCAGCGCATCGATCAGCAGGGCCTTCCCCAAGGCGGGACTACTCACCACCGGCTTGGAGGCATCGAGCGATGCCGCCATGCTCGGTGCCTTCTATACCTTCGAGCCAAAAGTGCTTGGTGCGCACTACACCATCGGTGCGTTCCTGCCGTTCGTGTCCATAGAGGTCACGGGGGCGGTCTCCAGCGCTCTGGGCCAGCGGCAGCGCACAGATTCCGTCACCGGCTTAGGTGACATCAGCTTCATCCCCGCCATGCTGGCGTGGAAGTCCGCTTCCTGGCAGTTCGATGCGCTGCTCACTTTCTATGCTCCCACCGGCGACTATGAAGTGGGCCGCCTGGCGAACCCAGGCTTAAACTACTGGACCATCGACCCAACCATCGGCTTCAATTACAACAACGAGAAGACTGGTTTCAACTGCGCGCTGCACACCGGAATCACACTCAATACCGAAAACAACGACACCTACTACCAAAGTGGCTCAGTCCTCCACAGCGAGGCCAGCGTTACGCAACTGCTGCCTCTGGGGAAAGGCTACCTCGGCATCGGCGCGAACGCCTTTCTCTATGAGCAAGTCACAGGCGACAGGGGCGCGGGTGCCACACTGGGCAGCTTTGCGAGCAGCTCCGTCGGCATTGGCCCGGCCCTCAGTTACATCCTCCCCCTCGGGAAAAAGACACTCGTCACCGAAGTAAAATGGATCCCCGAGCAGGACACCAAAAGGCGCCTCGAAGGCGACGGCATCTGGGTGAAAGTCGCCTTCCAGTTCTAGCAGCAGCCTGAAAACGACACCCAACCATCTTCTACTCCTCGTCGCGCTCGTGAGCCCGCTGGCTTTTACATCCTAAAACCGGGAGTGAAAACTCGACTATGGGGCGCTTTTTCGCGATAACGCCGGGGGATGGGCCGCATTTTGACCTCAGGTAACTCACCCATCGGGTGCGTCCCTTTCGTTGTCAAAAGCTTCCAAGGCATCGCGGTCGATGGACCCGCCCGTCGGGCGGGGGCACGCCGCAGGGTACCATGTGGCGCCGATGATTAGGGAGGTTTTGCTCCGTTTTTTCTCCTTTCTGGCGACCCTGGGGCGCTGTCTGCGTCGGCCTTTGGGCGCCCCTCCAGGGCTTCATTTCTTTTGCTGCGGAAGAAACCCTGGACTGTCATCGAGTACCCAATTGGGGCGCAGGTGCCTCCTTAAACCTAAAATCGTGAGATGACTATCGTATTCGCGGGGCGCGGAGCGCTTGTGTGGGAAGCTTTCTCCTTGCTCGTGGACTTTTTGGGGGCTGCCGCGCTGGCACCCCTGCCGGGGTGCGGGCCCTCTTAGGATGAGGATCCGGTGGTGTCGCTGCGCTCACCACCGGCTACATGCTAGGATACCTCCGGCATCCCCGCCCGGCTTTTCCAACCGCCACGATGTTGGGGGCTTTTGACAACAAAAAGGACTCACCCCAGGGGTGAGCCTCTGGATACCAGAAAAAACGGATCAGGCCCCGCGCTTATGGTATAAAAGGGCCCGATCGTCGAGTTTCAACACCCGCTTCTAGGTTAAAACGCGGGTGCAGAGCGCCAACGGCGCGGCCTGCGCCAGGCCAGGGCAGCGCCCTGGGTTTCTGCGCCCCAACGGGGCTCACTAAGAGAGCCCAGGGCAGCGCCTGGGTTTTCTCAGCACAAAAAGAGATTGGCCGTTTTTGTTGTTAGCAATAAAACCGGGAGTTGAAACGCGACCATGGAGCCTTTTTTCACCATAACGATGGGGCATGAGCCGTGTTCCCTAGACTCAGAGGGCTCACCTGTTGGGCGAGTCCCCTCCACTGGCAAATCCCCCCTCAAAATCGTGTCCAGCGAACACGCCCGGCGGCGATGCCGGAGGCATCTTGATGCCAGAGGAGTCCTGATGCCGGAGGCATCTCAGCCGGTAGCCGGTGGTCAAGCGAAGCGACACCACCGGATCCCCGTCCCAAAAGGGCCCGCACCCCGGCAGGGGTGCCAGCACTGAAGCCCCAAACGGCCCACGCGCGCGGGCAAAGCCTCCCACACAAGCGCTCCGCGCCCCCCACCCGAATAGGATAGTCAACGCACGATTTTCGGATTAGGTCGCCCCCTCAGGGCTCGGTTCGCTTTTTGGCCCGATACCCAGGGCTTTGCCCTGGGCTAGCGTCGGCCGCGCCGTTGGCGCTCTCCATCTGCGCCCCAACGGGGCTCACTAAGAGAGCCCAGGGCAGCGCCTGGGTTTTCTCAGCACAGACCGGAATTTCGCCGTTATTCTTGCTAAGCCGAGGCCTGAACGGCTACGCTTACTTGGCAGGTTCCCCCGGCGGCAGCGCCGCTTTCGGTTTGAGTGCGGCCATGAGGGCGTCAGCGATGGCCCGCATCCCCTTGTCGCCGGGGTGGGCGGCTACGCCCGGATGGTCGATGGGGCGCTCCGCCTTGGCGGCATGGCTGGGGTCCCGCCCGAGGGCCGCGATGTCCACAAAAACCGCCCCGGCCGCCCCGCTGGCCTGGCGCATGATCCCGTCCTTTACCTCGTTAGGCCAAAAGCAACTGCGCACTACAATAGTCGGCTTCCCGTGCCGCTGCAGCGCCTGCAGCAAGCGCCCATAGGCCGCCGCAAAGCCCGCCGGGGCCTCGGGGGCGCTCAATTCCGCCACGTTTTCACCAATCGCTAACACCACTAAATCCGCCCCAAAGGCCAACTCTGCCGCCAGGGCGACCTCCGCATCGAAGGTCTCATAGTGGCGCTCAAAATCTGCCACATTGCTCACCATGGTTTGCGGCCGCACCCCTGTGGCTGCCGCCAAATCGGCCGCCATCAAGTGCACGTAGTCCTTCTCCGCCGCGCTGGCCGCCATTCCCCAATCTCCGGTCCACCCAATGTCTGGCTTAGGCGCATGCCGCGTGATGCTGTTCCCCAAAAATAGCACCCGCGCCGCCGAGACGGCCACCGGCCGCGGCACCTCGTCCGCCGCCACGGCAACGCCAAGCCCCAGAGCCAAGATCAGAAAAAGGCGAAACTGCATCCCCCTCCCCTACGCCCGCACCGCCCGATCCACAAGCCTTCCCCTTCGCCTTTCCCTTCGTCGCTCCCGCGACGCCTAGCCCCCAAAAAAAACCACCCGGCCTCGCGGCCGGGTGGCGAATCGCAAGGCCTCGCGGCCCCGCTAAGAATCCCATATCAAACTCAAAGGTCCTTGGTCACCTTGACGCGCAAGAAGCGCACCCCGGCCGCTCCCACTGGCTTGGCGTCGCGCACGCTGACGGATTCCTGGCCACCGCCCAAGCGGGTGATGGTTGTAATCACTTCGGCCACATCGCTGCTCCAGGTGTTAGCATCCACGGAAACCTGCCCCGCGGTGGTGATGCCCACGCTGCCGCTCGGACGGGTCCAGGTGATGGAGAGGAACTCGTCGGCGCCGATTTTCACCGCGGCCGCGACCGGAGCGACCGTGAAAGCCACTGGGCTGGTACCCAAGGCGAACTCCATCAAGTTAGTCAATCCATCGCCATCAGGATCGGCGGTCGGAGCCTTGTAGGGGGCTTCTTGGCTCGAGGGGAAGACCGCGTCGGCCCAGTCGCTATAGGTCAGTGGCACTGTCGGCACCGTGAGGGTGCCGCTGCCGGTGATGAGAGCGGTGCCGATGACCGGAGCTGGGCTGCCCTCAGCGCCGTAGACGCCGCCAGGTTGCTTGACGCCGTTGAGCACCAGGGCTTTGACCGGCTTGCTGTCGCTGTAGCTCAGCTTGAGCAGACCCGCTGCGGCAATGCGCATTTCGCTGTTCGGGCTCGGGGCCCCCGTGGCGGTGAACTCCAGGGTCCCTGCACTGATCGTGGTCGGGCCGCTGTAGTCGCTCTGCGCAGTCGGCAGGCCGATCGTCCCGGTGCCCACCTTGGTGATGGCCACGGTGCCGCCGTTGCCGGTGGTGTTGTCGGTGATCTTGCCGTTCTGCCCGGCCCCGCCCGTAGGCCACACCGTGTTGCTGATGTCGGCCGCACCCAAGGTTAGGGTCGAAACCGTGCCCGCCTTGTTGTTGGCGAAGACGCCGCCGTTGCCGCTCAGACCGCCGGCGATCTGGCTGGTGCCGTTGAAGTCCACCCGCAGGTTGCCGGTGCCGCCATTGCAGATCACGGTGCCATTGGGAGAGCTCGTGATCGCCACTCCGGTGTTGGTGGGGACGCCCCAACGGCCATTGCCTTCAAAGGTCAATTTGCCGCCCCCGATCCGGGTAAAGCCGGTGAAAGTGTTCAGCCCGGTCAGCACCAAGGTGGCACTGTCGTCGGCAAACCCTTGCAAGTCGATGTCGGTGCGGAAGCCCTGTTTGCCAGAAACGACGCTCTCCGTCACCGGCCCGCCATCCGCGATGATCCCGGAAAAGGTGTGCACCACCCCTGCATCCGATCCCATCTTCATGATTCCGCGGGAATACGGCGAGGAATTGATGATGCGCCCGGTGCCATCCGGCGCCGGGACCTGGTTCTGGTTGTCGTCGCCCGCGACATCAAAAGTCCCCCCCGTCATGATGAGGCGGCGGCGGTTCCCGATCTGCCCATTGGGCACCCGCACGTTCGCCGGGGTTGCAGGCACCGAGAGGTCGACGGAGTTGTAAATCCGCACCGTGGCTCCGGCATCCAGAGCGTCGATGTTCTCCAAGGCATAACTGGTCGTGCCATTGACGCCGGTCGGCGCCTTCAGGACCACGGTGCCGCCGCGGATGAAGGTCCCGCCGCTGTACTGGTTGCCCAGCCCATAGGTAGGATCGCCTTCCAGCGTTAGGGTCTTGCTGCCCGCAATCGTCAATCCTTCGGTGCCCTGCAGGGTGGCTGCGAGGGTGACATCGGCGTTGATCTCCAGGGTCGGCTGGTTGCCCACCATTGTTAGGGTGCTGCCGTTGACCGAATTGAAAGCATATCCATCCGCGTTGACCGATACCTTGTGCGCGCTCACCGATGCGCTGAGAGTGACCGATCCGGCCGCGGCATCGCCAAATACGGCATCGCCGCCCGCCCAAACGCTCGGCATGCTCCAGTTGATGCTGCTGTCATTCCAAGAAGAATCGCTCGAAGTATTGGTCCAAGTGTTCGGGGGGAGCGGCTGGCTCAAGCTGTAGGCCACCGCCTTCACAAACATCGCCTGCCCGTCCGCCGACAAATCCAAAGCCCCCGCCTGGGGATTTGGCGCCGAAGTCGAGCTGCCGCTCGCATCCCGCGTCCCGCAGCTAAAGAGCATGCGGTACCCTGCCAACAGCTCTCCCGCCACCTGGGTGCTGCGCACCTGGGTTCCAGCTGGCCACTCCGCGATAGCGTAGCCCTCCGCGACATACGATCCATTCACCGCCGGCGCCTGGCCCGCGGGGATGTTCGTCCCGGGATCCATCGGATTGAATTGGATCGTCGCCAAGGCCACTCCCCCGGGCTCCATGGCATTGGCCACGCCCTGGTCGGCTCCGTCCACCGCCAGATTGAAAAACTGCACCGAAGTCCCACGGTTGTTCGCTGGGCTGGGGACAATCACGTTACAAAAACTGTTCATGACCTTGACCCCCGCCACCTCGGTGGTGGCCAGGCCGCTGAAAATCGGATTCCCCGGCGCCAGCAGCGAGAGCTTGCCGCTCGCGGTGGTGCTGTTGCTAGCCCCGCAGTCGTATTCCTTGTTGTCCAACAAGTAGCCCATTCGGTCCCGGCGCACCAAGGTGGCCTTGGTCACGATCATCGGCTTGTAGAGCAGCGTATTCCACTTCGCCCCGCGAGAATTGAGGTTGAACGGACCGCTGTTCAGCGCCGCCCCCAAAATGATCAAGTCGTAGCTATTCAAAACCGGCACATCGTCGATCGACATCGAACCGCTTTGTGGATTGAAGCGCTCCACGGTGTGGCCCGCCGCAATCAGGAGGTCCACAAAGCCCTGGTCCACAAAGGGAATGTCCCCCGAAACCGCCGGCAAGACGGAGCCTCGCACCACGCCATCTGAACCAGTCCCGGTCGTGGCCGCGCTGCCCTCAGCGCCGTTGTCGCTCACCCAGACGATTTTGGCCGCCTCCGAGGCGAGGGTCATTCCCATCAGGGAGAGCATTACGAGTTTTTTATTCATGAATGGAAGTGAGTGGTTTGTGGGGCTCAGGGGGAGCTTGGTGGGTTTTTGAGAGTCAAATGGTCTGGGAATTGCTCAATTTAAATATTTTCTAAACATTTCCCACTCAATTTGGCTATCACTTATTTGCAATTAAACACCAGTTGACGATTCTTTTCTACAAGTCCGTCAAAAATACACACCTTCGACTTTCGCCCCCGCTCAGGCTCCGCCCGGGAGCCGCCGCAGCGGGAAAATCCCCACCTCCACGCCGGAGGAATAGTGCTGGGCCGCCGGAGGCCCCTCTGGCAAAAAACCGCCATTCCAGGCCAGGGGCTGCGCGGACCACTGCGTCACCTCCGCGGCCTGCAAGGGATACGGCCGATGCCACACCTCCCCCGTGTAGAGGCGTCGGCGCCGCGGATTCCACGAAAACAGCCGGTACCGCTCCGCCAAAAAGTGCTCCAAACTCCCCGCGCGGGCTTCCCGGACCGGGCCGACGCCGCGGTAGCGATACTCCGCCGCCCCAAAGCGCTGCCGGGGGAGCCGCTGGCAGCGGTACTGGATCTCCCCTCCCGGCTCCCGGCGCGCCGCCATTGCCGCGTGCTCATACGGCAAATGAAACCCGCGCCGGGCGATCTCCACCGCCGGCCAGCGCGCACAATCCAAAGAATAAAACCACACCCCCGGCCGCCCCGCCGCGTCGCGCACATAGGTGCGCACGTTCAGCTCCAAAAAAGACGACAGCCACGGGAGCGCGGGCAGCCCCGCCGGTCGCACCGCCTCCATAAAAAAGGGCACCACCCCAACCCAAGCCGCGCCCGCAAAGGCGTCCACCCGCAGGCCCGGCGGCAGGGTTCCCTGCACCTCCTCCGGCCGCAGCCTCCAGTGCAGAAACAACAGGTCAGCCCAGCGCTGCCGCATCACCACCCGCCCCTCGGGACGTTGGTAATTAGGGTTTGTCAAAGGAAGAACCGGCATAGGCAGACGAGCGCCATTCCACAGTGGACTCTCGGCGGCGCGAAGCCACCCCTCAGCGGCGACCCATTCCTAACTTAGTTCGACAATAGGCCAGGCTCCGCTCCAATTCCGCTTTTTGATAGGCCGGTTCCGCGTCCTTGCGGTCCTCCCCGGCCGCCGGTTGCCAAGAGGGGATCGAATGGCCCTTTTGGGACAGGTTGAGAAAGCGGGCAAACTCGCCCGGGCGGACCCGCCCATAGGCATCCCAGAAGTCGGCCTTCCGCCAGGGAAAGGGCCGCGCAAAACCCGAGATGATCTCTAAAATAAAGGGTGCCTCGGGGCACAATTCCGCGTAGCGCTGCCCGTAGGCCTTCATGTCCACCAGGCCTTCGCCCACCGCGGTCCACTGCACCTGCACCCCCTCGGCGTCGTCCCAAATCATGCTGTCGCGCATCCCGCTGCACAACACATAGGGCGCCAGAATCTCCAAGTTTGCCATCGGGTCCTCCAGGGTCCAAGTCGCATTCCCGCAGTCAATCGTGACCCCCACAAAATCCTTGCCGCAAGCTTCCACCAACTCCCGCAGCTCCCAGGCTTGCATGTCGCCCGCGTGGTTCTCAATCGCAATCTTCACCCCGGCATCGACCGCCCGGGATTTGGCCGCCTGACACACCTTGACGGTATCGCGCTGCCGCGCCGGGATCCCCCCCGGCGACTTGCGGTCTTCGGCAAATCCCTGATAGCATCGCAGCACCGGCGATCCCACCGCCTGCGCCACGCGAATGGATAGGGCCAAGTGCTCATCCGCGCTCCCCCATTTGTCCGGAAAGCGGTGCGCGCTGGGGCAAATCCCCCCGGTACCCGCGTACAGCGCGATGCCCGAATCGCGCGCCTTTTTCCCCAAATCCTTCAAATACCCTTCCCCGTGGCTCTCGTAGACATCGAGGTCCGAGAGGAGCAGGCAATCCACTTGCAGCGACGCCGCATAGTCCAACACCTGCCCGGCCTTCCAGCCCAGCGCCCGAATCGAAAAGTTGTCAAATCCCAGCGCCAAGCGGCGCGGGGCCGGAGCGGCCTGGGCCCAGCCCGGGCGCGCCAGCAAGGCGGGAGCGAGAGCGGCGGCGGATTGCAAGAGGGAGCGGCGGTTCATCATGGGGCGGGTTTCCTAAATCCTTGTTAACGAAGCCAACGGCGGCTTCTTCCGAAAAAGCGGCCTCCCCAGGATTGCCCTTGGTGGCCGCCGCTTTCAGGGTAGATTGGTTCGCCATGAATTTTTCTCAATGCCTGTTTTTCGCCGGGCTCGGCCTCGGCGCCAGCCTGCTTCGGGCGCAAAGCGATGTCCCAGCGCCTCCCTACGAAGCGCCCCCAGCCCTGCGCGCCGACGCCATCCTCCCCGCCGCCCTCCTGACTGGCCCCCACTACCAAGTCCTTCCCGGCGTCCACACCGAAGGCGGCATCCACCGCTTTACGATCGACTCCGACGTCGGCGCCTTCACCGCCGACGGCGAAGAAATGCTGCTCGAGCGCCTCCGGGAAATCAACGCCATCCACCAACTGCGCCAAATCTCCCAGGGAGAGGAATACCGCGCCGCCCTCAAAACCGCCGCCAAGGCCCCCCTCAACCTCGCCAAAGACCTCTTCACCCAACCCAAGGAAACCGTCCAAGGCGCCGCCAAAGGCGCCTGGAAAATGATGAACCGCGTCGGCGAAAGCATCCGCGGCACCGTCAACGGCCGCCAGCGCAGCCCCTACGAGGAGTCTGCCACCCGCGACCTCATCGGCTTTTCCAAAGTCAAACGCGGCCTCGCCGTCGGCCTCGCCGTCGACCCCTACTCCCGCAACGAGACCCTCCAAAAAGTCCTCGACGACGTCGCCTGGACCTCCTACGCCGGCAAAATGACCTTCTCCGCCGTCCTCCTCCCCCTCGGAGGGGCCGCCGGAGCCGTCGCCAGCGGCGCCCAGCTCGGCTCCGCCCTCGGCGACACCATTCGCGACAACGGCCCCGCCGACCTCCGCCTCCTCAACCAAAAAACCCTCACGGCCCTCGCCATCCCCCCCGAACTCATCCAGTCCTTCCTCGACAACCCCGCTTTCTCCCCGGTCCACCAAACCCTCCTAACCCAAGCTCTGGGCAGCCTGCGCGGCGTGGAGGGGCTCAGCGTGCTCCTCGAACTCGCCAAGGCCGCCGCCGACGAAGACGACGCCCGCTTCTTCCAGCGCACCGCCCAACTCATCGCCTGGCTCCACCAGGGCTCCACCCCCATCGCCCGCCTCGTCAGCCTCCAGGGATTCCCCATCTGCCTCGCCCGCGACGGCTCCGTAGCCGTGGCCCTCAACCTCTCCTACGCCAGCTGGAATCCCCTCACCGACCGCTTCATCACCGCCCTCCTCAAACCCCAGGGCCTCACTCCCAAGGGCTTCAAAGTATTCCTCTCCGGCAGCGTCTCGCCGCTGCTCCGCCAACAACTCGAGGCCCGCGGCATCGCCGTCATCGACCGCCTCAGCCCCGCCCTGCGCTCCTAATTTCACCTCTCTTTTGCCCCCACCACCCATGAAAACAACCCCTCGCCTCCTCCTCCTCGCCGCCGCCGCGCTTCCCCTCAGCGCCTGCGTCGACCCCTACTACGCCGGCGGTTATCCCCCGCCCCCCGTCGTGGTTCCACCCCCCGTCTACGTGGCTCCACGCCCGGTCTACGTGGCTCCCCGCCCGGTCTACGTCGCCCCGCGCCCCGTCTACGTGGCTCCCCGCCCCGTCTACGTGGCCCCGCGCCCGGTCTACCCCTATCACGGCCACTACAGCCCGCGCCGCTGGTAGTTTTGCCCGACCCCGGCTCGGGCCGCCCGGCGCAGATGAAGCCGCTGGGCGGCTCTCCGAGCCTGGGCCCTGGCCCTCCCGCGCCGCTCCCTCTTATTTAGCTGGAAACCAATTCCGGCATCGGCTGCCAGCCGTTGACCAAATAGTGCGGCCGCCCCGAAAGGTCCGGCAACGTCACCCGGTTGGGGTCGATCCCCAGCTGATGATACAAGGTGGCAAAAACCTCCCCGAAGTGCACCCCGCGGGACGCGATTTCTCCGCCCAAGCGGTCGGTGGCCCCGATCACCTGCCCGGTCTTCATGCCGCCGCCCGCCAAGAGCGCGCAGCCCAACTGCGGCCAGTGGTCCCGGCCCCCATCCTTGTTGATCTGCGGGGTGCGTCCGAATTCCCCCCAGGCCACCACCGCCACGTCCTGGTCCAGGCCCCGCTCGTGCAAATCTTCCACCAGCGCCGCCATCGCTTGGTCAAAATACGGCAGATGGGTCAGCAATTCGCTGTGGTTGTTGCTGTGAAAATCCCAGCGCCCAAAATT
>CANHIJ010000119.1 GCA_947460575.1 Verrucomicrobiales bacterium | reverse complement strand
GAAGCTCGGCGAAACGGCCCAAAAACCGGCCGCCGAGTAGCCCCCCGAAATCGCGCGCGCGCGCCTTGGCTCCGGTCGGGTCCTCGTCCGGCTCCGCCTACCTCGGCCCCTCCCTCCGCCAAGCCGCGCGCGGAGGGCTCTGCCACGCCTCCGAAACCGCCCCTGCACCCCCCGGGCCGCCAGGGGTCAATTCTAATTGTCGCCAAGGGAATTTATAATTGTCGCTGGACACTGGGATGCCTCCGGCATCGAGGTAGTGGATGCTTCCGGCATTGAGGTAGTGGATGCTTCCGGCATTGAAGTGGTGGGCGCTTTTGACAACGAAAGAATTGACCTGATGGGTGAGCCTCCTGAGGCGGAAAAAACGGATTATTCTCCGTCCTTTTCGCGAAAAAGAGCCCCAGGGTCGCATGGCAACTCCCGGTTTTAGGCTAATGGGGCGTGGCAACCTTTTCGCGCCTGCGCCTTTGTTGGGGGGAGCTATCGGGCGGGGGGTTTGACTTCGCGGACGGTGGCGCCGTGGTCTGGGGTGAGGATGAGGATGGAGAAGCGCTGGGTGTGGTCGAGGTCGGCGGTGCTGAGGCTGGCGTAGTCGAAGCGGCCGCGGAGGTCGGTGTAGCCGTCTTTGTAGAAGGCGGGCTGGCCGTTGATTTCGGCGAAGACCTTGATGTAGGTGCGGGGGAGGGGGCGTTGGTCGCCGGCGTGGCGGACCTGGAGTTGGCCGAAGTTTTCGCTGATTTGGATGTCGAGTTGGTTGGCGTAGGAGGCGGCGGCTTTGGTTTGGCCGACGGCGGTGATTTCGACTAAAACGTTGGTATTTTGCCAGGCCTGGGGGAGGGGGATGGAGTGGGAGGTTTGGTTGGGGGGGAGGGCGATGCGTTCGCTTTGGTTGGGGCGGATACTGCGGAAGCGGCTGCTGTCTTGGCTGACGAAGGGATTGGCGCTGAAGAGGAATTCCAGGTCCATGGGGTAGTAGTTGACGGTGACTTCGCGGAGGTTGCGGTAGTCGAGGACGATGGCGCGGTTTTCAATTTTGAGAGTGAACTGGGGTTCGGCGGCGGCGAGGCGGTCTTGGGTGGCGTCGCGGTCCTGGGGGTTGGAGGCGGGGGGGGCTTTGCCGTCGATCTCGTCCAACTGGGCGGCCACTTCGCGGAATTTGGCGGCCCAGTGATCGGGGAGGGAGGCGGGGTCGCGGGCGGCGACGAGGCGGCGGGCGGTGGGTAGGTCCTCAGTGCTGAAAGCGAGCCAGGCTTGGAGGTAGTCGTACTGGAGGCGTTCGCGGAGGTGGTTGGGGTCGATTTGGCGGAACCAGGTTTGGGCTTCGTCGAGGCGGTCCTGGAGGAGGAGGGCGGCGGTGAGGCCGAGGCGTTCTTCATCGCTGAAGCGGGGGCGGAAGCTGAGGAGGTGGAGCCAGGCGCTGTATTGGGTGCGGAACTTGTCGTTCAGGATAATGCGCTGGGCGCCGAGTTGGTGGGCTCGGGCATTGACGAGGGGGCTGTATTCGAGCCACTGGAAGGACTTGCGCTCGATGGGGTCGACCGCGAGGAGGGGGGAGTCCAAGGGGTCTTGGGGGAGGTCGGGCTGCAGGGCGAGGAACTCGCGCAGGGTGGGGATGTCGCGGTGGAAGAGGCTGTAGCTAAAAGTGGTGGGGTCGTAGAACTGGCGGCTGCGGAGGAGGGCGAGGAGGCGGTCGTAGAAGGGGCGGTCTTTGAGGCGCCAGGCGGTGCGGCCGAGGTCAGTTTGGAAGAGGTTGTGTTGTTCGAGGTAGGCGAGGACCTCGTCGGGGCTGCCTGCTTGGCTGAGGTAGTCCCAAGAGCCCTTGTCGAGGGAGGAGAGGGTATCGACGACGGTGAAGGGGGAGGGGGCGGCGGAGGCGGAGACGAGGCCGTCGCGGCTGGCGTGGACTGGGTAGTGGGCGAAGGAACCGGCTTGGGGGAAGTAGAAGTGGAAGTCGAGGGTTTGGGTGTGGAAGGGGTCGAGGGCGACGGGGATGGATTGGGTGGTGCGGGTGCGCTGGACGGGGAGGGCGCCGACGGGGATTTGGAAGAGGACGTCGAGTTTGCGGCGGGAGGAGGAGGGGTTGGTGACGACGACTTGGCAGCCGTAGACGGTGCCGGTGAGGAATTCGTCGGTAATGAACTTGTCGGATTTTTCGCCATTTTCTTCGAGGTAGCGGTCGCCTTCGCGGTAGAAATTTTGGCTGATGAGGAGGGGGGCGGCGCTGGGGTCGGGCTGGGCGGGTTTGATTTCCTGGTGGAAGAGGAGAGAGGGTGAGGAGGGGGTAAGGATCAGGGTATTGTCCTTCGTTTCGGCCTGGGCGGGCTGGGCCTGGGATTCCCAGGGCAGGTCGAGGACGGCCAGGGCGAGCAGGCTTTCGGAAAAATGGGTGGCGGCCTCGCTGAGGTGTGGGGAGAGGAAGGGGGCCTGGCCGTCCCAGAGGGCGTAGTCCTTCCAGAAGCGGTTGGGGGCGATGAGGGCGGCATTTTGTTGGGCGATGGGGACGTGGTAGTAGTTATTTTCGGCCCATTCGCGGGTGAGTTCGGTTTGGCGGAAGAGGGCGGTTTTTTCTTGGGCGAGGCGGCGGAGGGCTTCGTCCTCTTGGGAGGCGCGGCGGCCCCTCTCGAGTCGGCCACCGAGGGCGGCGGGGGCGGGGGCGGCGGCGGCTTCGGGGGGGAGGGCGAGGCCTTGGGGGGCGGCGAGCGCAGTGGAGTCCATGGGAGCGTCGGCTAGCTTATCGACCTCGAGGGCGCCGCCGCGGAAGGCGCCGCGGTCCTGGAGGGCGCGGTTGCGGGATTCGGCGGGAAGGCCGAAGCCGTCGGGTTTGAGGGGGGCGAGGGGGGTGAGTTGGCGGCCGCCGAGGGCGCTTTCGAAGGAGAATTCCTCTTGGGCGGGGTTGCGGGGTTTGGTGTTGAGGAAGTCGGTGAGGCGGCGGGCGGTGGCGGCGAGGTGGGGGTCGGCGAGGCGGCGGGCCAGGAGGACTTGTTCGGCGGCGTTGAGCTGGGAGAAGGGGAGGGGGGCGAGGTAGGGGGTGAGGTCGCGGTCGAGGAGGTAGTGATCGAGGAAGGTTTGGTCGCGTTTGTTGGCGAGGAAGGGGCGGATGGTGGACTGGAAGAAGGGAGGGTCTTTGCGGGAGAGGAAGAAATTGAGTTCGTGGCAGGCGAACTTGGCGTAGAGGGTGCGCTTGGCGGCGGGGTCGAGGGCGGGCCAGGAGCGGAGGAAGGCGAATTCGGCGAGCTTGGGGTTTTTGTTGAGGTTGAAGAGGAGGTCCCAGGCGCTGCTGAGGTGGCCGTAGTTTTGCCAGGTGGCGGTGAGGGCGTCCTTGAGGGGGAAGGGGGTGTCCTTTTGGAGGAGCGTGGTGGCGTTTTGCTGGGCGAAGTGGCCCGCGGGGTCGAGGCCGCGCTGGAGGCGGAGGTCGCGGGTTTGCAGGGCCTGGTCGGGGAGGGTGAAATCGCGCACCGCGGCGGAGTCGCGGGAGATCGCCAGGACGCGGAGGAATTGGCCGTGGCCGAGGGCGGCGGCGGGGAGGGTGACGCGGCCCTGGGCGTCGGGGCGGAGGTTGAAGGCGGTGGCGCCGGGCTGGGCGAGGAAGGAGAGGTCGGGGTCGAGGGGGAGGGGGAGGGAGGCGGCCTCCTTCAGCTTGGCGCCGGCGAAGCGGGCGGAATCTTTGGCTTCGGCGCCGAGGGCGAGTTTATTATCGCGCTGGACGTCCATGGGTTTAGCGGCCTCGCCGGCGGCGGCGGTTTGGGTTTCGGTTTGGGTATCGGCGATGGCCCAGGGGTTGAGGAGGAGGCCGGGGCGGGGGAGGAGGTTGCCCGCGAAGGGGGTGCGGCTGCGGCGCTCGAGGACGTAGCGGTATTCTTCGCCGATGGTGCGCGCGGATTGGTAGAGGCTGGGGCGCCAGGCGTTGAGGAGGGCGAGGGGGGAGGGGAGGGCATCGCGGCCGAGGGCGGCGAAGGCGTCAAAGGCGGGGAGGAAGCGGCTGACGAGGATGTGGACGCGGGTGTCTGGGGTGGGGTGGGCGATTTGGATGGCGAGGGCCGGGGCGGGAGGGGAGCCGTCTGCGGGGGAGGTGAGGGCGGTGGCGAGGCCGGTGATGGCGAGGGGCGCGGGGTTGGAGAGCTCCAGAGTTTGGGCGGGGTTGAGAAGGTGGCCGTCGACGATTTTGCCGGAGGCGACGCGGACGGTGAGGGTGGCGAGCTTGGGCTCGACGAAGACCGAGTAGGTGCCGGTGGGGAGGTTGGAGACGACGAGGATGCCGTCCTTGAGGGCAATGCCTTCGGCGACGGCGCGGATGGGGACTTGGCGGCGGAGTTCGAGGATGGTGCAGCCGTCGGGGAGGGAGGGATCGGCGGGGCTGGCGGGGTAGGGCCAGGGGAGGCGGAGGGGTTCGCCGAGGGCGAGGTGGATTTCGGAGGGGAGGGAGGCTTGGTCTTGGGGGAGGGGGAACTGGCGCTGGAGGCCGAGGGCGTTGCTGGCGGAGAGGCTGGCGAGGCCGGGGAGGGCGCCGAGGGCGACGCTGCCGTCGGGCTGGGTGCGGAGGGAGGTGGCGAGGGGGCTGGTGAAGTCGCGGTGGAGGCTCTGGAGGTTGATTTGGCGGTTGGCGAGGGGTTCGCCGGTGCGGCCGAGCTCGGAGAGGCGCCAGCCGGAGGGGCTGGGGGCGAGTTGGAGGTCGGCGGTGTAGTTGGAGAGGGTGAAGCCGTTGAGGTCGTGCGCCAGCTGAGCGGAGACGGGCACGGGTTGGCTGGTGAGGAGGCTCTTGACCTCGCCGGCGAGGGCGAAGTCCAATTTGGCGAGGCGGTCGGGGACCTGGAAGGAGATGGCGGTTTCGGCGTCTGGGGAGAGGTCTTTGAGGGGGAAGACGGTGGTGGAGGGGATGCCTTCGAGGGTGGTGGCGGTGAGGGTGAGGCGGGGGTTTTCCAGGGCGCTGAGGGCGGTGGGGCGGCCGTTGCAGAGGAGGGCCGGGCGGAGGAGGGCGGAAGCGGTGCGGCCGGGGAGGAGGGACTCGCGGGGGACGTGGAGCCCGAGGGAAAGGGTGTAGGACTCGCCTTCGAGGGCGATGGATTCGAGGGTCGTGAAGCCGGAGCCGTCGCCGACGATGACGTTTTGGGGGCCTGGGGTGGTGGAGAAGGGGAGGAGGAGGTGGCCGGAGGAGTCGGCGGCGAAGCGCTGGCTGCCGAGGAGGGCGAAGGCGGAGGGGACGGGGGCGGCTTGTTCGTCGAGGACGGTGAGGCGAGTGCCCGCGCCGGTGGGGAGGGCGAGGACAGTGAGGCCGCCTTTGCGGATGAGGGCGCGGCTGGATTTTCCGCCGCCGATGAACTCCGCGATCCAGACGCCGCGGCGACCGTTGAGTTGGGGAAAAGCGAAGCTGCGGCGGACGCGCTGGAGGGGCGGGCTGGGGTAGTCGGCGGCGGACTCCTGGTTCGCGACCAGGCCGTCGAGGTCGAGGTCGGTGTTGATTTGGGCGCCGGTGCTGCGGTGGACGTTTTCGGTGTTTATTTCGAAGAGTTTGACGAGGAGGCGGGGGACATTTTTGACGTAGAGGTCGAGGGAGACCTCGTCGGCGGGGAGCCAGGCCTGGCGGCAGGAGGGGTCGAAGTCGAGGTCGGTGCGGGTGCGCAGTTCCTGGTAGGCGGCGGGGGGGAGGAGGGCGACGAATTGTTCCGCGGCGGCGGGGTGGGTGGTGAGTTGGGCCTCGGCGAGGAGGGCGTTGAGGAAGGCGGCTTCAAGCCAGGGTTGGAAGGCGGCGGCGTCGGGATTTTGCGCCAGGAGGAAGAGGAGGCAGCGGCGCACCAGGGCGTCGTCGCTCCCGATGGGGCCGCGGCCGGTGAAGGGGCTGAGGTCGGCGGCGAGGTCGACGGGATTTTGGAAGAGGTCGGCGCGGTCGCGGAACGCGGGGTTGAGGTAGGGGACGGGGCGAGGGAGTTTGAGGTAGGCAACGAGGCGGTCGGGGTCGCAGCGGCCCTGGGTGAGATCGAATTCGAGGCGCTGGAAGAGGATGGCGGCTTTGAGGGAATTGAAGGCTGGGGGGAGGGTATCGGCGAAGCTGTGGAGGCGCTCCAGCCAGGCGAGACGGACCGCGGGGTCGCGGTCGGGGTCGAGACCATCGGGGGGGCTGAGGCGGGCGAGCCAGGTTTCGACGAAGGCGCGATTTTCCAGGAGGGCGGGGCGGCCTTGGAGGAGGGCGGCGAGTTGGTCGAGGAGGAGGCTGCGGTGGAGGGGAAATTCTCCGAAGCCCTGGGACTGGGGGGACTGAAGGTCGGCGAGGAGGAAATCGGCGAGACCGGGGAGGTCTGGGCGGGTGAGGCGAGCGAGGACGGCGCGGCGGGCTTCGGGGGAGAGGTCCTTGGCGAGGTGGCGGTGGAAGAGGCTGCGGAGGCCGGAGTCGGTGAGGGTGGCGAGTTGATCGTTTTGGAGGCGGGCTTGGGCAAAGAAGGCGTCCCAAGTGATGAGGGCGGGGTCGAGGGCGGTGGGGATCTGGGGCGGGGTGCCGACGCTGGGGCGGGCGTGGTTGAAGGAGAGGCCGCGGGTTTGCTGGAGCCAGTCGAGGGTGGACTGGGGTTGGGCGGCGTAGTCGAGGAAGTGTTGGCGGGTTTCGAGAAGGGCGCGGGGTTCGCTGGGCTGGGGGTAGCGGGCGCCCCATTCGGCGAGGAGGCGGGCGACTTCGGGGAACTGGCCGAGGTTTTGGGCCTGGAGGGCGGAGTAGTAGTAGAACTCGGGGGTGCCGGGGATGAGTTCGAGGAGGGCGGCGGCGCGGTCTGGGGCCAGGGCAAAGCGTTCTTCGAAGCCGATGGGAGGGGCGGCGGCGGCGAAGGAGGGCCAGAGCGGCGCGAGGAAGGCGAGGAGGAGGGCGGGGCGGAACGGGGACATGGCGCGGAGCGAGGAAAGCGAGGGGGAAGAGCGAAGCCAAACTACCACAGGGCGGGAGGGCGCGCCAGAGATGTTGCGTAAAGGGATTGTCAAAGGCGGCCCGCGGGCGGCGGCCTAGCCGGGCCGGGGGGATCGCCTGGCGGAGAGCCCGGAGCGGGCCCCGGGGGAAACGAGGCCCGGGGCCGAGGGAGGGGCTGGGATTACCTTAAAGGGCGGGCGGGGTCCAGTCGGAGATGCCGCCGACCTGGAGTTCTTGTTGTCGGTAGCGCTGGTGGAAGGGGCGAACCGGGGAAAGGGGGGCGGTTTCGTTGACCATGAGGGGCCGGGCTTCCTGCCAGAAGGCGCGGTAGGCGGCGCGCATTTGGGCGGCGACCTCGGGGTGGTCCTGGATGACGTCAGTGGTTTGGTAGGGGTCGGCCTCCATGTCGTAGAGGGCGCCGACGGCGGCCGGGTCGGGCGGGGGGTCGCCCTGGGGGCCGACGAAGCGGAAGCGCTGGTTGCGCACTCCGTAGTTGGCGAACTGGTAGTCGTTGGGTTCGCGGCCGGTGGGCCAGCGGGCCACGTGGGTAAAGAGGTAGCGGTCTGGCCAGGGGCAGGCGGGGTTTTCCATGAGGGGAAGGAGGCTGCGGCCCTCGACTTGGTGGGGGGGGAGGGCGGCCCCGGCGAGGGCGGCGAGGGTGGGCAGGATGTCGATGTGGGCGGCGATGGTGTCGATGGCGCGGCCGCCGCGGATTTTGCCGTCCCAGCGGATAAAGAAGGGGACCCGGAGGCTGCCTTCGTCGGTGGATCCCTTGAGGCCGATTTGGGCGCCGTTGAAGAAGGGGTACCCGGGGGCGATATCCTGGCCGGGCTGGCTAGGGCCGATGCCCGCCATGCCGTTGTCGGACATAAAAATGACGGCGGTATTTTGGCCGAGGTTCCACTCCGCTAGCTTGGCGGCGAGGCGGCCCATATTTTCGTCGAGATTTTCGATCATGCCGTAAAATCCGGCCTGGTCGGGGGGAAAGCCGAGGTCGGCGAAGCGCTGGGCGTTTTTGGCGGGGGCGCGGTAGGGGGCGTGGGGGGCATTGGGGGCGAGGTAGGCGAAGAAGGGCTCCTGGTGGTCCCGGCGCTGCTTGATCCAGCCGAGGGCGGCCGTGAAGAACACGTCCGAGCAGAAGCCCCGGGTTTTCACGAAGGTCCCGTTATGGAGGATCGCGGGGTCGGTATAGGCGTTGCCCGGGGCGTCGGCGCAGGAACAGTTGTAGGCTTGGCCAATGCCGCCGCCGCCGTGGATGAAGACCTCGTCGAAGCCGCGCCGCTGGGGTTGGTAGGGATCCTCGTCGCCGAGGTGCCATTTGCCAAAAATGCCGCAGCGGTAGCCCGCCGACTGGAGGACTTGGGGGAGGAGGGTGGCTTGGAGCGTGAGGCGCTCGCGCTCCAGGATGGTGTGGGTGACCCCGTTTTTGAGGGGGTGGCGGCCGGTCATGAGGGCGCTGCGGGTGGGCGAGCAGGTGGGGCTGACCAGGAAGCGGGTGAAGCGCAGGCTTTGGTCGTGGAGGGCGTCGAGGTTGGGGGTGCGCAGCCAGGGGTGCCCATGGCGGCCGAGGGCGCCGTAGCCCTGGTCGTCGGTGATCACGAGGATGATGTTGGGCTTGGAGGCGGCGAGCTGAGCCGGGAGGGGCGCGGCGAGGCCGAGGGCGGCGAGGACGGCAGCGAGGAAGCGTTTCATGGGGAAGGCGAGCGCGGAAGGGCGGATCGCCTGGAAGCATGGGGGTGCGGGGCCGGAATGTCGAGCGCGGCCAGGCGGCGGTGGCGCGGCGGTGGCGCGGCGGGGCATTTTTGGGGAGTGGCCTAGAGGGGAGGGGAATGGCTGGACTTTGTCAGCGAATGCATTAGTTTAACGCCGCGGCGATCTGTCAAACTCCTTGGCAGGAGAAGGATAGCCGCGCGCCTGCGCTGTCGCCTTTGACCCTCCCCTGAGCCCTCCCTCATCCCATGTCCCGGCCCCTTTTTGATTTGTCACGCTGCCGCGCGGCGGCCCTGTGGTGTGCCGTGGGGGTTTGGGGGATAGGGGGGGCGGATCCGGGGCGGGCGGCGGATCCCGCGGTGAGCAACTTAAAGGCGGTGCCGCGGCCGGGGACGATGCTCGTGGACCTGACCTACGACCTCGCGGGGGACGCCGCGGGGATGGCGGTTAGTTTGCAGATTTCTGGGGACGGGGGGGCGACGTTTGCGGTGTCGGCGGCTTCGGCGGCGGGGGCGCTGGGGGCGGCCGTGCGGCCGGGGCTGGGGAAGGCGCTGACGTGGAATGCAGCGGCGGACTGGAATGGGCAGTACAGCACCCAGGTGCGCTTTAAAATATCTGCGGGGCTGGGGGTCGCCCCGCCGGGGTTTGCCCTCATCCCGCTGGGCGGATTTTCCATGGGGGATGCCCTGGGGGAAGGCGACAGCGATGAGCTTCCGGTGCGGGAGGTGGTCGTGAGCGCTTTTTACCTGGGGAAGACAGAGGTGACGAAGGGGGAGTGGGATGCGGTGCGGACCTGGGCGAGGTGGCACGGATACGAGGATCTCAGCCCTGGCGAGGGCATCGCGGCGGACCACCCGGTGCAGATGGTGAGTTGGTGGGATGCCGTCAAGTGGTGCAATGCGCGGAGCGAAAAAGAGGGCTTGGCGCCGTGCTATTTGGTGGGGGATAGCCCGCTGCGCGTGGATTCCGATGAGGAACCCTCGGTGAACTGGGCCGCCGCGGGGTACCGGCTGCCCACGGAGGCGGAGTGGGAAAAGGCGGCGCGGGGCGGGCTGAGCGGGAAGCGCTTTCCCTGGGGCAACACCATCAGCCACAGCCAGGCCAATTATTGGAGCGACAGCGCCTACGCCTACGACGTCAGCCCGACCCGCGGGTACCACCCGGCGCACCAGGGCACGGCCCCGGCCGGAAGTTTTGCGGCCAATGGCTACGGGCTCTTCGGTATGGCGGGGAATGTCTGGGAATATTGCTGGGATCGGTACCGCGAGCAGGCTTACGAGAGCGCGGGCAACTTTGACCCCAAGGGGCCGACCTCGGGCGAGTCTCGGGTATCCCGGGGGGGCGGCTGGGACAGCGATGCCATCGATTGCCGGATGGCCTTCCGGATGGTCGAGGATGTGGTGGATCAGTACGACGACACCGGGTTTCGCGCGGCTCGCGCAGCGGTTCCCCAGGTTTCCGCGACGAGTGCCAACACGGTGGTGGATGCGCGGAATCCGCTGGCGATGTGGACCCTGTTCAGCGCGGCGGAAGCGGGGCTGCCCGCAGGCGACGCCAATCTTTTGAGCCTCAATCCCTTGGACAAGCTCGCAGTGAGCACTGGCGCGGAGTCGCGGGATGGGAAGGCCCTGCAATTTACGGCCGTGGATGAGGGATCGACCACCGCGGAGCGCACCATCGAGGGCCCCGCGGAGGTGTCATTTTGGTGGCGGGTGAGTTCTGAAGAGGATTTCGACTTTTTCGAGTATTTCGTCGATGGGGTATCCCAGGAGTCCAGCAGCGGTGACTCCGGTTGGATGCAGTCCACGTTTCGCGTGGGGGTGGGGCGGCATGTGGTGCGCTGGACCTACTCCAAGGACGAAAGCGTCGATGAGTTGGAGGATGCCGCCTACCTTGATGAATTGGTCATTAAGCCTGTGGAAAATTATAGCGACCTCGAGGTGAGCCAGGACGGGGAGGTCGTGACAGGAAAGGTGCACTTGGACTACGGAAAAGTGTGGCAGGGGGCAGAAGAAGTCGTCAAATACCTCGAGCTGGCAAATACCGGGACCGCGGTGTTGTGGGTCACCGCTAGCCTGACGGCGGACGGGGGCTTTGTGTTTGAAAATGGGCGCAACCAGTCGACGCAGAGCCTGGGAGCGGGGGAGTCGAGGACCCTGAGTTTGATCTTGCAGACGGGGCGCGCCGGGAGAAAGGCGGCGGCGCTGGAGCTGGCCGCGGCGGGCAGCCGCACCGCCCCTCCGACGGTCACGCTGAGCGGCTCGGTGGAAGTGCCGCTTTTGCAAGTGGCGGGCACTGGCCCAGTGGTCGGCAGCGAACTTAATAGCGGCAGCACGGCGGCTTGGGAGTCGGCCACAACCACCTTGCCGGGCGGGGGCAGCGGCGCGGCCCTTAAAGCGGGGCGCACGCTCGACCTGGGGCATTCGGCCCTGGGAGTCGGACTCGAGGGGCCGGGGCTGCTGCGCTGGCAGTGGAAGGTTTCCTCGCAGCAGGACGCAGACTGGCTGCTCTGCGAAGTGGATGGAGTAGAGGTCGCCGGGATCTCGGGCACCGCGGAGCGCTGGCAGTCGCAGGTGGTCCAAATTCCCGCGGGGGCCGAGGTTCGCTGGATCTACCGCAAGGACGGCGCCAACCAGGCGGGCGGCGACTCCGGCTATTTAGCCGATGTCCGCTTCGATGCCTTCGCCGCAGCCCCAGTCAGCTTTCGCGATTGGAGCGCCGCCAAGGGCGGAATCGAGCCGCTGGCCTTGACCGGCCCAGGAAAGATCCAAGGGGTCTTCGCCTGGCTGGGGGGCTTTGATCCGGCCGCAGGCCCGGGGCCGGGCCAGTACGTGCCGACGGTGAGCGGCGGGTTTTTCCGCTACCGCTACGCCATCTCCAAAACCGCCGACGGGCAGGTGCAGCCGCAAGTTTCGCGCGACCTGGCGACCTGGACCAGCCGGGGCCTCAGCCAAACCGTTTTGAGCGAGACCCCCGCCGCCGCCGCCGTCGAACTAGCCATCCCAGCGGAGGGAAAATGGTACACCCGCCTAAAAACCGGCGCCAAGGCCGGGGTCGGCGACGCCCCCGTTGGCTTCGCGTTGATCCCCGCGGGGGCTTTTTCGATGGGAGATTCTTTCGGGGAGGGCGATAGCGATGAGCGCCCCGTGAGGCAGGTCCAGGTGAGCGGCTTCTACCTGGGGAAGACCGAGGTGACGAAAGGGGAGTGGGACGCGGTGCGGACCTGGGCGGCGGGGCGCGGCTACGCCGATCTGAGCCAGGGTGCGGGCAAGGCGGCGAACCACCCAGTGACGGATGTGAGTTGGTGGGACGCGGTCAAGTGGTGCAACGCGCGGAGCGAAAAGGAGGGCTTGGTGCCGTGTTACGCAGTGGGCGGCAGCCCGATGCGGACGGGGACCACGGTGCCGACGGTGAGCTGGACGGCCAAGGGATACCGGCTGCCGACGGAGGCGGAGTGGGAAAAGGCGGCGCGGGGCGGCTTGAGCGGGAAGCGGTTTCCGTGGGGGGACACCATCCGCCACAGCCAGGCGAATTATTATAGCAGCAGTGACGACGCCTACGACGTCAGCCCGACGGAGGGGTATCATCCTAGCTACGAAGTAGGCGATGAGCCTTATACTTCGCCCGCGGGGAGTTTTCCGGCCAATGGTTACGGGCTCCAGGATATGGCGGGGAACGTGTGGGAGTGGTGCTGGGATTTGTATGAGACTTATGCGTCGGGGGCGCAGACCGATCCCCGGGGGGCGGCTTCGGGCTCGGACCGGGTGTTCCGGGGCGGCAGCTGGAACAGCAACGCCATCTACTGCCGGGCCGCGTACCGGAGCAACCCCGCCCCGGCCTACCAGTACTACTTTCTGGGCTTCCGCGTGCTCCGCAGTTCAGTTCCCTAACAGCAAGCAACGCGGAGCGCGAGAAGTGGAGCGAACGCAGCGGAGCCCGGAGTGAGGGACGAACGAAGAGGCGTAG
>CANHIJ010000118.1 GCA_947460575.1 Verrucomicrobiales bacterium | reverse complement strand
GCGGGGTGGCCGTCGGGGGTGAGTTTGCCGGTGGACCAGAGGATGCCGCGGGTGACGAGGTCGAGGTATTGGGGGTCGGCGACGGTTTCGTTGTTGTGGCCGATGGTGGTAGAGAAGACCTTAGTTTTTTTGGGGCCGTATTCGTGGGCCCAGGCGACCACGGTGGTTTCTTTTTCCTGGGTGCCTTTGGCTAGGGGGATGGTGCCGTCGAGGATGCGGATGTTGTTGTAGAGTTCCTCGTTGATGGTGGTCCAGTTGTTGAGGCCGGCGGTGGCGGGGTGGGGGGCGTAGGCGATGGAGATGGGGGCTTGTTTGCCGTGGCCGCTGGATTGGAGGCCGAGGTAGTCGAACCAGAGGGAGTCGTTGGTACCGGAGGTGGTGGGTTGGGAGACGTTGGGGGCGGTGCGGTAGCAGTGCATGGCGCAGTGCAGGTTGACGCCGGGGACGCCTTGGCGGTGGGCGTCGAGGATGCGATTGACGACGGCGAGATCCTTGATGTCAGCGGAGCATTCGTCGTGGATGATGACGTCGTAGCCTTGGGCCCAGTTGGGTTTATCGTAGCAGGAGAAAGTGGCTTTGGTGCTGGAGTCAGCGGAGAAGCAGATATCGACGACGAGGTTGGCGCGCTCCTCGAGGCCTGCTTTGAGGAGGTCCTTTTGTTTAGCGTAGTCGTGGCAGCAGCCGCCGATGACGAGGAGGGCTTTGAGGGGTTTGGCGGGCTTCGCGGTTGGGGGGGCGTCCTGGCCGGTGGCGAGGAAAGAGGCGCCGAGGAGGGCGGCGAGGGAGCAGGGGAGGGCGAGGAGCAATGTGGTTTTCATGGGAGGGCGGGGTGGGAGGGGGAGGAGGGCTACTGGAGGGATTGGAGCCAGCCGACTTCGATGAGGCTGTCCTGGTAGACGTTGTTGAGGTCGCTGGGGTAGATTTTGGAGGCGGAGGCGATCCATTCTTCGGCTTCTTCTTTGTTGTCTTTGGCGAAGGCGAAGCTGGCTTGGGCGAAGTAGAAGGCCGGGGAGTCGTTGTCGTATTGGTCGAACTTTTCGGCCTGAGTTTGGGCGGCGGCGGTATTTTTTTCCTGGAGGAAGCAGACGAGAACTTTGAACTCCATGATGCGGCGGGTGCCGACGTCGGGCACGCTATTGCGGGTGAGGAGTTCGGTGAAGGAGGTGCGGGCGGCGGCCCATTTTTTCTCGACGAAGTTGATTTCGGCGAGGTTGAAGGTGGGGTGGAAGTTTTCTCTGGGTTGGCCCTTGGTGAGTTGGATCGCTTTTTCGAATTGGGTGCGGGCGGCGGGGAAGTCGCGCATTTTGGTGAAGACGGCGCCGCGCATGTTGGAGACGATGTGGAATTCGCCGGTGATTTGTTCGACTTCGTTCAGTTTGGCGAGGGATTCCTGGAGGCGGACGCCGCGCATGAAGCCGGCGACTTCGGCGACGCCCTGAGAGGCGGTGAGGCGCTGTTGGGGGGTTAGTTTTTCGAGGCCGGCGAGCATTTGGACGGGCGGGGAAGCGGTCTCGGCAGGGGTGGCAAGCGGGGCTGGGGGGGCGCCGGGGAGGGAGGAGGGCGCGGGGCCCCTGGGGATGGCGGAGGGGATGGGGTCGAGCTCGACTTTGGGGTCGTCGAGGGTGGGTTTGTCTTGGAGATTGAGGGCGGGGGCTGCGGGGGCTGCGGGGGCTGCGGGGGCTGCGGGGGCTGCGGGGGGAGCTTGGGCGAGGGCGGAGCAGGCGAGCGCGGCGGCGAGGAGCGCGGGGCCGCAGGGGGAGAGCAGGGAGGAGTTCATGGCGGGAGAGGAGAAAGCGGAGAGGAGAAAGCGGAGGAGGGGGGCGGCCAGTGTAGCGCGGGGGCGGCGCTTGTCAAAAGCGGGCGAGGGAGGGGTCAGGAGGGGGGTGGGGCGGAGTATTTTTCTCGGAGGGCGGCGATGGTTTCGAGCATGAATTCAGCGTCGTGGCGCAGTTTGGGGTCGAGGCTGGAGGCGGCGCGGTTGTGGCGCTGGTAGAGTTTGGCGAGTTGGCGGCGGAGGTCCTCGGGGGACATGTCGGGGGTGACGCCGCAGAGGGATTCGGGGGAAGCGGCGCGGTCGATCGCTGGTGGGGACGGGGTGTGGCGAGCGGGGGGCGCTGGGGGAGTTGGGGAAGGAGCTGGGGTGGCGGGGGCGTGGTTGGCGCGGCGGGGCGGGGCTGATGGGCGGGGGGTGAAACCGAAAAAGCGGGCGAGGGCTTTGAACATGGCGGCGGGAAGGGGGGGAGGTGCGGGGGCTTACTCGATGCGGATGGCTTCGAAGGCGAGGCGTTGGCGGGCGACGGCTTCGTCACTGAGGACGCCTTCGCCCTGGTAGGAGATGGCGACGGCGGTGACTTGGCCGGTGAGTTCGTCTTTGATGGTGGCCTGGACGCGCTGGTTAATATCGTAGGCGTAGGTGACGGTGATTTCGCAACCGGCGGGGCGATTGGGGGGGAGTTCGAGGGAAATGCGGCCGATGACGTCGACGTAGGCGGGGTCGCTGTCTTCTCCTTGGGTGATTTCGACTTCGAGGCGCTGTTCGTTGGCTTCGGAGGTGAGGTAGGTTTGGCTGTGCTGGCAGGGGATGGGGGTATTTTTGGGGATGACGATGGAATTGGCGTAAATGGCTTCGCCCGTGGCGGCGTCTTCGAGGAGGGCGAGGGTGCCGTAGCTTTGGTTGCAGACTTCGGAGACCTGGGCGCCGTTTTGGGCGAAGAGGGCGGCGCCGAGGGCGACGCATTCGTCGACGTTGCCGCAGGAGGTGGGTTCGAAGCCGAAGAATTGGCGGAGGATTTCGCGGACGCGAGGCATCCGGGTGCTGCCCCCGACGAGGGCCACGTGATCGATGTCCTGGGGGGAGAGGTTGGCGGACTGGAGCGACTGCTCCACCAGCATGAGGGTGCGGGTGAGGAGGCGACTGATGGCTTCCTCGTAGACGTCGCGGGTGAGTTCGATCCGGGTGAGGCCGCCGACTTCGTTGCCGACGGTGTCGGTGACTTGGCGGAGTTTGGAGAGGATTTTTTTCATGTCCTCGCCGCTCTGGAGGACGCGGCGGCGCTGGCGTTCGTTTTCGTAGAGGGCCACACCGTGTTGGCTTTGGTAGGCGTGGGCGATGATTTCGAGGAGGCGCTCGTCGAAATTGGCGCCGCCGAGGCGGCGGGCACCCTCGGAGGTGAGGCAGCGGATCTCGGAGCCACGGAGTTCGAGGATGGTGACGTCGAGGGTGCCGCCGCCGAGGTCGTAGACGAGGATGCGGCCCTGGAGTTTTTGGGTGTGGGCGTAATAGAGGGCGGCCGCGGTGGGTTCGTTGACGATGCGGGTGACGTTGAGGCCGGCGATGGTGCCGGCGGCGAGGGTCGCCTTGCGGGCGAGTTCGTTAAAATTGGCGGGGACGGTGACTACGGCGTCGCGGATTTCTCCGATGGTTTGGGAGCAGTCGCGCCGCAGTTTGGCGAGGATGAGGGCGGAGATTTCGGTGGGGGTCCAGTGGCGTCCATCGATGGGGATAGTGAAGTGGGGGTCGTCCATGTGCTGTTTCACGAGGTGGACGCTGCGGTCGGGGTCGCCGCTGTCGCGGGCGGCGGAGCCGACGAGGACGATGTTTTCGTGTTTGTCGAAGTAGACGACCGAGGGGGTCATGCGGTCGCCGTCGGCGTTGGGGACGATCTCGGGGTTTCCGTCGGAGCGGATGTAGGCGAGGCCCGAGGTAGTGGTGCCGAGGTCGATGCCGACGAATTGAGGCGAAGGGGAGGCGTTCAAGGGGAGGGGAGAGGCGGCGGGGTCGTGGGGGGGATCCGAGGGGAGGGGCGCGCGGGGGGGTGCCGAGAAGGATGGCTCCTACATGGACTCAGGGGGGAAGTCAAAGCTAATGGTCCCGGGGGTGGGGCGGCGGGATTTGGTCTGGTCGGGGGGGACGGATTTTTTTGGAAAGTCAGGCAAGCGCGGGGGCTGGAAGCGCTTTGCAGGGTGCGCCCTGGTTGGGAGCGCTGGATTTTAGTTGCGATGGAACAAGAGCCTTCAGTGGTGGTTGCGGTAGGCGCGGAATCCTTTGCGGAGGAGGTGGTGGGTTCGGCGCGTCCGGCGGTGGTGCATTTTTGGGCGCCGGGGCATGCGGCGTGTTTGGCGATGGCGGAGGCGGTGGAGGAGTTGGGGCGGGAGTGGGCTGGGCGGGTGCACTTTGTCCGGGTGGATGTGGAGGCGGAGCCGGGCTTGGGGGCGATTTTTGGGGTGGGCAGGGTTCCGGCGCTGCTTTACTATGAGGGCGGGGCCCCGTGGGAGTTGTGGAGCGGGGAGAGCGGAGGCCTGCGGGAGTGGGTTGAGGGGCACTTGGCCCGGGGCGGGGCCGGAGCGTTGCATTTTCGGACGACAACCTAAACACAACTAACTATGAAAAAACAACTGGCGATGAAAACAGTGGCGATGGCTTTGATGGCGGCGGCGATGCCCTGGGGGGCGGTGGCGGCCCCGCAGGTTTTTGACTTCAAGGATCCCAAGGGGGTGAACCACGCCAGTTTTAAGCTGGATGGGTTGCTGGAGACCATCAGCGGCAACGCCAACGGGGTCAGTGGGACCTTGACCATCGACGTGGCCAAGCCAGAGGCCACCGCGGGCACGATTTTGATCGAAGCCAAGTCGCTCAATGTGGAGAACAGCGCCATGCGGGAGCACATGTTGGGCAAGGACTGGTTGGATGTGGCCAGCCATCCGGCGATCAGTTTCACGGTGGCGGGCTTGGAAGGGTTTAAGATGGAGGGAGACACCGCGACGGCGCAGGTGAAGGGAAAGTTCCGGCTCAAGGGGGTGGAGAAAGACATCCGCGTGCCCGCGAAGGTGACCTTGCTGCGGGACAAATTGGGGGCGCGGAGTGGCGGGAAATTGCAGGGTGACCTGGTAGTGCTGCGCACCGAATTTACCATCAAGCGCTCGGACTTTGGGGTGAACCCGAAGGCGCCAACGGACAAGGTGTCCGACGAGGTGTTGATCAGCCTAGCCATCGCGGGAGCGAGTCCTAAATAAAGCGATGCGCGGGTTGCTGCGAGTGCTGGCGGTGTTGCTGATGGGCGGCAGCGCGCTGTGGTGGGTCCAGGCGGGGAGAAATCCCGGCTGGACCAAGGACCAGGTGGCGGTGGAGAAGTTGGATGAGATCACCGGCATTGGGTACGTGGAGTACGAAAAGCGGGTGGTGCCTGGCGTCGACCTGCTCGGGGTGGCCTGGGCGGCGGCGCTGGTGCTGGGAGGGGCGAGTTGTTGGTTTGGGAGGAAGCGCAGCGGGGCGTCGGTCTAAGGGATTCATCTTCCCTTGCGCTGGGCGCGATGTTCCTGAGTTTGGGAGGATGGCCGCATCCTCTCAAACTCGTCGCTTTAAGATCGCCCTGGTGCAGATGGCCTGCGGGGAAGACGTGGCGGCGAACCTGGAAAAAGCGGAGCGGCGCATTGAGGAGGCGGTGGCGGCGGGGGCGCGTTTGGTGTGCCTGCAGGAGCTATTTGCTTCGGTGTATTTTTGTCAAAACTTGAACCACGCCTATTTTGGGTTGGCGGAGAGCGTGCCGGGGCCGCTGACGGAGCGGTTTGGCGCCTTGGCGAAGCGCTTGGGGGTTGTTTTGTTAGTGCCGGTATATGAGAAGCGGGCGCCGGGGCTGTATTTTAATTCGTGTGCGGTGATTGATGCCGACGGGGCGTTTTTGGGGGTGTATCGGAAGATGCACATCCCGCACGACCCGCAGTTTGAGGAAAAGTTTTACTTTGCGCCGGGGGACCTGGGGTTTCGGGCCTGGGACACCGCGGTGGGGCGGATTGGGGTGCTGATTTGTTGGGACCAGTGGTACCCGGAAGCGGCGCGGTTGACGGCGCTGCACGGGGCGGAAATTTTATTTTATCCCACCGCGATTGGGTGGTTGGCCCCAGAAAAGGAGGCGCACGGCGAGCGGCAGCAGCAATCGTGGGAAGTCATCCAACGGAGCCACGCGGTGGCCAACGGCTGTTATGTGGCGGCGGCGAACCGCTGCGGGAGCGAAGCGCCCAACGGGAGTCCGGGGATTGAGTTTTGGGGCGGAAGTTTTGTGGCCGACCCCAGCGGGGCGGTGGTGGCGCGGGCGGCGGTGGAGCGGGAAGAGGTCTTGGTGGTGGAGGTCGACCTTGATTTGGTGCGGGAGCAGCGGGAGGTGTGGCCGTTTTTGCGCGATCGGCGCGTGGATGCCTACGGGGACCTCAATCAACGCTTTTTGGGCTAACAAATTTAACAACATTATTGAGCAATGTCTGAAGCGACACTTTCGGAGCAGGGCTGGCGGATGCCGGCGGAGTGGGAGCCGCACGCGGCGACCTGGATGAGTTGGCCGTCGCGGCAGGACACCTCGTTTCCGGGGGGGGACCACCACGATCGGGTGCTGCCGGTTTTTATGGAAATGATCCGGGCCATAACGTCCTCGGAGCGGCTGTATTTGAACTGCGTGGACCCGGCGGACCGGGCGTATGTGGAGGCGCACTTGGATGCGGAGAGTCGCCGCCAATTGGTGATCACGGACATAGCCGCGGTGTATCCGTGGTGTCGGGATCACGGGGCGATTTTTATTGTCAACGATGCGCTGGGGGAGGTCGCGGCGACGTCGTGGAAGTATAACGCGTGGGGGGGGAAGTATCCGGAAGCCTTTGCGGACGACGGGATCTCGACGGCGATGGCGCAGCTCCTGGGGCTGCCGGAGCACCATGGGGGAATGGTGTTAGAAGGGGGCTCGATCGACGGCAATGGCTGCGGCACGGTGCTGACGACGGAGAGTTGTTTGCTGAATCCGAACCGGAACCCGGAGCTGGACCGGGGGGCGATTGAGGCGCGACTGGAGGCGTTTTTGGGTTTTGAGAAAGTCCTGTGGCTAGGGGAGGGGGTAGTGGGAGACGACACCGATGGGCACATCGACGACATCACGCGCTTCATCAATCCGGAGACGGTGGTGACGGTGATTGAAGAGGACGAAGGCGACGTCAACTATGGTCCGCTGGAGGAAAACTACCAGCGGCTCTGCCGGATGACCACGGAGGATGGGAGTCCGCTCAACGTGATCACCTTGCCGATGCCGTCGCCGGTGATCATCGAGGGGGAGCGGCTGCCGGCGAGCTATGCGAACTTTTACATCGCCAACCGAGTGGTATTGGTGCCGGTGTTTGGGGACCCGCGCGATGCCGAGGCCCTGGCGATATTGGGCGAAGCCTTTCCGGACCGGCGGATCGTGCCGATCAATTCGCGGGAATTGGTGTGGGGATTGGGGTCGTTTCACTGTTTGACGCAGCAGGTGCCGCTGGCGCCGCGGCGGCGAGGGTGAGGCCAGAGGGATTTTGCTTGCGCTTGGGGATTGCTGGGTGAGCGGAGGTTTGATAAGATTTTGCCTTTTTGCTGCGTACTAGCGACCCTGCCATGCCGAATTCCGCTGATTCCCCTGCTCTGACCCCTTTGGAAGATTTTGCCGACCTGCGGGTGGGAGAGCCGTCGGAGGCGGCGGCGGGGACGACGGCGGTGCTGTCGTCCTTCCGGCATTTGCTGACGCGGGCGGACCCGCTGCGGGCGGTGCAGGGCATGCTGGGGCTCAACCAGAAGGACGGCTTTGACTGTCCGAGCTGTGCCTGGCCGGATCCGGACGGGCACCGCAGCGCGTTTGAATTTTGCGAAAACGGGGCCAAGGCCTTGGCTTCTGAAATTACGCGGGCGCGGGTCGACGCGGCATTTTTTGCGAAGCACTCGGTGGCGGAGTTGGGCGGGTGGACCGACTACGAACTGGACCAGGCAGGCCGCTTGACCGAACCCATGGTGCGGCGACCGGGGGCGAGCCACTACGAGTCCATCAGCTGGGAGGAGGCCGAGGCCGTGGCCGCGGCGGCCTTTCGCAGCTTGCCGGAGCCGGATCGGGCGATTTATTACACCTCGGGGCGGGCGAGCAATGAGGCGGCGTTTTTGTGGCAGCTTTTTGCGCGGCAGTTTGGCACTAACAATCTGCCGGACTGTTCTAACATGTGCCATGAATCGTCCGGATTGGCGATGAAGGAGTCGGTGGGGGTGGGGAAGGGGACGGTGACGTTAGAGGACATCCACCAGGCGGGGATGATTTTGTTGATGGGGCAGAATCCGGGGACCAATCATCCGCGGATGTTGAGTGCGTTGCAGGTGGCGGTGCGGCAGGGGGCGCACTTGGTGGCGGTGAATCCGCTGCGGGAGGCCGGATTGTTAGGTTTTAAGCATCCCCAGGAGGTGGGGGGAGTGCTGGGGCAAGCCACGCCCTTGGCGGCGGACTACTTGCAGCCTAACTTAAATGGCGACATGGCCTTGCTGCGAGGGATGGCCAAGACCTTGGTGGAAGAGGGGATGCTCGATGAGGATTTCATTGCGGTGCACACGGTGGGCTTTGCGGAGTATGCGGCCCGGGTGCGGAGCCAGGGCTGGGAGGAGTTAGAAGCCTTGAGTGGGTTGCCGCGGGAGGCGATGCAGCGCACCGCGCGGGCCGCGGGAGAGCGGAAGAACTTGATCACGTGTTGGGCGATGGGCTTGACGCAGCACCGCAATGCGGTGGCGACGCTGCGGGAGGTCGTGAACGTGCACTTGCTCTTGGGGGCGATCGGCAAACCGGGGGCGGGGCTGTGTCCAGTGCGCGGGCACTCGAATGTGCAGGGCGACCGGACGATGGGGATTTTTGAAAAGATGCCGGACAGCTTTTTGGACGCCTTGGGACGGGAGTTTGGCTTTGCGGCGCCGCGGGAGCACGGGTTTGACACCGTGGCCGCGATCCGAGCCATGCACGAGGTGCCGGGGCATGTCTTTGTGGCCTTGGGAGGGAATTTTTTGCAGGCGGCGCCGGACACGGCCTATACGGCGGAGGCCTTGAGTCGCTGCGGGTTGACCTTGCACATCGCGACCAAATTGAATCGCTCGCATTTGGTGACCGGGGGAACCGGGCTTATTTTGCCGTGTTTGGGTCGGAGCGAGGAAGATCTGCGCGGGGGGGTGCCGCAGTTTGTCACCGTGGAGGACAGCATGAGCATGGTGCACGCATCGCGGGGGAAATTGCGTCCGGCTTCGCCGCATTTGCGCAGCGAGACGGCCATTGTGTGCGGGTTGGCGGCGGCGGTGCTGGGCGAGCGGAGTCGGGTGCGGTGGAAGGCCTTTGCCGACGATTACAGCGCGGTGCGGGACGCCATCGAGCGGGTGCTGCCTGATTTTAAGGATTTCAACGAGCGGGTGGGGCAGGCGGGAGGCTTTCGTTTGCCGAATGGGGCGGGTCGGCGGGTGTGGGACACGGCGAGCGGGAAGGCGGAATTTCACACCGCGGCGGTGAGCGCGTTTCAGGCGGCGGCGGGGCATTTGGTGCTGCAGACGTTTCGCAGCCACGACCAGTTCAACACCACGATTTACGGGAACAACGACCGGTACCGCGGGATTGGGCACGGGCGGCGGATCGTGTTTATGAATCCGCTGGATTTGAAAGAGCGGGGGCTGCGGCCGCTGCAGTTGGTCGACATCACGAGCTATTGGGCGGACGGGACGCGCCAGGCCGCGGGTTTTCAGGCGGTGCCCTACGAGATGCCGCGGGGAAATTGCGCGGCCTACTACCCGGAAGCCAACGTGCTGGTGCCGCTGGGGTCGGCGGCGGAGCGCAGTGGCACGCCGACGTCGAAGAGCATCGAGGTGAGCATCGCGGCGGCCGCAGGGTGAGGATTCTGCGCTTGCGCGGGGGGGCGCGGCGGGAATGGAGTGCCGCCTCCCCGGAGGGCCGCGCCGAGCGGGGCCCAGAGGCCCGGGGCGCAGGCGAGATAACTAGTTAAAAACGGCACCTATGAGACTGCGGCGACTCTACTATTCTCCGGCGCACAACTATTTTGGTCACCACGGGAAACCGGCGGGGACGGCACCGATGGTGGAGGCGCCGGAGTTGGAACTGGTGGCGGGGCAGGGGATCGTGGGGGATCGGTTTTTTGGGTACAAGCCGGACTACCGGGGGCAGGTGACGTTTTTTGCCGAGGAAGTGTACGCCGAGCTGTGTCAGCGGCTGGGGGTGTGGGACCGGGAGGCCTCGGTGTTTCGGCGCAATATTTTAACGGCTGGTCAGGACCTCAATGCTTTGATTGGGGAGGAATTTGAGGTCCAGGGGCTGCGCTTTGCCGGGGTGGCGGAATGCTCGCCCTGCTACTGGATGGATGAGGCCTTTCACCCCGGGGCCGAGGCGGCGCTGAAGCACCGCGGGGGCTTGCGGGCGCGGGTCTTGCTAGGGGGCGTGCTCCGCGCGGAGGGCTGAGGGCTGGGTTCAGTGGCCTTCGTCCTCGGGGAGGGGCTCGGGAAGGAGGAACGTGAGGGCGAAGCCGATGAGGCCCATGACAAGGGCGATGGCGGCGGCGGTGGCAGCCATTTTCCCAGGATTGGGCGGGGTGGACGCGCTGTAGGTGAAGAAGATCCAGGCCATGCTGGTGCCGAGGACGCGGCCGCCGATATTGGCCGCAAAGCTCTCGCCCGTGCCGCGGAGGTGGAGGGGGAAGACGCGGGGGATGTAGTTGCCCCAGAAGCTAAACTGGGCCACCAGCAGCAGCCCGGCGGCGAAGACCGCCCACTTGACCAGGCCGAGCACTTCGAGGGTGGCGAAGTTGTTGCTCATCCACCAAAAGAGGCCGGGGATGAAGATGAGCGAAGGAACCAGGAAGAGGCGGAGCAGCGCGCGGCGGCTCGCAATATACAGAGCCGCAAAGGCCAGGAGGACCCGGCCCACCAGGCCGCCCACTTCTTGCCAGGTCTGCACCGAGGCAGAGGTTTTTTGCTCGATTTCCGATTTGGCAATGGCCAGCACTTTAGGGGAAACCGGGGCGCCGGGGGTGGCCTGGGCTTTGGCGGCGGACTGGGCCGTGGCGACGGCGGATTTCACGTCGGCCAGGCCGGGGACCATCTGGGGAAGGTGTTGAATGGCGCCAAAGGCGATGCCGTAGCAGCAGGCAAAGAGGGCCGTGGTGACCAGCGTGGTGCGGAGGAGGGCCGGAGAAAAGAGTTCCGCCAAGCGCGGGCGGCGCAGGGTGCCCGCGTCTTTTTTGGCCTGCCAGGAAGGAGACTCGGGCAGGAAGGGCCGGATGATGATGAGCGGAATGGCGGGGATCAGGCCCGAGATGAGGGTGTAGCGCCATGCTTCGTGGGCCCCGTGGATGGCCGGGAGGGAAGCCGCGGATTTGACGCAAAAACCATAAATGAGGGCCACGAGGAGGCCGCCGATTGAGGAAAAAGCTTGGGTGAAGCCGAGCACTTTTTCGCGCTGGCGGGGTTCAGGGAAGATTTCTGCCAGCCAAGCGACCGCGGCGACGAACTCCACGCAGACGCCCACAAAGACGAAGCAGCGACAGATGAGGAGTTGGGTTAGGGAGGTGGAAAAGCCCGCCGCGCAGGCGCCGAAGGCGTAAATGAGAATGCTCCAGGTGAGGACGCGGCGGCGGCCCAGGCGGTCAGTCAGCCAACCGCCCAGCAAGCCAAAAACCCCGCCGGCTATCGCAGGGACGAAAAAGAGGACGCGGGCCCACTGGGTGTACTCCGGGGTGCCGACCACCAGCCCGCCGAGGGCCAGCAGGGTCGGCTTGATGATGAGCGGGAGCATGAGAAGCTCATAGATATCAAAGGCGAAGCCGATGGAGGCGATGATGCAGATGAGCCACTGAGTACGGGTCATGGGAAGGAGGGGATCGGAGGGGAACGATGCGAGCGATGGGAGCGGGGCTGGCCCGGCGGAGTGGAGTCTTTACAGGGCGCGGCGGGCCGCCATTTCATTCGGCGAAGGGAAACTTCCCGGAGGGTGACGCGCGGGGCGGTTTTTGCAATGGGGATGTCCCAGGCGCCGATCGGCCGAAAACCGCTTGGAGGCGGCAGGGCTTCGATGAAAAGGGCCCCCAAACCCACTCCGCGCAGAGCAACTCCGCTTGCGCGAGCACGGTCCGGACCGCCTTCTCCGCATATCCGGCGGGAAGCCGTGTTTGCTCAGGATGCGTTTCACCATGACCCTCATGTAGGCGCGGGCGCTTTCGCGGGGGGGCCAGTCGACACCTCAATTTTAATGATCTCTGGGACACCTCCCAATCGACGCTATTGCCGGCTCACGCCTGCTCCATTGCACTTGGGTGTAAATTCCGCGGCTGCTGCCAGAGGGTTCCGCAATGCGGCGAATCATCGGATTATGAACCTCTTTTTCTCCGGCAAACTAGGCCTCAGATACTAACTGGAACGTCAGATGTCACTTTGGCTCAATCACTAAATCCCGCCAAGTCCCACCGCAAGGTCCCAGTTCGAATGGCACGTAGCTAAGCCGGATTCGCCACGGAGGGCTGGCTTTAGTCGGTCTGTCCAACCTGGCCATGATAGCTCCACCAGCTAAAGCCAGCGCTCCGATGGTTTCAGGCGCATCAACGAAATCGACCTTAACTACGTGGCATTCGTCCCCACTCCTTAAAATCAGCGCCGCTTGAAGCGCAGCTCATACTCCCCGTGGAGCTGCTCCTGCATGGCTTTGAGCTCCTCAAGGCTGAGAGCGGCCAGCGCCTCACCGGAACTTGTCGGCAGCTCCAGGAACTCCTCGAGGAGTTGGATCCGCCCAATCCATAATCCAGACTCGAGGCCTTC
>CANHIJ010000117.1 GCA_947460575.1 Verrucomicrobiales bacterium | reverse complement strand
TTCGCAATGTGGTGCTTTGAGGGCCGGTTCGGTCTCGTTGAGCCATTGAACGTCAGTGGATTGACCGAAAAAGCGAGGTCCTTGCGGCGAACCTTTTGTGATCTTTGTGTTCTTTGTGGTTAATGAACGGCAAAGCCAAGGCGGAGCTGGGGCCGCTGAGGGGGGTAACCACAAAGAACACAAAGAGCACAAAAAGGGTTTCGGAATAAGGTGCCTTGAGGGCCGGTTCTGTCTTGTCGCACTTTTGATCTTCAATAATTTGCGGTATTTGGGGGGCTGAGGGGAGTGGGTTTTGGCAGTTGGGCGCGAAACAGCTTGCCTTGGGGAGGGTTGAGCGTTCAAGGTTCACCGAATGAAGCGGTTTTTTGTGAATTTTCGCCCGGTTTTTGGTTTGTTGTTGGCGCTGAGCGCGGGGGGTCCCGCCTTGGGGCAAGCTGTGGAGGGCGGGGCGAAGGCGGCGGCGGCGGAGGGTTTTGGGTCCCTTTTTGATGGGAAAACGCTCGCGGGCTGGAGCAATCCCTACAGTTTTGGCCAGGCGGTGGTGGTGGACGGGGAGATTCGCCTGACGGCGGAGAAGAAGTTTTTTCTCTGCACGGAGAAGTCATACGCGAATTTTGTGTTTGAGGGCGAGGTGCATCTCCCAGAAGGCCAGGCCAACAGCGGCTTCATGTTCCGCTGCCGGGTGAAGCCCGGCAATGTGAGCGGCTACCAGGCGGAAGTGGATGGGGACGTGGGCCGGATGTGGTCGGGCGGCCTGTACGACGAGGGGCTGCGCGGGTGGTTTATCAGCCCGATCAAGGGGGATGCGGCTTCGGAAGCGGCCTTCGCCAAGCGGGCGGCGGGAGCTTTTCAGCGCAATGCCTGGAATACCTACCGCATCACCTGCCAAGGGAGCAAAATCAAGATCGAGGTCAATGGGGTCGTGACCACGGAGGTGGAGGACGCGCGCGACGCCGCGGGCCCGCTGGCGATTCAGCACCACGGGGAGAAGGGGGCGACCTATCGCTTCCGGAACCTGCGGATTCGGGAGTTGAAGTAGGGCCGACCCCGGAGGGGAAGGTGTGCTGGGGGGGGGGAGCGGCGCTGGCCGGAAGGCCTGGCGGGCGGCCGGTTGGGAGCTCTTGGGGAAGGGGCGTTCAAATAAAAACGGCCGAGGGGCAAAGAAAAAGCACGGGATCTTGACGCCAAAGCGCTAATTGCGTTAAAATCGCCAGCCCTTGCTTAAATAAGTATGAAAAACCCTGTCCCCCCTTTTGGGTTGCGCGTGTCCGCGTGGCTCCTTTGCCTTGCTGCGCCGGTATGTGCTGGGGTGGTATCCCGGCCTTTTGGGCCTGCCGGGCCGCGCGCTGGGGGGAAGCTCTTTGAGACGGTGGCGGCGGCGCAGTCGGGAGTGACGATGGTGCCCGAGGTGCAAAACGACCACCCGCTGAGCTACCTGTACCACTCGGGCTTTGTGGTGGGGGGGATCGCGGTGGGGGACATCACGGGTGATGGCTTGCCGGATTTGGTGATCGGCGGCGCCGCGGGGTCCAACGCTATCTACCGCAACTTGGGCGGTTTCAAGTTTGAGGACATCACCAAGGCGGTCGGGCCGGGCCTGGACGGGGCGGGCCGCTGGACGACGGGGGTGACCCTGGCGGACGTGGACGGCGACGGCGACTTGGACCTCTACTGTTGCAACTACGAGGCGGCGAACCAGCTTTTTCTCAACCAAGGGCCGGGCGCCCAGGGAATCCCGACGTTTAAGGAGGTCGCCCAGGTGGCGGGCGTGGCGGTGGTGGATTCCAGCCATAGCGCTTCGTTTGTGGACTACGATCGGGATGGCGACCTCGACATGTTCCTCCTGACCAACAAGGTGGAAGATCCGGCGGGCTTTCCGTCCAAGGAGCGCTCGCCGGTGTCTTTTGACGGGACCACGTGGCGCCTGTTGGACGGGATGGAGCGGTACTATGCGCTGTGGAAATATGATGCGAAAAATTCGGGCGTGGAGCCTGCCGGGCGGCCGGACCTGCTGTTTCGCAACGACGGGCCGGGTGCGGGCGGGGTGCCGGTTTTCCGCGATGTGACCAAGGAAGCGGGCATTTCGGGGCGCGGCGACGGGCTGTCGGCCACGTGGTGGGACTACGACCAGGACGGCTGGCCGGACCTCTTCGTGGGCAACGACTTTCTGTCGGAGGACCGCCTATGGCGCAACAATCGGGACGGCACCTTTAAAAATGTCCTGGCGCAGGCCGCGCCCCACACCAGCTGGTTCAGCATGGGAGCCGACGCCGGGGACCTCAACAACGACCTCTTGCCCGACTTTTTCCTCGCCGATATGGCCGCCACCACCCACTACAAGAGCAAGACCACCATGGGGGCGATGGGCGGCACCAACTTAAAGCGGGCGGTGACCTCGTCGCCGCCGCAGTACATGCGCAACACCTGCCTGCTGGGCACGGGCACCGGCCGGTTCTTGGAGGCGGCCTACATGCTGGGGATCGCCAGCACCGACTGGACCTGGGCGGTGAAGTTTGGGGACTACGATCAGGACGCGAAACTCGACGTCTACCTCACCAACGGGGTCATCCGGGCCATGAATCACTCAGATTTTGTGATCGATGAAGCGAGTCGTGCGGGGAGCCACCAGTGGGATTTTTACAAGGACCAGACCACCCGGCCGGAGCAACACCGGGCCTACCGCAACGAGGGGGATTTGCATTTTCACGACAGCGGAGAGGAATGGGGGCTCAACCGCACCGGGGTGACCTACGGCTGCGCCTGGGGCGACCTCGACGGGGATGGCGACTTGGATTTGGTGGAAATCAATCTCGGCGAACCGCCGACGCTCTACCGCAACGGTGCGGCGGGCCGCGATAAGGCCAACGCGGTGATCTTTCGGATCCGCGGCAAGGGCCCGAACACCGAAGGCATTGGGACGCAAATCGTCGTCAAAACGGCCTCGGGCGCGCAAGTCCGCCAGCTTTTCCCCAGCTCGGGATACCACTCGCACAACGAGGCCCTACTCCACTTTGGGGTCGGGGCGGACGCGGTGGTGGAATCGGCGGCGGTGACTTGGCCGGATGGCAGCAGCGAGCGCTTTGAAAAGCTGGCGGTGAACCAAGTGCACGTGCTTTCGCCCGACGCCGGAGTGGCTCCGGTGGCGGCGGCGGCGCCCGCGCCGCCCGTGTTCGTCGCCTCGGCTTCCTTTCCCAGTTTGCGGCACCAGGAGGTGCCCTATGACGACTACGCGGACCAATTGCTCCTGCCGCACGGGCTGTCCCAGCTGGGGCCCGCGATCGCCTGGGCCGACGTCAACGGCGACGGCTGGCAGGACTTTTACATTGGCGGCGGAGCGGGTCAGCCGGGGGAATTGCGCCTGGCGAACCGCAAGGGAGGCTTCGGGGCCCAGTGGACCGACGCCTTCCAGGCCGACAAGGCCCACGAGGACATGGGCGCGGTCTTTTTCGACGCCGACGGAGATGGCGATGCCGACCTCCTGGTGGCGAGCGGTTCTTATCAGTTTAAGGAGGGCAATCCTCTGTTGGCCGACCGCCTCTATTTAAATGATGGGAAGGGCGGATTCAGCAAGGCGCCGTCGGGGGCCCTGCCGGCATTCCTCAAGGCCAGCGGGCCCGTGGCGGCGGTGGATTTCGACAAGGACGGCGACGTCGACCTCTACATTGGCAGCCGGGTAGTGCCCAATGGCTACCCGACGGCTCCCGAAAGCCGCCTGCTCCGGAACGACAGCAAGCCCGGCCAGGTTGCTTTTGCCGATGTCACGGACGCCGTCGGCGGCCCCGGCCTGCGCCAATCCGGCATGGCCAGCGGTGCCGTGTGGTCGGATGTGAACCTCGACGGCTGGCCCGACCTCCTGGTGGCCCACGAGTGGGGGGCGGTGAAACTCTTTATTAACACCCAGGGGAAACTGGCGGAGCGCCCCGGCGCGTCGGATGACCTGGCGAAAAATACCGGGTGGTGGACCAGCGTGGAGACCGCCGATTTGGACGGCGACGGCCGCCTCGACCTCATCGCAGGGAATTTTGGCTACAATACGAAGTATAAAGAGGCTTCGCCGGACAAGCCGAAGTTGCTTTACTACGCCGACTGCGACAACACTGGCCGGAAGAACATCGTGGAGGTGAAGCGGGAGGGGAACACCCTGTACCCGGAGCGCGGCCGCAGTTGCAGTTCCACGGCCATGCCCTTCCTCAAGGCGAAATTCCCCACCTACCACGCTTTTGCCAGCGCCAGCCTGAAGGAAGTCTATGGCGAAGCCCTGGAAAAAGGACAAAAATTTGAGGCCAACACCTTGGGCACGGGGATTTTCTGGAACGAAGGGAACGACGCCCAGGGCCAGCCGATCTTCAAGTTCCAGGCCCTGGAGCGCCTCGTGCAAGTGGCTCCGGTCTTCGGCATCGCGGTGAGCGACGTCAACGGCGACGGCCAGCCCGACCTCTGCCTGGCGCAGAATTTCCACAGCCCCCAAATCGAGACCGGCCACTACGACGGCGGCCTCGGCCAAGTCCTCCTCAACCAGGGGAAGCGCGGTTTTGCCGCCCTGTCGGCTGGCGCCAGCGGCCTGGCCCTGCCGCGCGACTGCAAGGCCGCCACCGCGGCCGACCTCAACGGCGACGGCGTTCCCGACCTGCTCATCACCACCAACGACAACACCGCCGCGGCCCTGCTCAATCAGTCCACCGCCCCCGACCAATTCCTCAAAGTCCGCTTGCCCCTGGGATCCGCTCCCGGAGTCCACGTCAGCGTGGAACAAGTCGGCCAGCCGGTCCGCCTCCAGGAATACCACGCCGGCGGCGGCTACCTGAGCCAGGCCCCCGCGGTGCTCCACTTCGGGACCCGCGGCGCCGCCGCCAAGGTGCGCGTCCTTTGGCCAGATGGCCGCCAAGCTGAGCAGGACCTCCCCGCTGGAACCCGCGAGGTTGAGCTCAAGCCTTAATCCAGATCCACCCCTTCCCCCTTATGAAATGTCTCCTGCTGGCTGCGCTCCTCGCCGCCGCCCCCGCCTGGTCGGCGCCGGAAGCGGCGCCGCCGGAGGCTCCCCCTAGCGCGGCGCCGCGTTCCGCCGCCGCCCAGGCGGTCCTCGACGCCTTTGCCAAGAACAACCCCAGCGCCGCCTTCCAGGCCGCCAGCGAGGGCCGGGCCCAGGGCGATGCCGCCAGCATTTACCTGCTGGGCCAAATGCACGAGTTGGGCCGCGGGGCCCCCTCGCAGGACCTCAAGCAGGCCTTTGCCCTCTACGAGGAGGCCGCCAAGGCAGGCGTCCCCGAGGCCATGACCGCGGTGGCCCGCTGCCTCGACCAGGGCCTCGGCGCCGACAAAAATCCCGAAAAAGCCATGTTTTATTGGCAAATGGCCGCCGAAGCGGGCGACCCCCCAGCCCTCGGCAAGATGGGAGAGGCCGAGTTGGAGGGGCACCTCCGCCCGGCTAATGAAGAAGTGGCCCTGACTTGGCTCGAAAAAGCCGCCGCCGCCAAGGACCCGCTCGGCCTCTGGCTCCTCAGCCGATTTTACGACGCCGGCCGCGCCGGGCTCACTGCCAACGCCGAAAAAGCGCTCAGCCTCTGCCGCGAAGCCGCCCAAGCCGGGGAAGTGCCCGCGATGCACCGCATCGGAGAATGCTACGCCACCGGCCGCGGAGTGCCCCGGGACCCCGTCGCCGCCAGCGGGTGGTTCCGCCTCGCCGCCGACCACGGGCACGTTCCCGCTCTGGCCCAGTTGGCGGCTTCGTACTACAGCGGCACCGGCTGCCTGGAAAATAAACAGCTCGCCTTGGAAATGGCCTCCGTCGCCGCCAAGGTCGGCCACCCGCGCAGCCAGCTCCTGGTGGGCCGGATCCTCGACAGCGGCCTCGGCGGCCGCCGCATGCCCCAAGTCGCCCTCGCCTATTACCTCCGCGCCAGCTCCAACGCCGTCGCCGAAGCCCGCACCGCCGCCGACCAACTCAAAGCCTCCCTCAAACCCGAGGAGATCCAGCAGGCCGAAGCCCTCGCCGCCGACAAAAATTACCATTTCGATCCCTCCAAAAGCCACCCAGAAAAATAATCGCGGCTGGCGGATCGCCCTCGCAGTGGGGAAACCATGTCGTAACCATCTTTTTTGTTGAAAAAAATTCTCGTTTGGGCAGATTGGACCCAAATTAAATATTAAAATTCAGCGGATTCCTCATTTTTAGTGCCTTTCGGCCACCCCGCAGCCTTCCTCAACCCCCTCCGCAGGAGATCATTCAGCCCGCAAACCTAAAGCAGATTGCGGGCCCGGAGCTCCCCAAACCGAAAATTTTTTAGCCAAAGCCTTTTTCGCCACCCCACTCTCTCCCATGAAAACCAAACTATTATCGACCACGATGTCCCTGTTGGGCATGGCGGCCTTGACCAACAGCGTCCAGGCCGGCTCTGCCACCTTTGACTTCAATACGGATCCCTCGGGGATCCTCACCCTGTTCGGGAATTCCACCTGGCGCCCCAGTGGCGGGGTCGGCGGCACCGGATACCTCTCCATCACCGACGCTGCCAACAGCCAATCCGGGACCATCGTTTTTGATGACCTCGACAACGGCGGCATCGTCAACTCCTTCACCTTTTCCTGCGACCTCCGCACCGGCGGTGGCAACCCCGCCAATCCCCCTGCGGACGGCTACAGCGTCAACTTCGCCCGCGAAGGCGACCCCGTGATCGCCACTGGCGGCGGGTTCCCCATCGCCCCTGAAGAAGGCACCGGCAGCGGCATCAGCGTGCTTCTCGACGAATGGGACAGCGGCGACAACGACGTGGTCGGGATTTCCGTCCGCGTCGACGGCGTCCAGGTCAATCAGACCGCCCTCCCAACCCGCAACGGCAGCGCCTCGGATACCTCGTCCCTGCAAACCGGCCCCGCCGACCGCGCGCCCGACCCCGTGACCTTCGAGGTCGCCGACCACAGCTTTGTCAATTTGACGGTCAAATTGGATCCGGATGGCACCCTCGACGTCAGCTACAAGGGCGTCCCCATCCTGAGCAACTTTGCCACTACCTACACCCCCGGCCCGGGGCGCTTGGTGTTCGCCGGCCGCACCGGCGGCGCCAACTCTAACCACCACGTCGACAACATCGCGGTCACCACCGCGATCTCGCAGGTGCCGCTGTTGACCTCGATTTCCCTCAATGCCTCGACCTTGAAGGCCGTCCTGACCGACTCCCTCACCGTCGCCTTTGACCCCACCAAGCCCTACACCGTCACCATCGACGGGGCCGCCGTGGCCGCCACCGCCTCCAAAGACGGGACCGCGACGACCTTTAAATTCCAAACGACGCCACCGGCCCTGTTCGCCGTCGGCGAACACGCCCTCGTCGTCACGGGCAAAGACGCCAACAACAACGCTTTGAGCATTTCCGGCAAAGCAGTCGTCGGCCCGTACGCCACCCTGAACACTGCCTGGAAGGCCGCCCCCGGCCAGGTCGACACCAGCGCCGAAACCTTCCTGGCCCGCGTCCACCAGTTGTCCTTTGGCCGCTACCCTGGCGACGCCAATGCCCTGCCTGACCCGGAAATTCAAATCCAAAACGGGTATTTTGACCGCGCCATCGGCGGCAACGCCCTGAACGTCGCCCTTCCCGAAGGCCAGGAAACCGTCATCGCCGGGGTCCTCAATTGGGACCAAGACGCCGCCCAACAAGGCAACTTCGGCGGCGAGAGCCTGATTCCCGGCATTCCCGGCACCACCAACAGCACCGACAACATCGTCGGCGAAGTCTACACCTGGCTCCAACTCCCCGCTGGGGTCACCCGCTTCGGGGTCAACAGCGACGACGGCTTCACCCTCTCGGTGGGCGCCTCCCCGCTCGACTTCTTCGGCAAAGTCACCGCCGGGGTTTTCAACGGCGGCCGCGGAGCCTCCGATACCCAGTTTGAAATCGCCGCGCCAGTCGCCGGCCTCTACCCCGTGCGCCTCCTCTGGTGGGAAGGCGGCGGCGGCGCCAACTTGGAGTTCTTCAGCGTCAAGGCCGACGGCACCAAGGTCCTCGTCAACGACCCGAACGATCCCGATTCCATCAAGGGATACTACGCCGGCTTGCCCATGGAGCCCTCCATCCACGCGATCGCCCCGTACCCGGGCACCACGTTTGGCACCAACAATCGCCATGCCATCCTGATTGAGCTGGTCGACGGCGTGCGCGCGGTCAACGACGGCAGCATCGTCCTCAAGGTCGACAACGCGGTGGTGACGCCGACCCTGGCCAATGCGGGCAACAGCACCAACATCAGCTACCTGCCGACAAGCGGCTACTGGACCGCGGGGGAACACAGCGTTTCCCTCACCTACGCCAATTCCGCCGCAGTCTCCCGCACCGAAACCTGGACCTTCCTCGTCGCGCCCTTCGCTACCCTGGATACCGCCTGGAAAGCGGCTCCGGGCCAAGTCGACACCAGCGCCGAGTCCTTCTTGGCGAACGTCCACCAGTTGGCCTTCGGCCGCACTCCTGGGGATTCCAACCTCCTGCCCTTGCCTGAAATTCAGATCCAGCGCGGGTATTGGGATGGCATTGCGAGCGTGATCGCTCCCAACGTGGCGCAGCCTGAAGGCATCCAAACCGTGGTTTCTGGCGTGCTGAACTGGGATCAGGACGGGGCGCAGCAGGGGAATTTTGGTGGTGAAACCACCATCCCCGGCATCCCCGGCACCACCGGCAACACCGACAACATCACCGGGGAAATTTTCACCTGGCTGCAATTGCCGGCGGGCCCGACCCGTTTGGGCGTCAACAGCGATGACGGTTTCACCCTCTCGGTCGGCGGAACGCCGATGGACGTCTTCAACCGCAGCGTGGCGGGCGTCTTCAGCGGCGGCCGCGGGGCCTCCGATACCACCTTCGACATCGAAGTGCCCGTGGCGGGCCTTTACCCGGTGCGCTTGCTCTGGTGGGAAGGCGGCGGCGGTGCCAACCTGGAATTCTTCAGCGTCAAGCAGGACGGCACCAAGGTGCAGATCAACGACACCAACGACGCGGAAGCCATCAAGGGCTACTACGCGGGAATGACGGCCAAGCCATCGATCACCGCCATCACCCCTTATCCGTCCAGCATGGGCGGCTTCAAAGCCGACCAAGCTCACCCCCTGGAAATTCGCCTCATCGACGGCGTGGCTTCCGTGGTCGATGCCAGTATCCAACTGAAAGTCGACGGTGCGGTGGTTACTCCCACCGTGACCAACGCCAACTTGCTGAGTACGGTGCCGATCTACACCGACGTGAAGTATCTTCCCTCGGCTGGCTGGACTGGCGGGGCTCACACCGTGCAGCTGAGCTACACGGACTCCGCCTCCACCGCGCGCACCGAGACTTGGACCTTCACGGCTTTGGATGTCTCCAAAACCTTCTACTGGAGCCAAGGCGCCGGCAACAACAACATCCTTGACCCCGGCAACTGGTCCAACGGAGCCGTTCCGCCCAACGATGGCCAGAACATCAATCTCCTCGCCGGTCAGCGCATCTCGTTCGCCCGCAACGACATGACCATCCCGGATGAAGGCGGCCGCCAAATCAACCTCGCCGTCGGATCCCAAATCCTCAGCGACAAGGGGGGTGGAGGCGACCTCCACGTCAACGCCCGCGTCAATGCCGCCGGCAATGGCCCAGATGGCAACGGGGTCTTCTACGTTGAAGGTGGCGGTTGGGGGATGCCCAACAACTACGTCCTCTCCGGAGACGCCAGCACCACTGCCAACGGCAATCGCCTCCGCGTCGACGGCGGCCCGAACCGCCTCGACCTCAATGGCCACACCCTGACCATGAAGGGCAACAATGAAAACAACTTGGTGAACACCCGCCTCGTCGGGGGCCCAGGTTCCCGCATGGTGCTGCAAAACTTCACCGCTTTTGAAGCCACCACCTGGGTCGATCCGACCGTGACCGTGGAATTGGCCAGCGGCGTCACCCTCAGCTCGTGGTCCGGCCAAGGGGCTCGCCGCGACCAGATGATGGTGCTCAACAACGACTCCATCATTGAGACGCGCTACGACGATGAAGACCTGACCTACTCAGGCACGATTTCGTCCACCGCGGGCAGCTCGGGGATCCTCCGCGCCAACACCGGCGACGGCGGCGGCAAGGGCGACCTTCGCCTCAATATCCTCGGCGCGCTCCAAGGCCCTGGTAGCTTCCGCAAGGATGGCAACGGCACCCTGGTGCTCAGCGGCGGCGCGGCCGCCACTGGATCCGCCGGATTGAATCTGTCGGCCGCCGGTACTACGGTGCTGGCTTCCAACAACGCCGCCGGCAGCGGCCCGATCAGTCTCTCCAGTGCTACCCTGCACCTCAGCAACGCGGGCGGCCAGGAATACATCGACTCCGCTCAGCGCTGGGAAGCGCTCGATAGCGCGAAGAAGACCGTGATGGACCCAGTGCTCTCGGGGGTTAACTCCCGCCAGGCCCTCGGAGGTCAGCGCCGCACCACCTACACTGGGAAATTCAATAACCCAGCGTCCTCCTCCACCCTCTACACCTTCGCCGAGCAATTCGACGACGATGTCTACCTCGAGATCGACGGCGACGTCATCCTGAGCGACGGCGATTGGGGCGCGGTGACTTCCGGACAAACTGTCCTCAGCCCTGGACCGCACGACTTCCGAGTCAGCGTCCGCGACGGCGGCGGCGGATCCGGACCCAACGATGCCAACGGCAACGGCGGCTGGCAGCACATGGGCCTCGGCTACTCCACCACCCTGCCCGACGACGGCAATGGCGGCAAGGATGCCAACAAGGCGATCGGCAACTACACCAAGATCGGAACCTTCTACGAAGTCTATCAGCCGAACAATCGACAGATCGCCAACGCCGTGGTCCTCGCTGGCAGCAACCTGATCTCCACTCGCTACATGAATGGCTTCGACGCCATCTTGACGGGTCCCCTCAGCGGCACTGGCAATCTGACGGTCGACGGTTCGCCGTCCTACTCGACAGACGAGCTCGTCCTGAACGGGGCCGGGAGCTTCAGCGGCGCCACCACCGTAACCACCGGCAGCCTCCTGATTAACGGAGACTTCACGGCCGCCACCGGACCGGTCGCGGTCGACCGCGGCGGTAGCCTCGGGGGCACCGGGATCATCGGGGGCGCCATGAGCGTCAGCGGCAGCATCGCTCCGGGGACCCTGGGTTCCATCGGTACGCTCAACGCCGCGCAGTCGGTCACCTGGGTGGGCAGCAACGACGCTTGGAACTTCCAACTGGGAGCCGCCAACGCGAGCAGCCGCCTCGCCATCACCGGCGACTTCGTCAAAGGACCAGGAAGCGTCTTCGCCTTCGACTTCCACGGCGCCGGCGGTGCCGGGACCTACAAGCTGGTGCAATGGACCGGCAGCACTGGATTCGCTTCGAGCGACTTCAGCGCTCTCAACCTCGGAGCCGGCAGCACCGCCGCCTTCAGCATCGTTGGCAAGGAACTCCTCCTCAACATCACCCAAACGGGCTATGGCTCCTGGGCTTCTGCAGCATTCCCTGCGGGGACTGACGCCGCCGCCCAACAACCCAACGCTGACCCCGATGGCGATGGCATCACCAACCTGATGGAATACGCCCTCGGCACCAGCCCAGTCGGATTCAGCGCGGCCCCACCGGCCTCCACTGTGACCATCGGAGCCGACAAATATCTCGCGGTCAGCTGGACTCGTCCAGTCGGCCTCAACGATATCAGCACCGTGGGCCAGGTCTCCACCAGCGCCACCACCTGGAGCTCCAGCCCGTCCGAAGTAACCACTACCATCACCAACATCGGTGGCGGTCGGGAATCGGTCGTGGTCCGCGACGCCAAACCCATCACCGCCGGGAGCTTCCGCCTCCTCCGCGTCAAGGTGACTCAAAACTGAGTTGACCTCCCCCAAGGCCCCTAGGCCTTGAACCAAAGCCACCCGGTCTCACTGACCGGGTGGCTTTTTTTATGGACTCACAGTCTCCGCTCCATTAGCCCTATAAGCGTGAGTTGCCTAGCGTATTCGGTGAGCGCGGAGCGCTGGCGCGGGAGGCTTTCGCTTCGCGTGTGGGCTTGCTTGGGGGCTGCCGCGCTGGCACCCCTGCCGGGGTGCGGGCCCTCGTGGGAATGGGATCCGGTGGTGGCGCTGCGCTCACCACCGGCTACACGCTATGATGCCTCCGGCATCGCCGCTCAGCGTGTCCACCGGCCACGCTATTGGGCGCTTTTGACCGCGAAAGGGACTCACCGGGTGAGTCTCTTGATGCGAAAAAAACCGATCATCCCCCGTCCTTATCCAAAAAGGGCCCCATGGTCGCGTTTCACATCACGTTTTTAGGTTAACCCACCAGAGGGCGCAGACCACTAGGTAACGGCGCGGACCATCAGGTTGCGGCGGGCAGACCACCATCTCGCGGCGCAGACCACCAGGTCCATCCCGCGGCGGACCAGGCCATTGGCGGCGCCAGGGCAACCCCGGCAGGCTTATGCGGAGCAGAGGAGACCCGGGAGGGGCTTGAATGGCGCTAAGGCAACCCCGAAGGGGTTATCCACGACTAGCCGGGGGTTTCAATCCCCGGATGGTCAGGCTTTATTTCGCCAGCCACAGCGTGGCTGCCCCATGCGCGGTCTACCCGCTGGAATGTTGGCCGCCTCCGGAGCAGTGGTTTTGCCGCGGAGCGAGGATCGACTGAGCATGGGGCAACCGCTTCGCGGTTGGGAGCTTTTGGTTTTGATGTCCCGGGGGTTGAAACCCCCGGCTAGTGATGGGCAACCG
>CANHIJ010000116.1 GCA_947460575.1 Verrucomicrobiales bacterium | reverse complement strand
GGCGCGGCCCTCAAGACGGGGAGCACCCCGGACAACGGCCACTCGACGATCGGAGGCCGCTTCGACGGCCCCGGCCTGCTGCGCTGGCAGTGGAAGGTTTCTTCGCAGATGGACTACGACTGGTTGGTCTGCGAGGTGAACGCAGTGGAGGTGGCGGGGATTTCCACCAAGGCCGCCACTTGGCAGTCTCAGGTGATCCAAGTTCCCGCGGGGGCCGAGGCGCGCTGGATTTACCGCAAGGACTCCTCTAACCAGTCAGGTACAGACTCCGGCTACCTCGCCGAAGTGCGCTTCGACAAGTTTACGGCGGCTCCGGTCAGCTTTAAGGAGTGGAGTGCCGCCCAAGGCGGGATCGCGCCACTCGACGCGACGGGCCCAGGAAAAATCCAAGGTGTGTTCGCCTGGTTGGGCGGGTTTGATCCGACAAATGGGCCGGGCGAGGGCCAATACGTGCCGATGGTGAGCGGTGGGTTTTACCGCTACCGCTACGCGATTTCTAAAACCGCGGGCGGGCAGGTCCAGCCGCAGGTTTCGAGCGACCTGGCGACTTGGAACAGCCGGGGCCTAAGCCAAATCGTTTTGAACGAAAATGAAACGGCGGCGGCGGTGGAGCTGGCGATCCCGGCGGCGGGGAGAATCTACACCCGCCTGAAGGCGGATCTGCCTGCTTTTGGCTCTGACATGATCAAAGTGGCGGGGGGCGCGCTGCCGGCCGATTCCTGGGCTGGGGCGCAGCGCGTAGATGGGTTTTACATGGGGAAATGCGAAGTGCAGTGGGGCGAGTGGCAGCGCGTGCGCATTTGGGGGCTGGCCCGCGGTTACGCCCTGGGCGAAGGTGCGGGCCGGGGTGCGGCATACCCGGTGACGAATGTGAATTGGTACGACGCGCTCAAGTGGTGCAATGCGCGCAGCGAACAGGAGGGCTTGGCTCCTGTGTATACAGTGGGAGGGGCTCCTTACCGAGCCGGGAATGCGGTAGTTGACGTGTCGGCCAGCGCGAAGGGTTACCGCCTGCCCAGCGAGAAGGAGTGGGAATTCGCTGCGCGCGGGGGAGTAGCGACGCACGGCTACACCTACAGCGGCAGCAACGACAGTGACGCGGTGGCCTGGTCTTATGAAAACTCAGGGGGTGCGACCCACGCGCTTGGAACTCATGCCGTTGGAACCAAGTTGGCAAATGAGCTGGGCTTTTTAGACCTCTCCGGAAATGTATGGGAGTGGTGTTTTGACATGGACTCGGGCTCGGGCCGGGTTTTCCGAGGAGGTAGCTGGTACGGTGTCGCCAGTTACTGCCGGGCCGGATTCCGGAACAGCGGTCTCCCGAGCTACCAGCTCAATAATCTGGGGTTCCGCGTGCTCCGCAGTTCAGTTCCCTAACAGCCAGCATCGCGGAGCGCGGGAAGTGGAGCGAACGCAGCGGAGCCCGGAGTGAGGGACGAACGAAGAGGCGCAGCGGAGGGAGTGGAACGGGGGCGCTGGGCGCGGTGGAAGCCACGGGCACGGAGATAAGTGGGTCCAGGGGCAACGCCCCCCTGATATGGCCGGGGGCGGGGTGGGTTGTTGAGGGCTGTCCCAAGCGCGGGGCAGCCGCCAATAAGCTCAGGCGGCCCGCTCCTTGAGGTCGCCGGTACCCCTCGGCCCCCAGCCCTCAATAGGCGGCGCCAACCGCCCAGACGAAGCCCACCGCGCCGCCCTTGGCCCCCTCCACCGGCTCCTCGATGTCACCGGCCTCCCAGCGACGACAAGCCAGCACCTAGTGCGCCAGCGCGTCGATGTCACCGGCACCCTCTGGCCTGGGGCAATACGCCCTCGGGCAGGACTGCTGAACCACCATGGATAATGCTGGCCTTCACAGGACAAGTTCTCACCTTTGTTCTCACTGAGCCCTTGGGGTGCGTGTAACCCTTTGAGAATCAAAGTGGTCGGGCTGGCGAGATTCGAACTCACGACCTCTTGCACCCCATGCAAGCGCACTACCAAGCTGTGCTACAGCCCGCGACGGCAATTGCCGCTACAGGATTGATTCATGAACCGGATTTCTGGGGGATGCAAGTCATGGATTGAAATAAAAATGGGGTGAAGGGGAGGTGGGTTTGCTTTTGACGGGAGGGAGGGATGGGGGGAGGGGGGGGGATGAGTTGGGCGAGAGCATTTTTTGAATCGGGGTGGGCGCGGCGGGTATCTGCGCTGTGGGGAGGGCTGGGGGTGGCGCTGGGGGCGTTTGGGGCGCATGCGTGGCGGCCGGTGTTGGCGCAGCGGCCGGAGGGAATGGAGACGTGGCGCACGGCGGTGCTGTACCATTTGGTGCACGCGGTGGTGCTGGTTTGGCTGGCGGGGCAGGGGGGGCGGGGGAATCGCGTGGCGTGGGGGTTCTTTTTGGCGGGGGCGGTGGGATTTAGCGGCAGCTTGTATTTGCTGAGTGGGCTGGGCTGGCGGGCGCTGGGTCCGGTGACTCCGCTGGGCGGGGTGGCGCTGTTGGCGGGGTGGGGCCTGTTGGCGTGGCGGTCGGTGGGGCCCAAGGCCGGTGGGTGATGCTGTCGGTTGTGCCGCCGCGATAGGCATGCTAAAGGGAATTCAGCCTTATTTTTGCCATGTTCAGCGCTTCGACATATCGCCCGGATACCCAGCCGCTGGGGTATTTTAGGGGCCACGCGGTTTTTTTGACCACGGCCTTGGTGGCGCTGCACGTGGGGGCGATGTTGTTGGGGGTTTTTAGTCCGCAGGGGTTTGCGGCGGCGCTGAGTTTTGCGCCCGGGCAGCTGGGCTCGTGGGGGCAGGTGTGGCGCTGGGCGACCTATGCGTTCGTGCACCAGCCGTCGATTGGGTTCTTGTTGGAGATGTTTTTTCTGTACCGCTTTGGGATGGAGTTGGAGAAAGTTTTTGGGCGGCGGGCGCTGGGGGTGCTGTATGGCGGGCTGGTGTTGTTGCCGCCGCTGTTGGTGAGCGCGGGGTATCTGGCGAGCGGGGGGGAGGGGTACTTTTTGGCGGGGACGCAATTTTCCCACTTTTGCCTCTTTTTGGGGATTTGCCTGCTCTACCCGGGAGCGCTGATGTTCAACAGCTTGCCGTGGCTGACCTTGAAGCTGGCGGGGTCCCTGTTGCTGGCGGTCTACGTTCTTTCGGACGTGGCTTCGCGGCAGTGGATGGCGCTGGGCCTGCTGTTGGCGAATGTGGTTTTGACGTATGGGGTGCTGCGCCGGGCGGGGCTGTCGCCGCGCTTTGCGGCCCTGGAGGAGGCGGTGCGGGGAGTGCTGCCGCCGCCGCGGGCTGCCGGGCCGAGCCGGGGCGGGGCGGGGGGGAAGCGCCTCGCGGGGGGAGCGGCGCCCCGGTACTATGAACCCAAGTTGAAGCCCAAGGCGGACTTGGCCCCAGAGCGCAAGGCGGTGGAAGAGGTCGACCTCATCCTGGAAAAAATTGCCCGCTCGGGGATGGGGAGCTTGACGGAGGCGGAGCGCGCCGCGCTGCAGCGGGCCAGCTCTCGCCTCAAGGCCACCGATTACTAATTTTTTATCAAACCTCATTATTGGCATGTCCTCTGAAACCGCTCCTGTTCCTGCGATCTCCCCTGCGTCGGCCCCTGGCCTGGACCTTCGGGCGGAGATCTTGCGCCTCAAAAAGGAGCGCCGGGCGGTCATTTTAGCGCACAATTACCAGGATCGGGCGATCCAGGAGATTGCCGATTTTGTGGGCGATTCGCTGGGCTTGGCTTACCGGGCGAAGGAGACGGAGGCGGAGGTGATCGTTTTTTGCGGGGTGCATTTTATGGCGGAGACGGCGAAGATCGTCAATCCGGGTCGGATCGTGGTGCTGCCGGACAAGGACGCGGGGTGTTCTCTGGAGCAGAGCTGCCCGGCGGAGGCGCTGCAGGCTTATTTGGAGAAGCACGCGGACAAGAATTATTATGTGATCGCCTACATCAACTGCAGCGGGGGGGTCAAGGCCTTGAGCGACTGCATTTGCACCAGCGGCAATGCGGTGAAGATGGTGCAGGCGGCGCCGGCGGAGCGGAACATTCTCTTTGTGCCGGACGCGAATTTAGGTTCGTGGGTGATGGAGCAGACCGGGCGCCCGATGGAGTTGTGGCAGGGCTCGTGCTACGTGCACGTGGAGTTTACGCGGGACAGCATTTTGCGGATTCGGGAGCAGTATCCGGAGGCCCCGGTGGTGGCGCATCCGGAGTGCCCGTTTGCGGTGCGCTTGCTGGCGGACGAGGTCTGCAGCACCGAGAAAATGGTCGAGTATTGCCGGAGCCATCCGGCGCGGCAATTCATCATCGCCACGGAGAGTGGGATGTTGCACCGCTTGCGGCGGGAGTGCCCGGGCAAGGAATTTATTCCGGGCCCGACGGAGCACTGCGCCTGCGCGGATTGCCGCTATATGAAGCTGAACACTTTGGAGAAGTTGTACCGCTGCCTGCGGGATTTGGAGCCGCGGGTGGAAATGCCCGAAGACCTCCGCCAACGCGCGGAGCGGCCGATTTTGCGGATGCTCGAGCTTTCGCGCTAGGCGCGGGGGCGAGTGGGGCGAGTGCGCGTGGGTGGGGCTACGCTTTGGGGCTTTAGGAGGCGGAGGCGGCGCGGAGGGGAGCGGGGGCGAGCGGTTGGGGGCGGGCGAAGGAGGCGCGGAGGCGTTCCATGGCGAGGAAGACGACGGGGGTGATGTAGAGGGTGAGGAGTTGGGAGAGGAGGAGTCCGCCGACCACGGCGAGGCCGAGGGAGCGGCGGGATTCGGCTCCGGCGCCGATGCCGAGGGCGAGGGGGAGGGCGCCGAGGAGGGCGGCGGCGGTGGTCATCATGATGGGGCGGAAGCGGACTTGGCAGGCTTCGAAGATGGCGGCGGCGGGGGCTTGGCGGCGCTGGCGCTGGGCTTGGAGGGCGAAATCGATCATCATGATGGCATTTTTTTTGACGATACCGATGAGCATGAGGATGCCGACGAAGCCGTAGACGTTGAGGTCTTCGCCGAAGAGGGAGAGGGTGGCGAGGGCGCCGACGCCGGCGGAGGGGAGGCCGGAAAGGATGGTGAGGGGGTGGATGAAGCTTTCGTAGAGGATGCCGAGGACGAGGTAGATCACGGCGACGGCGAGGGCGAGGAGAAGGCCGAGGCCGCGGAGGCTGCTTTGGAAGGCGGCGGCTTCGCCTTGGAAGGTGCCGGTGACGCCGTCGGGGAGGGTGGCGGCGAGGGTTTGGTTGATTTGGGCGACGGCGTCGCCGAGGGAGACGCCGGGGGCGGTATTGAAGGAGAGGGTGACCGAGGGGACTTGGCGGAGGTGGGTCACGGTGAGGGGGCCGGTGGTGCGCTCGATATCGGCCACGGCGTCGAGCGGGACGAGGGTGCCGCTGGCGGTGCGGAGGTGGATCGCGGCGAGGGTTTCGGGGGATTTTTGGAAGGCGGGGTCGATTTCGAGGATGACGTAGAATTGATCGGAGGGGGTGTAGATGCTAGAGACCTGGCGGGTGCCATAGGCGTTGTAGAGGGCGTTTTCGACGTCGCTGAGGGGGATGCCGAGGGCGGAGGCTTGGTCGCGGTTGACCTTGACGCGGGCTTGGGGGCTGGTGATTTGGAGGTCGCTGGTGACGTCGGTGAGGGCGGGGAGGGCGCGGAGGGCGGCTTCGAGTTTGGGGGCGGCGGCGTAGAGGGGGGCGAGTTCGACCGCGGTGAGGGTGAATTGGTAGGGGGACTTGGAGGAGGTGCCGCCGAGGCGGATGACGGGGGGGACTTGGGGGAAGGCGCGGATGCCGGGGATGCGGGCGAGTTGGGGGCGGAGGGCGTTGACGATTTGGCTGGCGGAGGGGCGCAGGTGGCGGGGGATGAGGCGCAGGCTGAGGCGGCCGGCGTTGGCGGTGGCGTTGGGCCCGCCCGCGCCCACGCTGGAGGTGAAGCCGGCGACGTAGGGATTGGCTTGGACGACCGCGGCGACCTCGTGCTGGTGGGCGACCATGGCGGCGAAGGAGGCGTCGGGGGCGCCTTCGGTGGCGATGGAGATTTGGCCGAGATCCTCGCTGGGGATAAAGCCCTTGGGGAGGAGGGTGAAGAGCCAGGCGGTGAGGGCCACAGTGGCGGCGGTGGCGAGAAGGGTGAGGCGGCGGTGGCGCAGCACGGCGCGGAGGGAGTGTTCGTAGGCGCGCTGGAGGGCGGCGAGGAAGGCTTCGGTGAGGCGGAAGAGGCCGCGGGGGGCCTGGTGGGCGGCGGGGGCGGTGAGGAAGCGGCTGCAGAGCATGGGGGTGAGCGTGAGCGAGATTATCCCGGAGACGAGGACGGCCACGCCGATGGTGATGGCGAATTCTTTGAAGAGGCGGCCGAGGATGCCCTCCATGAAGAGGACCGGGAGAAAAACGGCCACCAGGGAGACGGTCATGGAGACCACTGTGAAGGCGATTTCGCGGGAGCCGCGGAGGGCGGCCTGGCGGGGGGTGGCGCCCAGTTCCATGTGGCGGACGATGTTTTCCAAAACCACGATGGCGTCGTCGACCACGAAGCCGACCGCGAGGGTGAGGGCCATGAGGGAGAGGTTATTGAGGCTGAAGCCGAGGAGGTGCATGGCCGCGAAGGTGGCCACTAGGGAGAGGGGAATGGCGACGCAGGGAATCAGGGTGGCGGAGACGCGGCGCAGGAAAATAAAGATCACCATGACCACGAGGGCGATGCTAAGGAGGAGGGTCAGCTGGACGTCGTGGACGGAGCGGCGGATCGGTTCGGAGCGGTCGATGTGGAGGTCGAGATGGAGGCCGCCGGGGAGTTGGCGGCGGATTTCGGGGAGGAGGTCTTGGATGGCGTCGACCACGGCGACGGTGTTGCTGCCGGGTTGACGGTCGATGGCGATGGCGAGGGAGCGGTCCTGGTTGTACCAATTGGCGGCGAGGTCGTTTTCGACGCCGTCGGAGACGCGGGCCACGTCTTCGAGGCGGACGGGGGCGCCGTCGCGAAAGGCCACGACGAGGGCGCGGAAGGCGGCGGCGTCGGGGAGTTGGCCGCTGGACTTGATGGTAAAGGATTGGTCGGGGCCGTTGAGGGTGCCGGTGGGGCGGTTGCTATTGCCGGCTTGGAGGGCGAGGCGGAGGTCCTCCAGGGTGAGAGAGCGGGCGGTGAGGGCGACGGGGTCGGCCTGGACGCGGACGGCGAATTTTTGGGAGCCGTAGACGCTGACTTGGGCCACGCCGGGGAGGGTGGAGAGCCTGGGGGCGATCAGGGTTTGGACGTAGGCATCGGCCTGAGAGAGGGGGAGGGTTTCCGAAGTGAGGACGAGGAAGAGGACAGGGGAATCGGCGGGGTTGATTTTGCGAAACGAGGGGGGGCTGGGGAGGTCGGGGGGGAGGCGGCGGAGGGTGGAGGAGATGGCGGATTGGACGTCGAGGGCGGCGGCGTCGATGTTGCGGGAGAGGGCGAATTGGAGGGTGATGCTGGTCCGGCCGAGGGCGCTGGACGAGGTCATGGAGTCGATCCCGGGGATGGTGCTGAAGGCTTTTTCGAGGGGGGTGGCGACGGAGGCGGCCATGGTTTCGGGGCTGGCGCCGGGGAGGGAGGCGGAGACCGCGATGGTGGGAAAGTCGACGTTGGGGAGGTCGCTGACGGGGAGGCGCGGGTAGGCGAGGAGGCCGCAGGCGCAGAGGGCGAGCATTGCCAGGGTGGTGGCGATGGGGCGCCGGATGCTGAATTCCGGGAGGTTCATGGGAGGACGGGGGCGGGCCTGGGGGGGAGGATCTCCACGGGGGCGCGGGGGCGGAGGAAGCTTTGGCCGTCGACGACGACTTGGTCGCCCTCGGCGAGGCCCTCGAGGACGAGGGCGTCGCCGTCGCTGAAGCGGTCGATTTTGACGGGTTGGAGTTCGGCGAGGAGGGAGGGGCCGATGCGGTAGACGTAGGGGCCGTCTTGGCCGGATTGGAGGGCGAGGGCGGGGATGGTGAGGGCTTGGGCGGATTCGGAGAGGGCGAGGCGGACGTCGACGAACTGACCTGGCCAGAGGATTTGGGCGTCGTTGGGGAAGGTGGCGAGGACTTCGATGGTGCCGGTGGCGGGGCGGACGGCGTTGTCGAAGAAGGCGAGGGTGCCCTGCTGGGGGGAAGTGCTGCCTTCGGGGGAGGCGGTGACGGGGAGGGCTTGGGAGGCGCTGTGGAGGCGGAGGGCGGGGAGGTGGCGGCCGGCGAGGGTGAAGGTGACTTCGGCGGGTTGGAGTTGGTTGATGATGGCGAGCTCGGTGAGGCTGGCTTGGACGAGATTGCCGGGGTCGAGGAGGAGGCGGCCGAGGCGGCCGGAGAGGGGGGCGAGGATGCGGCAGTAGTCGAGGGCGAGTTGGGCTTCTTGGGCGGCGGCCTGGGCGGCGGCGACGCGGGCGGCGGCGGTGAGGGAGGCGGTGTGGGCTTGTTCGACGAGTTCGGCGGCGACGGAGCCGCCGCGTTGGAGTTGGGCGTAGCGCTGTTCTTGGGCGGCGGCTTGGGCGGCCTCGGCGAGGGCGACGTCGAGGGCGGCCTGGGCGGATTGGAGGGCGACGGCGAAGGGTTTGGGTTCGATGGAGAAGAGGAGGTCGCCGCGCTGGACGGATTGGCCTTCGCGGAAGTGGGTGGCGGCGAGTTGGCCGCTGACTTGGGGGCGGATGGTGACGGTGGCGCCGGGGCGGACTTGGCCGATGGCGGGGAGGAGGAGGGGGACGTTTTTGCGGACGGCGGGGGCGGTGCGGACGGGGAGGGGCGCGGAGCGGGGGGCTTTGGGGGGCGCGGCCGGGGGGGAGCAGGAGGGGAGGGCGAGGAGGGCCGCGGCGAGCCCCCGCAGGGCGGCGGAGCGGAGGGAGAAAATCATGGGGTGCAGGGGAGGGGGAAGGAGGGGCACCTTGGCGACGGGTTGGGGGCGTGTCCACTCAAGGATCCGGCGGAGGTTTGGCGGGGGGGGCAACTTGGAGCTTGCCCGGGGGGGGATTCGGGGGGATGAGCCGGGATGGCGACTGAAATTTCTGCTTCCTTTGAGCCGACCGACTGGAGCAACTGGCGGCCGGGGTTGGTGGCGACGCTGTTATTCGTCGTGCGCGAGGGGGAGGTTTTGTTGATCCGGAAAAAGCGCGGGCTGGGGGCGGGCAAAATCAATGGGCCTGGGGGCAAATTGGAGGCAGGGGAGACGCCGGAGGAGTGCGCGGTGCGGGAGACGGAGGAGGAGTTGTGTGTGCGGGCTACGGGGGTGGTGGAGGTGGGGCGCTTGGCGTTTCAGTTTGCGGATGGGCTGAGCTTGTATTGCCACGTGTTTCGGGCGGAGGGCTGCGCGGGCGAGCCGCAGGAGACGGAGGAGGCGATTCCGCGGTGGACGGGGGTGGCAGAGGTGCCGTTTGAGGAGATGTGGGAGGACGACCGGGAGTGGTTCCACCACTTGTTGGCGGGGCAGCGGTTTTTGGGCTTTTTTGACTTTGCGGAGGAGGCGATGTTGTCGTGCCGGGTGGAGGAAGTGGACGCCTTACCGGAGCGGGGAATGGGCTGGGAGTGGAGCTAAGCGGGGGTCGAGGTGCGACATTTTGCCGCAGTGAGCCCGGCGTGGGTCAAATTGTGGAGTATTGTAATTCAGTGGGTTACGAGAATCGAGGGATGATTTAGGGCGGAACTTCTTGACCTCTGGCAGAGTCCCCTTATAGCTTTTGTTTTTCAATTTGACATTTTAAACTACATGGTAGCGAATCGATTTGTAGCTGGGCAGCGCTGGTTGAGCCAAACGGAGCCGGAACTGGGGTTGGGTTTGGTGCTGAAAGTGGAGCCCGACCGGGTGAATATTGTGTTTCCGTCGAGCGAGACGACGCGGGTGTACACGATTGAGAACCCGCCGCTGACGCGGGTGAGTTTTTCGGTGGGAGATGTATTGAAGACGCAGGAGGGGAAGGAATTTACGGTGGAGGACTTGATTGAGAAGGACGGGCTGGTGACGTATATTAACAAAGGCAAGAAAGTAGAGGAGTGCCGCCTCTCGGACTCCCTGACATTTAGTAAGCCGTTCGACCGCTTGTTGAATGCGCAGGTGGACGACAAGCCGGTGTACAACTTGCGGCACCGGGCGCTGTACCGGCGGTTTAAGACGCTGCGGGCGCCGCTGCGGGGATTTTTCAATGGGCGGTTTAATCCGCGGCCGCACCAGCTGTATGTGGCGGTGCAGGCGACGCGGCAGGCCTTTCCGCGGGTGTTGTTGGCGGACGAGGCGGGGATGGGGAAGACGGTGGAGGCGGGGCTGATCCTGCAGCGGCTGCGGACCTTTGGGAGCGCGGAGCGGGTGTTGTTGTTGGCGCCGGAGGTGGCCTTGGAGGGCTTGGAGCTGGAATTGTCGCGGCGGTTTGGCTTTGGGTTTGCGCGGGTGGGAGCGGAGGATTTGGGGGGCGGGGCCAAAGTGGCGAAGAAGGCAGTGGCCAAGAAGGGGGAGAAAGGGGAGGAATCGAGCAATCCGTTTGCGGACGGGGGGCGGCCCTGGGAGTCGTGCAGCCTGGAAGACTTGGCAGGCGGGCGGGGCAAGCGGTCGGCGGCGGCGGCCGAGGCGGGCTGGGATGTGGTGATTGTGGCGGGAGGAGAGAGCCTGGAGTGGACCGAGGAGGGGGGGAACCCCTTTTGGGTGGCCGTGGAGGCGGTGGCGGGGGCGACCAAGAGTTTGCTGATTTTGAGCGACGCGGGTCCGGAGCAGGATGCGAAGAGCCATTTTGGGCGGCTGCACTTGCTGGACGCGGAGGCCTTTGCTTCGCCGCGCAAGGTGTCGGCGCTGCGCAAGGGGCAGGAAGGGGTGGAGGCGGCGGTGCTTAAGTTGTTGGCGGTGACCGCCTGGGACAAGGAGGCGGATGGGCTGGTGAAGCCGCTGGCGGCGGGAGAGCCGAAAGTGAAAGAGGCCCTGAAGCTGTGGAAAGAGGGCCGGGAAGAGGCCCGGGACCAGATTCTCGACTATCTTTTGGATGGGCAGGAGCAGGGGCGCTATGTGTTCCGCAATACCCGGCGGCATGCCCTGGGGGTGCCCGCGCGGGAGGTTTCGGTGGTGCGGGTGGAGTGCTTGAAGCCAGAGGTCCGGGAGGGCCTCAAGGAGGAATTTAAGTTGCACGGCAAGGTTAGCGCTGAGGCCAAAAAAGGAAAAGCCAAACCGCTGGCATCGGCGGCGGACAGCGCGGTGGCGTCGTGGCTGGCGTCGCTGGTCAATCCGGTGCCGCCGGTGGTGCCCGCGGTGCCGCTGGTTCCCGGGGAGGAGGTGCCGCCGCCGGCGCCTTTGCCGCGGGCCTTGGTGATTTGTGCTAGCCGGGAGCGGGCCTTGGCGGTGGAAAAGGTGCTTTCGAAGAAAGTGCAGGGGTTGGTGGAGTTGGTGGGCCCGGAGATCCGGGGCAGCGACGACATCGCGCCCAGCGTGGTGGTGGTGGGCGAGGAAGACACCGTGGGGCGGAGTTTTCCCGGGATGGATATCACCGTGTTGTGGGACACCCCGCTGAGCGTGGAAGAGGTGGAAAAGCGGGTCTTTGTGGCGGAGAACTCCAAGGGCCGCGGGGTCCTCAAGCTGCTGGTTCCGGTGGTGGAGGACACCCCGCAGGAGATGACGGCGCAGTGGCTCGACCAGGGGGTGCACGCTTTTGCGCAGTGGACCCCAGCGCAGGCGGAGACGGCCGCGGAGTTCGCCAAAGCGGTGCACGATTTGGCCAAGCGCATCGGGGTGAAGCACAATCCCAAGCTCGACGAGGAATGGAAGGTGGTGGTCAAAAAGTCCGCGGCGGCCCACGAGGCGGCCCTCAAGCGAATCGACAAGCACCGCGACCACTTTCTGGAAGCGGTCTCCTGTCGGCAAAATGGGGCCGAACAGGCGGCTTCCCGGATGAAGTCGACCGACGAGGACGACTCCCTCGACATTTTCATGAATCGGACCCTGGAGCAGCTGGGCATTTTGGTGGAGACCAAGAGCGGCCGCACCGTGGTGGTCAAACCCAATCCCGAGGCCACCTTCCGCCTGGAGGAGATCCCCAAGGATGGGCTGAAATTGTGCTACAGCCGGACCACCGCGATGGTGCGCGAAGACGCCGATTTTCTGACCTGGGATCACCCCTTGGTCTTTAAGGCGACGGATCGGCTTTTGGCCACCGCGATTGGAAACACCGCCTATGTGGTGTGGGAGGACGAGCGGGCTCAGATTGTATTGTTAGAAGGTATTTTTCTCGCCACTCCGAAGGCGGCCGATCCCGCGCTGCAGGCCTCGCGGCATATGCCGCCGACGCCGGTGCGGGTGGTCATCAGCCATGATTTTGAGGACATGAGCGGGGAATACACCAGCGAGATGGTGAACAAGATCGTGCGCAATGGGCGGCGCGAGTGGCTGCGCAACAATGCCCGGCCGCTCTACAACATCATTCCGAGCATGATGCGGAGTTTGACGCAGCGCGCGGCGATCAAGATGCGGGAGTTGTCCGGCAAGGCGTCGCACCAGATGGAGGCCATGTTTACGGCGGACATGGTGCGGCTGCGCCGCCTGGCTCCGACGGCGCGTCGGGCCGAGGAAATCGCCCGCCTGGAAGCCCTGATTGCGGCGCTCAAGCCGCTGCTGAGCGCACCAGTGCTCAGCCTTGACCAGCTGCGTTTGTTGCGCCGCGGTCCGAGTGGCAAGGGAATTTAACGCGCGGGGCGAGTTCGGACGGGCAGATGGTCCCGTCCGGACGGCCGTCCCGGGACGGACCGGGTGGCGGAGGGGCTTGGCGGGGTGATTTCGCCTGGACAGGCGTGTTGATTCGTTTATTCCGGGGGGTCGGGGCAGTTTGGTGTTAGGCTTTTTCGTGGCGGGTTGGT
>CANHIJ010000115.1 GCA_947460575.1 Verrucomicrobiales bacterium | reverse complement strand
GTTTCCATTGGAAGCCGGCGCGCTGATCGTGACCGCGGGCGGACTGGTGTAGCCGCCGCCCCCGGATCCACTCAGGCTCAGCGCGCTAACCATCCCATTGCCTAGGGTGGCGGTGGCCTGGGCGCGGTTGGACACCTTGCTGCTCACGCTATTGAGGTTGATATCGCCCACCCACAAACCCGCCAGCGACGCCTTTTTAGCCGTAACCGGCAGATAGACATCCATCAGGTTTGAGCTCTCGGTGATCCGCAAAAGCGAAGCATAGAAGGCATCCGCCGCTCCCGCCATGGCTGAGCGGTCGATCCCAAAGCTCAGCTCCACGGTGCTCTGGGCCCCGATGGCCTCGGTGCTCGCTCCCGCTAGGGCCACTTCCGTCCACGCCCCCGTCACCGCATTGAAGCTCCGCCGAGTTAGGGCGACCGAACCGGCCACGGCGGTTTGCGTGGCGGGCGCGCTTTCACTGGCCGCGGGAGCAAAAGTCACCGTCACCGCAGCCGCGCTGCGGTTGCGCAGGCGCAGGGTCACGGTCGAGCCGGTGCGCCCAAAGTCGAAGCCCCCGCTGCTCGTGCTCACGCTGAGTTCCAAGGGCGCATAGTAGTCCCCCGTGACCTCCGCCGAAAACCAGTAGGCCTGGGTGCTGTCGAGCCGCTCATTGCTCGGCGAGAAAACTTGAAGGGGATTGCCCGTCCCGAGGTCCCCTCCGACGTATTTATAAATGCGCGCATTGACCGCGATCGCCGCCGGGAACGTCGCAAAATAACTGCCCATCGTCGGAAAGCTGCTGCCATTCTTAAGGGAGGGGAAACCCAAGAGGTTGGCCCCGTGGCGGACCCAACTATTGGCGGGCAATTGAGGAGCCTGCTTGAGCCCAACCGTATACGATTGGGATGCGGCCCCGCTGCATTTGACCAAATAAGCGGTCTGTCCCGTCAGTTGCGCCAAATTGCTTTGTGTCGGCAAGTTGCGCTTCCACACGCTCCATTCCGCCGTGCCCGCAGACGGAATCAAGGGCGACGCCGTGAACCCGACCTGGGTCGGATTCGGATTCCAACGCCACACCTCCAACACCGTGGAGGGCAGCAGGGCGTCGAGGGTGTCGTAGGTCGCATCGCCGTTGAGGTAGATCGCGTTCCATCCGCCCTTGAGGGTGTAGGTGGTGGTTTTCCACTGGGCCAGGGAGGGCCCGGCCAGGAGGAGGGAAATGCAAGCAGCAAGGTACTTTTTCATCGGACGGTAAGGCGGTAAAAAGTGTTGGCCGACGCCAGGCCAGGGGCGGCCGAGGCCGAGAGAATGCCCACACCAGTGGCTTGATAGACGGTGGCCGGAGTACCCGCAGTGGCCGGGACGGCACCCACCGCGAAGGGAACCCGCGCCCAGGTTTGCAAGTCCGCACTGCTCTCCATGGTGTACACCTTGCCCGTGATCCCGAAGAATGCGAAGCGCACCGCGCTTTCCTGCTTTTCCTTGATTTCGAGCCCAAACTTTTCACTAGCATCGCCCGCGAAAGTTCCCGCGATGTATTCTAATAGATTATTCTGGCCGTCTTTGTCGAAGTCGCCCTGCTTGTCGATCAGGGAGAGATCCCAGCGGCCGTTTTCATCCGGATAAAGCCCCGCCTGGTAGAGTTGCCACTGCTCCCAGACGTCGGGGAGTCCATCCTTGTCGGCGTCTTCCCCGAGGGTGAGGTCGAGGCGGACCCGCTCGCCGCCCTTGCCCGCTTTGAGGGTACCCGCAACCTCAATCGGGTAGAAAAGAGAGCCATTCATGGAGACCACCAGGCTGAAAAGGCCCTGGGCGGCCACGGCTTTGTCGCTGTAAAAAGCAGTCCCGTTGCGGTTTTGATCAATCCGCAAGTTCAACTCGTAGCTTTGGTCTAGCTGATTAGCCGCGATCGGGCAGCGGCCGATTTCTTGTCCTCCCTTGAGCAAAATGATTTCGGCCCCCTCCGCCGTCACCGCCTGGCCCACCTGGTCCCGCACCATGCCGTAGAGGGAATAGTGAGGCGCCGGAGGAAAGGCTCCCGCAGGAGAGGCCCCCAAGCAAAACCAGGCACCGCACGCCGACAGCGCCACAGCACCTGGAAAGAGGGATCGAATCATAGCACTCATGGCGCAAATATATTAGTTAGATAACCTTGGGTTCGGCGGCATATTTGTCTAAGTGCGCATCAATAGCCCCTCAGGGAGCTCCCTCCTACCAGTTCCAGTCCCTTTGTCAACCCATCTCGCGATCGCTCGAATGCGTCAAACTCCGGGGAGCCGGGTGGCTTGGCCCCCGATTTTCCACAACTGCGCGCAGCCAAAATAGATAAAAAATTAGGAAAAAAACACCCTCTTCCAGCCCTGCCTTTATCCCGCATCCCCTCCGCCGCTTTTGGCCCGCGTTTACTCGCATCGCCGCAGGCAAGCGGCCGCTCAGGCCGCTCTCCACCCTTGCCCTATCCTGCCTCCAGGCGCGGCCTCCGATCCTAGTGACATCACGGGACAGCAACACGATATTGTGGCGATAGCCTTCTCGAGCGATGGCATAATTGCCTATCAATCCGCCTTCGTGCAAATCCTCCCTGGTTTCCTTGCCGCTGCTGCCGCCCTTCCTCGGATTTCACTCCCGTTGCCATTCGTGGAGCGGCCGATAGCCCAGGATCTTCCGCCGTCGGCGCTTCATGGGGCCCTCAATGCGCCGGGCCCACCCCGCGCGGCCCGTGCTCCAGGCAACATTTTCCCTTCGGCCAATCACGCCACCCTAGCCGATTCCTTTTCTCGCTCGTTCCCTTTGCCCAACTGCATTAGGTTGGGGATAATACCGGCTCAGGCAGTTCTCCAAGCACCGGCCCGCTCGCTTTGCCCGGCAGCGCCTTCCGGCGCAGGAAGGGCGCACGGCGCCCCACACAAGTTAGGGGAATCTTCGCTCCGCGGAAAAGCCAATCGATGTGCCCAAGCCCAGGCTCCCGCCTTTCATTGACTCCCGGCGGGCGGGGGCACCCCACAACGCGCCGGGGGCTTTGGAGCGCGCAAAGGACTCACCCAATGGGTGAAACTCCTGAGGCCAATGAAAACGGCTCATCCCTCGTCCTTATCAAGAAAAAGGGCCCCCGAGTCAGCTTGCAACTTGCGGTTTTAGGATTAGGGATCGGCGGAGGCATAGCGGGAAGGCGGCCGCCACTAGGAGTTGGAGAGGAAGCGGTCGCGAGCGGTTCCGGGGCGCCGGAACGGACCCCGATACGGTTATCGGTGCCGTACAGGGTGTGGCCAACCTTACTAAAAAGGTGTGGCATGAGACTGCGCAGCTAGGGTAGGCGTCGACGCTTTCGGGCGTAAAATGAAACCACGCCGGGGTCGCCGGGTCGGGAGGCGGAGGCGCGGGCGACGGAGTCACCCCAAAAGCATTTTTTTGACGCAAATAATGGGGCAGTTTAGGGGAGGCTTCTACGACGAGAGACCATTGCCAGCGGGAAAACCCCGTCGGGTCGGCCCACTCGCGGCGTTCGGCCTGGATGATTTTATCCTCCGAGCTGGGTCGGCGCCAAAAGGCCCGGGGAAAAATTTGGTTCGGCTCAGTCTTCAGCGAGGTTGGAGGATGGGACAGCACCGTCGCAAGCACCGGCCAGGGCGCGGCGCCAGCCGAGCCAAGAGAGGCCGAGCAGTCCCAAACCCAGCCATATAAGCAGGGAGGGCTTCATTAATTGCCGGAGTGCGAGTAGGTACGAAGATAAAGCAGAATATCGGTGACACTGCCCACGAATCGATTGAGCGCCAGCTTTTCATTTGCTAGCAAATTGATCGCCGGGATGACGATCTTCCAGCGGGTATTCCAGGCACTGCGCCCAATTAGGCGATTGCTGCTGTATTCGAGGGGCGGCGCGGTATCGAACAAGGACATGTCGGCGACCGCGCGGATCGCTTGGTGCTTGCGGATGATCCACGGCTGCTCATTGAGGGTGCCGTTGGCGCGGAAGAACTTGTTGCTGTTAAAGTCGTTCGCTCCCAGGTTGTATGGTAGGGGAAGGGCTTGATCTTGCACGGTCCAACTGCGGAAAATGCCTTCGTCGCCCAAGGGCGGGGCCCGCATGCAGTCGTTCCCGCAGGGAATCAGGTAAACATACGGGGTGGCACTGAGAATATAGTCCTTGTTAGTGTCGTCCAACTCGGGCCCGCCGATGGAGGCATCCATGCCGACATAGCCCGGCAGCACGAAGCCCGCGTTGCTGATCACGGTGGCATAGCTGCTTGGCGAATAGACGTGGTCGCCGCCGCTCAACTCCAAGCCGAAGAAGTTCTTTCCAGATTCAATGGTGGTACTGAAGGGGATGATGAAGCCAGGTACAGCGCTGCCATCCGGCTTCTTAATGTTGCGGCATTGGCTGGCCACGTCGGAGTCGTTGAGCACGTTAGAAACAATGTGTTGCTCCAAGGTCTGCATCCAGGCGTCGTCGTCGCTGGTCGCATTCGGGTCATCCATGAGGCGGAATAGCTCTTTGCGCAAGGAAAACACGGTGCCGTAATAGTCCGGGTTGTTGATGCCCAGGCGACCCTCCGCCACCGAAAAGTCGGCGTTGAGCTGCGCCATCGTTCCCGCCAAGCCGGCGTCGCCTAGCGTGCTCGCGGTGGATTTGGGCACCCCATCGCTGAGGTCGCCCAGGGAGCGTGAAGCGACGATTCGGCTAAACACGGTTTGTCCCTGGGGCGATCCCAGCAAACCGGTCTCGTAGTCGTAAGCCTTCGCCGCCATGTAGGTGTAGCGGCTGGCCATATCAAACAGCGAGCGATACTGCTCCAGGGCCTCGTTGCGGAAGGTGCGGAAGGTCAGATCCTTGGTTCGGTAGCCTTGAATGAGGGAGGCCGCACGCTGCCGGAATACTTCGCGCTCCGCGAGGATCCGGTTGCCGCGCGCCATCACATTGCTAACGTTTTGCAGGGCCCTCTGATGATTCACGGTCAGCTGCATCAAGGTGTTCGCTTGGGTCGTCACCTCGCGGTATGCTGCGTCGTACTCGTAGGCCATCTGCAATTCCTCTTGGGAGAAATCCAGCGCCTTACATTTGTACTCGAGCTGCATCTCCTTTTCGACCACTTTAGTCTGTTGAAACCGGGAGGAAGCCTCATAGGCAATCGACGCGATTCTCATGCTTGCCGAGACAATTCCAGCGGCAAGTAACGCACTCCCGCGGGCGGGAGCTGTGGCATCATTGTCAAGACCGATCACTCTCGGGAAGAACTCGGCGACGGCGCTTCCATAGTCGAGTATTCCGGATGCCAAACTATCGCAGTTCTTCGCCTTGATATCGAGATCTCGGACGATTTTTTCTACGTTTAATATTTCATCTTGTCGCATTTTGGTTTCAGCCAAAGCGGCCTTGTGCATGGCGATGAGACCGTTGATAACTTCTTTCTTGCGGTTCATCTCGGCGAGGTTCTTCTGCATGGCGACACTGGCCTCGGAGATCGATAACCAACTCTGTTGAGTATCCTGCAGGGCACTCTGCAACTCCCCCGTTTCCGCCCGCGAACCCATCGTGCTGTTCCAGACATCATTATATTGCACGAACTGCGAGGGATTAATGGTCACCTCGCGCACGGTGACCGAGGTGTCATTGTCGTAGCTCGAGACCACATTGGCGATACTGTTGCCAGTGAATTCCTTGATATTGCTGGCCTCTTTGAGACGAATGGTGATGGGTTTCATCGTGTCCACTAAAGCATTAGGACGGTCGACAATAAACCAGTGGTTGAGGTCGGGGCCGAAGTAGCCTTGGGCGTAGAGTTTACCGGCACCGATGTCGCCGACATAAGGGCGACCGTAGATGTCGATGAGCTGATTGATATAGGCGGTTTCCTGCATCGCGATGTCCGTCGTGTAGTCGTCCACCGAGTTCGTTTGTTCCCGCAGGGAGGCCGACATTACCGCCGCCTGATTGAAGGCACCGGCGGCATTGTTAAGCGAACGCAAGGCGCGGTCATAGATTTGCGCAAAGTGGCTCATTCCTTGGTAGCGGCTCAACTCCTGGCCCAGAGAACTAGCGAAGTAGGGATCGATGTCAAAGGCGATCGACCCTGGGCTGAGGCCGAGTGGATTGAGATGGGAGTTGGCGTTGTCGAGGGTGGTCTGGAGGGAATCTGCGGCGGCTGGCAGCAGCGCCAATTCGGGGACCGTGGTGCGGTCGATCTTTTGGATGCCGGTGTGATAATTGTCGACATCTGGCAACATGGCATTGGCCATGGCCCAGTTAACCAGCGCCCCTTGAGTGCTGCGGCTGATCTCCTCTTTCAAGCCCCATTTGCGGGCCACCCCGGTTTGCGTGTTGACGGGCGTGTGGTCGCGGAAGTGCGACCAACCGCTGGCGGGAGCATCCTTGTAGTCGCGCCGATAGGTCAGGGCGACGACTTGTTGGGCGGTGTTGGCGAGGTTGCTGGCGGTGGCGGCGAACTTCCGTTCGTCTTGGAAGTCGACCGTCACCGGCATGCCCAGCACGGTTACGGCCTCGGCGCGCGGCGTCCACGTAAAGTTTTGATTCCACAATAAGCGATAGTAGCCGGTGAGAGCCGTTAGGTAATGGCCATAGGCATCGCCGTGGCCTTGCGGGAACATCCGCTGAGCATCGGACTCGTCGACCACGCCGTTGGCGGTGCTGCTGCCAGCCTTTTCCTTGATGTTGTAATTCACCGCGTAGATGGCCTCGCCGCTGTTGATGCCGTGGGTGTAATTCCAAATGAGGCGGTTGTAGGCGGGAGCGGTGCTCACGCCGGGGCTGACGCTGTCATCGCGACCGTGCAGCAATGCCAATTCTTCATCCAGTGAACTGGAGACCTGACCTTCGAAGGAAAAGCGGCTGCTGTTCACCGCACCGGCGTCCAGCGAAATCGTCGAGTTGGCGGCGTCCGCGTAGGCCTCGTTCCCGAGGATGGTATAGAGGTCGTTGAGGTATCCGGCGGCTAGAATCAAGGCGTTGTTGGTGTCTGGGTCATTGGTATTGGCATCGATGCTCATGCTTTTGGCACGGTTGAGCACGGTTTCGTAAATCGCGATCAGCCCAGCGTCGTTGATATTCTCCATGTTCAAGGCCAGATCCCCTTCCCAGCGGGTTCCCGCTTGGGTGATCACACTGACGTCAGTGTTGACGGCGTTATTGGAGAGATCCTTGACCCGTTGCTCAAAAGGATTGATCGCCGCGAGCACCCGCTTGACCCAGCCTTCGGTGAATTGCGGCGCCATCCAACGGGACCACGCCACATCGTTCTGTGTCGATTTGCCTGCCGTGAGCACGTTGGCGCTGCTCAGTTTGGGGCGGTAGCGCATGGTGAACCAGCGGTCGTTGAGCACAAAAGTGGAACCTCCAAACGCATTGCTGGGACTGCCGCCGACGATCGCGGTGTTGCTCAAAGATCCGCTCGGATCGCTTGGTGTCATCCAAGTGCTACCGGTGGCGACGAGGTCGGTTTCCTGGGCCACCTCCAACTTGAAGTTTAGGTTGGAGCTGCCGTTGGTATCGGCGTCGGAGTAGACCGCGACCTCAATGGTATTGCTACCGACGCTAAAATAACTTGGATCGATTTTGAATTGCTTACTCAATCCGTTACTTGTCAGCCCGGTGGTGGCACCTGAGGAGGTGAATATAGCGCTAGGCGCGTTGTAGGCCAGCGCCGCCCGTTGATTGACGTAAAGCACAAAGCCATCGAACTCGCCGAGGGACGCGCTAAAGACAATCTTTCCGGGAAGTGGGCTGGCCATGGTCACGCCGGCAGGATATTGGAGGAGCAGGGCCGGGTAGCCCGCCGCTTTGTCGGCATCCGTATAACTGCTGGCCTCATCAACCGTAGTCGCATTTAGGGCATCAGTTATGTAATTCACCGGGTTGACGTTGATCGAGCGCGGCAGCGGCACGGCGGCCGCAAGATAGTTAGTTGCACTGACAGTTAGAGCGCCGGGGTCGGTTAAGATCTTCCAATTTTGGGTGCTCGCCGCAGGATCACCGATAAGGGTGGTCATCAGCGTCGCATAAATGGCTGGGGTACTGGCCGCGCCCGTCGCCCAACGCCAGTCAAATTCATAATCGTTCGGTTTACCGGCGAAGTCGGCGCTGTGGCGCAGGGTCACTTGTTCATCGAGTGGATTACTTGAGCTAATGATCTTCAAATCGCCGGTGTAGAGCTGATTGCTGACTTTGAGGACTTTGACCTGAACGGGATCGCCACTCGGGGTAAAAGCCTTCCCATTGCCAAAGACCAGGGTCACGTAGCCCGTACCTTGGCCCGTCGCCGCCAGTGCGTAGCTATCGACAGCCGTGTCCGCATTCTCAATCGCCGCGATCACCGGTGAATTGGTGCGGCTCGTTTGGTTGTACCACGAATTCGTAAATAAGGGGAAACGATTGGTGCCGAACCAGCTCACCAAAGGCACGGTGTTGTCGTTGGCGGCGTAAACATCCACGGCTTTGGTGGCGGTTTGGTCTACAATATAAGTACCCTTCTTTGCGGAGTTTTCGATGAAGGTTTCGAGACTGGTTTTGAGCGCTTTGATGGCCGTCAGCCAGCGGTCGCGATCAGGATCTGCTTCCGGCACCAGGTCCGCGATGACCTTTTCTTGTGCCGAAGTGAGCAGGTTGAGATCCAGGTAGTCCTCGCCTACGGTTTCGTCGTGGAATACCCCTGTGAGCACCAGGGTGCCCTTGCTGCCGCGCAGCGGATCAAAGTAAAACCTTTGTTGCAAGTCGGGAGGGAGTTTTTGGAAATAGGTTTTGCCTTGGTAAGTACTCGTGGCGATGGAGGTTGGCAATTGCGTCAAACTACCCTCAGCGAGAGCCAGCGTTTTTTCTCGGGTGGGATCAAACAAAGTTACGCTGTATTTAGTGAAGGAATTGCTGGCATCCTTGGCGACAGATTGTTGGTAGAGCACCTGGGCGCTTTTCTGGCCGCGAACCTGCGGCAGGCCGAACTTCGGCAAGGCCAGCGTTTCACCCACCCTAAGTTCGGGGGCATTTTTCGGCCATTCTGGGTGGTAGGTGATGGTCAGGGGTTCGTCGGCCTCGCCTTGAGTTCCCGACGAGTTCGCATCGATAAGCGTGAGGTCCAGATTGGTGCCGGTGCGGGAGGCGCTGCGGAGGAAGGGCAACAAGGTGCCCACGGGAGCAGAGCTGGTCTTGCGCGTTGCTTGCGGAATGAAAAATCCTGCCTGGCTGACATAATAGAGCTTCATCGACAAGGCCGGCAAATACGACCACGACTGCGCCGTCGCGGTGGCACTTTGCGAAAGCACAAACTGCGTACCATTCACAATGCTAACAATAGAAGCCGTCCCGGTACCGCTAATACCCGTGCCGCTGACCGCCATTCCCACCAGCAGTCCGGTGGTGCCACCGGCGCTGGAGATCGTAACCGTGGTGCCGCTCGCGGACGAAGTTAGGACCTTAGGGTCGCCGTGAGGCCCGCGGTGAACCCACGTGGAGCCATTGCGATCCTGAAAAGTGAAACTGGAATAGGCCGGATCTGTCGCAAAGCCCGCGTTGGTGGGGGGATCCACGGCGCTGCGGATTTCGAGGTCTCGCACCGCTCCCGTGGTGTCGCGCGCCAAGGGTAGCAGGGGCAGCGGGTACGGCTTGACGAGGAGGCTGCCCGCAGTGGTGGTGTAGTCAAATCCATAGCTCGCATTGCTGCGCAGGACCTGATAGGCGTGCATCGCGGGCCGCTGGTCCGCGGCGTTGGTATAGGCTACCAAAACATAGGGCTGCGAAGTATAGAGCCCGCCCGTCTGAATGTTCAAGTCATCCCGCAAGGCATAAGCGCGACTCGGCGTGCCGCTCACCATAAACGCGTGTTCCTCGTTGGGATTGTAGCCCGGTTGGGTGTAATCGTTTTGCACGTAGACGCTTCCGGCGCCTTCCTCGCCCGATAGGTCGCCGGTGCCGACGCCTTGCGCGATCACGATCTGCGACGGTGCCGAGGGATAACTCACCCTGTAGCGACCGACTTTACCCGGCACATAGAGATCCTTAAATGAGGCGCTCGGGGCGGCAATTTTTTTGTACCAGCGCACCGTGAGGTCCTTATCCGTGGGTAAGGCATTGACCGGAATGATGGCCCCGGCATTGGCGGCGGCGATGCCGACCACGGCTGGATTCAGGTAACCAGCGGGATAATAATTGGTGCCCGAAGAAATGTAACCGGCAAGTTCGTGGCCGCTCGGGGGGGCGAGGCGGGTGCCAACGGTGGCCGTCCCATTGATCGGCGCGCTGAGATCCGCTTCCACCGTGTAGGTCAGGGCTTGCCGAATCGTCACGTTGTCCAGCAGCAGGGAAGCATCGCCTACGGTCGTGGTGTCAAATTTCAGGCTGGCGGTGGCGCCGCTGGCCGTAAAACTCACCGTTTTGGTTTGATAACCAAAGGAAGTGACGGTATCCGTCAACCTGCTAGTTCCATCCACCCAAACCGCATAATTCACGGTGTTAGCGCCGATGTTTTGGCGTTTGTTCACGCTGAATTGGATGTCGTAGCTAATGCCGGCGACGAGCCCAGTCACGCTCGTCGTGGCGGACCCGCCGCCTTGCCAGAAAGCCACATTGGTTCCATCCGGGATGGTGCCGTTGTCCGCAAACGGCCCATTGCGGTCATTCACGCCATGAGCCCCCGTGAATGTCCAACCGGGGATGTCTTGAGCGGACGAACTATAAGTTGGGGCCACGGTCTGCTCGAAACTCGGATTCGGGATCGTCGGCAGAGTGTTGGTCACCGCATGATTGAGCGTGTAGTGAGTTCCATCGAGGATGCTGGCGATGGTCGCGGTGCCACTGATTCCGTTACCCGTGACGATCATCCCCACTTCCAGCCCCACCGTGCTAGTCACCGTCACCGTGGTCACCCCGTTGGTGGTGACGCCGGCCGAGGCCAGCGCGAGGCTGCGGGTTTCCGCCTGCGTATAAAGGTTCACGTACCAGATATCCCCAGTGTTGCTAAATTTCAGCAGGGAGCGGTTGCGCAAGTCCTGGCCTGGCGCAAAAGCGACACTGAGTCGTTGACTGGAATCGTCGATGCGCGCCTCCGTTTGGTTTGGGTCATCTTGATAGATGATTTGCGGCAACATACCATCAGTGAATTGCAAACCGTTCTCCGCCGTGCTGCCGGTGGCATCTACAGTGTTGTGGACGTAGTCGGACAGATTGGGCGACCAGCGCAACCAGTACCGGTCCTGATACTTCGGCCACTGCATCCCAAAGGCGCCTGTCTCCATCCAGTAAAAAACCACCTTATTGTAAGCGTCGGGCGAAGCGGGATTGCCGTTGTCGGGATTATTGGGGCTGCCGGTGGTGCGTTCCGCAGTGTATTGCGCGGTTCCGTTTGGCGTGTCGGTAGTGGCATAGTAAGCGACGCCTGCGATTTGGGTGCTGATAACTGGCGAGGCCGTCAAGTTGATATCGCCGTCGTGGGGCTTGAGTACCTGACCCAAATTAACCGACTGATAACTGATGTCGGGCGCGCGCACTAAATCCACGACGTCGACACCGATGGAGTCATAGACATTGTTGCCAAGGCGAATGTTGCCCAGGTACTCGACTAGGATGCGGCCCTCCACGTTGTAGGCGTGGATCATCCCAGATCCACTGAATTTGTCGAAGGATAGGGTGCTCAGGTTCTCCGCTGTGGGCACGTATCCGGGGATGTCGACCTCTTGGGCCACCGCCTTCGGCACGCTAGAGTTAAAAATGGGGTTGATGGTGGTGATCCGGCCATCCGTCACGGGCACTCTGGGTCCGTCAAAACTGCCTTCCGTCCAGTAAATCGTCCGCACCTTGGCCGCCGTGTTCGACGACACCGCAAAGGTTTCCGTGGTCGTGCTGTAGACCCCAGCGGTGGCCGCCAGAGTCACCCAGGTGATCTGCACGCGTCCCGGTTGTGAGGCGTATACTTTTTCAGCATGTGGGCTGTAATAATACGAGAGGGCCGGAGTTGCAATTTTCTCCGTCAAGGACGTGATGGTCTCGTTCGCCGTACCTGCCAAGGTGATGCTGGTGCCGGTGATCGCCGTGATCGGTTCGCCGAGCAGGATAGTTCCCACCACGACGCCTGCGGGCACGCTAGCCACGGTGACTTGTTTCTGGCTGGTGCTGCTGCTAGTGACGTTGATTTTATAGGTGAGGATCGGTGCCACGGTATTGATCAGTTCACCTGGCTCGACAGGTTTCATTCGCCAGTAATTGGACTCGGCCGGCGTTACGCCATCGGCCTTGACGAGCGGTGGCGTCATCACATCGCCCATGAAATAACGTGGCACCCCCGAACTAAAGGTTCCCCCAAAAAAGCTGTTCTCCAGCACAATCGAGTTGGTCGCAGTCGCCGGATAGGTCGCGGCGTAGCTGTAGGCTGGCACCGTGGCCACCGACTTGGCGCTGGAGGATCCCGCGACTTGGCCCACGCCTTGGAAATTGCTGCCTACGGTCTGCGGGAGGATCGATTGGTTGCTGCCGGTCGGCGGGCCGTAGGGCGTGGCGGCAGCGCCCGCAGCACCGGCACTGAGAGGCGCGGCGTAGGGCGCGAAGATCCAGTTAAAGTTGCCCGCAGAGGCGTCATACGGCTGCGCCTGTGCCCATGGCGCGGCAATCAGGGCAAACAAAACACCTAGGCAGTGAAGAAGGCGGAGTTTCATGCAAATAAAAGAGGGCGCGGGGCGGCGGGAAAGGACATCCAGGGAAAGGAACGAGGCAGCCCCGCGCGCATTGGGGCGCTTCTGAAGTTAGGCCGATGGCGCGAGTTCGACCTTGATTAGCCCCTTTCGTCCAGGATGGCAGGATGGCCGCGCCGCCGGCACCGCGACGGAGGGTTCAGGCGCAAATGGGACGATGGGCAAGGACATGAGCGGGCGAGGAATAGAAAAACAGGGAACTCAGCGAGGACCGATCGCGATGAAGTTAACACTCGAAGTTCCTCCTTGGTGACCACCGGCAGCCCATATTGCCAGTCTAACCGTTGAATTGGTAGTAGCCATTATGTTAACCGG
>CANHIJ010000114.1 GCA_947460575.1 Verrucomicrobiales bacterium | reverse complement strand
GCTTCATGGACCGCGTCGAAGCCCGCACCGGCATCATTCCCGTAGCCTATCTAGAAAATAGCCCCCACCTCAAACTCCTCTTGAGCCGAGCCGACCCCGCCACCAAGGCCCACCTCGGCCGCGCCCCCTATTGGCTCGCCCTCTACTCCCACGAAAGCGGCGCCGGCCCCCGCTTCCCCGCCCCCGGCAACCCCCAAGGCCTCCTCGACCAATACCGCGTCTGGCCCACCTGGTCCCTCTGGCAATACGGCGGAGTTGACTGGGAAGGCGGCCGCTCCCGCCCCAAGGTCTATTCCCACAACCCCTACCGCTTTAGCCCTTACTTTGGAAACCTCGACCGCCCCGTCGAGCGCAACGTCTTCAACGGTTCCCCTGCCGCCCTCGCCGCCTTCTGGCAGCGCCACGGCCTGCGCCTCAAATGAGGCCTCCCAAGGCCGCCGCGGCGGCTTCGCGGGCCACCGCGGCGCAGCGCGCCCGAACCGGATTGCCCGCCATCAAGCGGAGCGCCGCCAGCTGCCCGAGGTGCTCCCCGCCTGCCGCGCGCCCTTCCAAGAGGGCGCCCAATGCCTGGAGCACTTGGCGGGCTTGCGCGAGGGATTTGCCCTCCAGGTGCTCCGCGAGGAGGGAAGCGCTGGCCTGGCTGAGCGCGCAGCCCGCTCCGCGCGCGCGGGCGCTTTCAATCTGCCCGCCCGCCACCGCAAAACTCAGCACCACCAGGTCGCCGCAGGCGGGATTGCGCGCTTCCGCGGCGTGCGTCGCTGCTTCGCAAGTTCCGGCGCAGCGCGGATGGCGGTAGTAGTCCATCAGGATAGCCTGACAGACTTCGGGGTCGGCATATAAGTCCTCGCTCACCGCAGCCGGGCGTTTTTTATTTGCGGCCGCCCTGGTAGATTTCGCTCAGCTTGGCGATTTCCCTGGGTTCGAGCACCCGCCACTTGCCCATCTTGAGGTCGGGCAGGGTGAGGTTGCCAATGCGCACCCGGATGAGCCGCTCGACCTCGTACCCCATGTGGGTAAACATGCGGCGAATCTGGCGATTCATGCCCTGCTGCAGCACCATCACCATGCGGCGCGGCGAAATGACGTGGATGGCCTCCGCTTTGGCCAGTCCCTCCTCCAACTGAATTCCCGCCAACAACTCCGCGACACGCTCGCTGCGGCAGGGCTTGTCCAGCGTAACCACGTATTCTTTTTCTACCTTATGGCTCGGATGGGTCAGCTGCTGAGTGAGGTCGCCATCGTTGGTCAGGACCAAGAGCCCCTCGCTGTCGGCATCCAAGCGGCCCACGTAGTGCAGCTTTTTGTGCTGCGGCGCGAGCAGGTTATAGACGGTTGGCCTCCCCTTGGGGTCCTTGCGGGTGCAGTGCACCCCAGGCGGCTTGTGCAGCACAATGGTCTGGAACTTGGAAGCGGAGACCTCCTTGCCGTTGACGCTGACCACATCGCGCAGTCCGACCTGGGTCGCCAAGTTGGTGGTGATCTTTCCGTTGATTTCGACCTCCCCGTTCACGATGAGGCTTTCGCAGGCGCGGCGCGAGCCCATCCCAGCGAGGGCGAGGTAGCGGTTTAAGCGCAGGGTGTCAGGGGAGTCGTCCATGAGGCGGGTCGGTTGGCGGTGGGCCCATTTCACTTTTCAGTGCGGCGCCGGGCCGCGGACTGAGGGCGAAAGGGAGCGGGGATTCGGGTGAAAACGAAACCGGACCGGACGACATGCTGCCGTCCAGTCCGGGGAAAATTGGGTTAGGGGCCCCACCGAAGCGCGGTCCGCGAACCAGGGGATCAGATGTCCGGGGTGGTCTTGGGGAGGTTGAGGGCGCTTTGGCCCTCTTTCCAGAGGCCGCGCTTTTTGAGCAATTTGACGCGCTCGAAGCGCTTGAGGACACTGCGCTTGGCACCGACGGCGCCGCCGCCGGACTTAAGGGAAGGATGCTGGGACATGGAATGCTGGAATCGGAAGGTGTTGGGGAACCGCCACGGAGCGGAATCGCACCCTGCCGTCGCCGACCAGGAATGCAACGGAAATCTGCCGCGGCGGGGAATTGAATTGACTCGTTCGACCGTTAGTAATTCAGCGGCAATAAAGACGGCAGCACAAACTGCCCGTCCTTGCGGATCAATTGGCCATCAAAAAAGATCTCGCCCCCGCCGTAGTCCGGGCGCTGAATGCACACCAGATCCCAGTGCACCTGGCTCTTGTTGCCGTTGTCCGTCCCCCCCTCGTAGGCCTGCCCCGGCGTAAAGTGGAAGCTGCCCGCGATCTTCTCGTCAAAGAGGATGTCCCGCATCGGCTGCATGATCTCGCGGTTAAAGCCGATGGCGAACTCCCCAATATAGCGCGCCCCCTCATCGGAGTCCAAAATGCGATTGAGGGCCTCCGTGTTGTTCGCCGTGGCCTTGACGATCTTGCCCTCGGAAAACTCTAACTTCACGTTATCAAAGGCGATGCCCTGGTAAATGGAGGGCGCGTTGTAGCTGATGACCCCTTCGACGGAATGCTTGACCGGTGCGGTATAACATTCCCCGTCGGGGATGTTCTTCGACCCGCCGCAGTACTCCGAGGTGATCCCCGCGATGCTGAAGCGCAGGTCGGTGCCCGGCCCCACGATGTGCACCTGCTTGGTCGCGTCCATCAAATCCTGGAGCGCCTGCATCGCCGGAGTCAGCGCCGCGTAGTCCAGCAAACACACCCGGAAGTAGAAATCCTCAAAGGCCTCGGTGCTCATGCCTGCCAACTGGGCCATGCTCGGATTGGGCCAGCGCAGCACGCACCACTTGGTCTTCTTGACGCGGTGGTCGGTCACCGGCCGCATTTTTTGAGCCACCATTTTCATGCGGTCCGGCGGCACGTCGGCAGATTCCGTGATGTTCAAGCTGCCGCGGATGGCGATGTAGGCCTGCATGTCCTGCATGAAGGCCAACTGGCTAGCGCTCAATATGTCGTACTGAGCCTCCGTGCCCGCCAGCTGCAACTCCCGGGTAATGCGGGCATCGTGCAAGCCCACAAACGGGATCCCCCCCGCTTCCCGAGCCGCCTGTACCAGCGCGATCCCCACTTCCGCAGGCGTATCGTAGAGGTCGATCAAAATGCGCTCTCCCGGCTGCAGGACGACCGAGTGGCTGATGAGATTGCGGGCAAGCTGGGTAATCCGGGGGTCGCGCATGATAGTTTAAGAGCTAGGGTGAACAATACAAAAATTAAGGCGCGATCGGCGCCGCGTACTCCGACTTGTTGAAGTCGACGTATTCCTGCGAGAGGTCGCTGGTGTAGACGGTGTAGCTGGCGTCGCCGATGTTGAGATCGATGGTGACGGTAAATTCCGGCTTGGCCACCGCGGCCCGCAGGACTTCCAAGGGAGTGTCGGCGGCGATGCCGTTGCGGGTGGCGATGTGGCCGTCAAAATAAATGTCGACGTGCTCCTCCCGGATCTTGGCCCGGCTGTAGCCGATCGCGTGCATGACCCGGCCCCAGTTGGGATCGCTGCCATTCCATGAGCACTTCACCAACAGGGAATTGGCCACCGTCTCGGCGACCTTGCGCGCGTCCATGAAGGTGGCCGCCCCGCGCACCGCGATTTCCACAAATTTGGTGACCCGCTCCCCGTCGGCGACGATCATCCGAGCCATCTGGCGCATCACGTACTCGAGCGCTTCATAGAAAATCGCGTGCTGCGGCCCGCCAGAGACGATCTTGCGGTTCCCCGCCATCCCATTGGCCATCACGATGACGGTGTCGTTGGTGCTGGTGTCTCCGTCGATGGAGATGCGATTGAAGGTGTTTTGCACCGCCTCCCGGGTGCACTTCTTGAGGTCTCCGAGGCCGATCGCGGCATCGGTCGTGATAAAGCAAAGCATCGTCCCCATGCTCGGCGAAATCATGCCCGCCCCCTTGGCGATGGCGGCGATGCGGATCGTCTTGGCTCCGAGCGGGACCTCGATGGCCAGCACCTTGGGTCGGGTGTCGCTGGTCATGATGGCCTGGGCAATGGCGGCGTGCCGCTCCCGCGACAAGCCCTCCGCCAAGGCCGGGATCTGAGCCGTGATGCGGTCGATCGGCATCGGCAGGCCGATGATGCCCGTGGAATTCACCATCACCTGAGTCGGCTTCAGCCCCAGGGCCTGGCCGGTCGCCGTGGCCATGGCCTTGGCGTCCTGAATGCCGCGCGGCCCGGTGCAGGCGTTGGCGTTCCCGCTGTTGACGATGATGGCGCGGATGTCGTTCGACTTGAGGTGCGCCTGGCACACCCGCACTGGGGCCGCCTTCACCTTGTTGGTCGTGAAAGTCGCCGCGGTGACGCAGGGCACCGTGGAATAGATCAGGCCCAAGTCCAGGCGCGGCTTGGTGGGATCCTTGATCCCAGCGCTCACGGCGTGGCAAAGGAACCCTTCCGGCGCAGTGATGCCTCCGGGAATTTCGTGGTAAGTCTTGGATTTCAGGGACATGGGACAGCTCAGCGGATGGCGAAGACCCGCATTATGAAATAATTATAGAGATTGCAAGCCGGTCGCCGCAGGAAATTTGTTAAGAAGGTTAAAGGATTGCACCGCCTGGGAGGCCGCGCCCTTCCACAAGTTGTCGATGGCACTCATGAGCACATAGCGGGCCGTGCGGGCATCCCAAGCCCAGCCGATATCGATAAAATTGGTCCCCACGACGTGGCGGGAATCGGGCGTCCCCTGGCGCCCCAGGCGGCGCACGAAGGGTTCGGCGCCGTAGGCCGCCGCGTAGACGGCGTCCAAGTCGGCCATGCCCTGCCCGGCCGCCGGGGCGGCATAAATCGTGGTCAGCATCCCCGCAGTGACGGGCACCAGGTGCGGGGTGAAGGAAATCACCACGGTTTGCCCCGCAGCGCGCGACAATTCCTGCTCCATCTCGCTGAGGTGGCGGTGTTTGGGCACGCTGTAGGCCCGCAGGCTCTCGTTGCACTCGCAAAAAAGCAGCGGCAAGGCCTCCTTGCGCCCCGCCCCGCTGACCCCGCTCATGCTAAAAACGCAAATGCTGGACAGATCGATCAGCCCCGCCTGCAGCAAGGGAATCAGCGGCAAGAGCACGCTGGTCGGGTAGCAACCCGGAGAAGCAATCAGGCGCGCCCCCGCTATAGCCTCGCCATGCACTTCCGGCAGACCGTAAACCGACTCCCGCAGCAACTCCGGCGCCGGGTGCGCGTGCTCGTAAAATTCCGCGTACACCGCAGCATCGTCCAAGCGGAAGTCCGCGCTCAGATCGATCACCCGCAGCCCCCGCGCTAGCAAGCCAATGGCGAATTCCGCCGCCACCCCGTGCGGCAGGGCCAAAAAGGCCACCTCGGCCCCGCTCGCCGCCACCGCATCCAAGTTTGGCTCGATAAAGGCCAGCCCCGCCTCGGGCCCGCAGGCGCGGAAGCGCGGGAACACCGCCTCCAAGGCTTGCCCGGCGTACTGCCGCGAAGTCACCGCCACCAATTCCGCCCGCGGATGGCGCAGCAATATTTTGAGCAACTCAATCCCTGAGTAGCCGCTGGCCCCGATCACTGCTGTCTTGATGCGCTGCATCGCCCATCCTGACGCGCCGCTCCCAAACCCGCAAACGGGAAACGCCCCCCAGGCCCCCGGCGCCCCGCCCGCGCCTACCGCGCGGCCCGCTCGCCCATCCCCAGCAAGGTCTCAAAGTGAGGCGCCTCCGTCTCCCGGTCCACCGTGCGCACCAGGATTTTTTGAAATCCTGCCTCCTCCAAATAGCCGTGCAATTCCACCTCCGTAAACCCCAGCCACAGGTCGGCATAAAGCTCGCGCGCCTGCTCAAAATCGTGCTTCAGTAAATCCAACACCACAATCCGTCCCCCGGGCCGGGCTATCCGAAACGCCTCCCGCAGCGCGCGATCCGGCCGGGCCGCGTGATGCAGCGATTGACTCAAAAAGACTAAATCCACCGAGGCGTCCTCAATTGGCGGTTCCTCCAAGTCCCCCAGGCGGTACTCCAGATTGGCAAACCCGTTGGCCCGAGCCACCTCCGACCCGTATTCCACCATCTTCTCCGAGGAATCGACCGCGATGACCCGCTCCGCCCGCTGCGCCAACAGCTGCGAAAAGGTCCCCTCCCCTGCTCCCAAATCCGCGATCACCTGCGCCGGCATCAGCAGCAACAAGGTCTCCGCCAAAGCCTTCCAACTCCGCCCCGGCAAATAACTCCGCCCAAAGCGCCCCGCCAACTGGTCAAAATAAATCCGCGCCGCGTCCGACCGCTTCCGCAGCACCAACTCCAAGCCCAGCCGGTCCCGCGCCGCATCCGGAATCTCCGGCCCGCCCTCCCGCAGCAGGGTCCGCAGCGGCGCACTCACCGGCCCCAATCCATAAATCGAATTCTTCCCCGAGCGCCGCGCCTGCACCAAGCCCGCATTCTTCAGCAGGCCCAATTGCGTGGAAATCCGACTTTGCTTCATAGTCAAAATCTCCTGAATCTCGGCCACTGTCAGCTCCGCCATGTCCAGCAAGAGCAAGAGGCGCAGCCGCGTCGGCTCGCTGAGAAGGCGGAGGGAATCGAGGAGTGGAAGCACCGGAAGAAAAAACCCCAAGTGAAGCGGCAGATCGGGCCCCCTGTAAACGCCTTTTTGTGCCCAGAAATTCCGCGCCGCGCCGCCCTGGAAAATCAAAGCGCGGCCCGCCACACCTGCGGCGTCCAGTTCCCGCTTTGCCAGCCGTCCGCCGTGGCGTACTCCCGCACCAACAGCTCGCCAGCCCGGATTTCGACTTGGAAAAAAGCCTGCGCCGGAGACCCGTAGTGGCTGCCGTTGTCCACGTTGAACACCGGAATTCCCTCGCTCCCCTCCACCGAATCCCCATTCCAGCGCATCACCCTGCGGGCGTGGGTGTGCCCGTGAAAGGTGGCCGCCCGCCGCCCCCGCAGCGCCGCGTAAAAACTCTTCACATCCGCCGGATCCCATTCCCAGTGGGTGTAATCGACCCCCGCTTTCTCCGCCGTGTAGCGCGCCACGTCGACGTGGTGGAGCACCACCAGAGCTTGCTCCGGCGCCGCGTGCGCCGCCAAATCCTCCCGCAGAAAATCCAGGCTGTCCAAGGCCGCATAGCGCCGCGCCCGATCGCAGGATTTTTCCGTGCCCACGATCAACCCGAGGGCCACAAAGTGCACCCCGCCCCACTCCCAGGAATAGTGCAGCCCATTCCCACTGATGGCCTTAAGGTTTTTCCGCGAGCGCTGCCGCGCCGCCAACTGCTCTATAATATACCCGCGCCCGCCCGGCGAATCGTGGTTCCCCGCCACTTCCATCACCGGAAAGCGCAGGCGACCCTCCGTCCCGCTCAGCCCAAACGCCGCGGTGTAGCCCGCCCACTCGCAGCGCTGCATGGCTTCATACTTGGCCCCGTTTTTGTCTCCCGAATCCACTAGGTCCCCCGCGTGCAAAACCCCCTGCGGCACCGGCACCGACCCGCCCCCCGCCGATTCCGGAATCGCGCTCCCCGGCAAGCGATTGAGCGTGTCCACCAGCCGCGCCGTGACTCCCGCCGAGGCCTCGAACAAGCGACTCGGCTCGGCCTCGTCGGCCAGAAAATGGGTGTCCCCCACCACAAAAAAGGAAACCGCGGGCGGTCCCTCCGCCGCCCCTCCCCCACGAGAAAAACCCGCCGCAGCCAAAGCCGCCGCGCTGGACTGTCCAAGAAAGCGGCGTCGGGTCAGCGAAAACATAGCAAAAATCGGCGCGCCAAGGAACCATTCCCCCGCCCCTCTCTCAATACCGAGCTAACCCCCCCTCCTTTCCACCAATCCCCCGACCCCAAAAAAACCTCAAAACGGCGCCGCCGTCCGAACCGGGCGGGCCCGGTAGTCGTGCAGCTTCACCTGGAAAGTGCGCGAGCCCGTCGGCCCCCGCATCACGAGCTGCCCCCCGCCCTCGCTTCCAAAAAGCTTCCAGCTCCCCTGGCAGTCCGTGTAGGCAAAATCGCGCAGGCTCTCCAGGCTGATTTTTCCCAAATCCGCCCGCAGCCCGCCCAGGGCCTTCAGCTTCTCCCGCAGCGCATCCAGCGCCAAGAGCTGCAGCGTCCCGGGCTGGGTGACCTTGAGATCCAAGGCCGCCTGATACAGGCTGGCGCTGTCCCCATATGCCTTGGCCGTGATTTCCTCCACTGGGCCGCTCATGCGAAACGTGTCCGGACTCAGTTTGTCGGTGAGTTGCTCCATGGCAATCCCCGTGAGCGAGACCCAGGCATCCCAAGTGTAGAGTTCGTCGAGATAGAGGTTGCAGCCCCCCGACAGGCTGCCCCCACAACTGCGCCCGCCAAAGCGCGCATAAATGCCCCGCGCATCATAGGTCACCGACAGCCAGGCGTCGTCGACCCGCAACTGGCGGAAAATCAAGGTGTTGTTCTCAAACACCTCCGTCAAATTGTTGTCGTGGTCCTGCTGCGGCGTGTTGAAAACAATCCGCCCCCGATCGCTCAAGCGCAGGCGAAATTTGTATTCCGGAAACTCGTACCATCCCGGCTCAATCGCCAACTCCCCGTGAAAGGTCTCCCCCTGCAGCAAAAAGGGCACCGGCTTCCCCGCGGCATCCCGGGCATTGCGAAAGGGAATCGCGGGCAAATGCGGCCAGGGATGCCCCTTCGGCGCCACCAAAACCTGCCCGCTCTCCGTGTAAAAGGGGATGTGCCACGCCCCGCCCGCCCCAGCCTCCGCCCGACTCACCTGCGCCAGCGCACTCCGCACCACCGCGCTGTCCGCCCGGCGGTCCACCAACAGCGGACTCCCGCCCGACCCAGAACGCCCCACCCCCGCCAGGGCCCCCAAGCGTTTCCGCGCCGCATCCACAAAATCAAACAGCGGCTGTCCCGCATAAATCGTCGGCAACATCAAATCCACCCGCTCCAGCCGCCTTTCCAACAAACCCGACGGCGTAAATTTGATGTAATTGGTGTCCAATACCACCGCCTTCTCCCCCGCGCCAAACGGACTGCGCAAGGTCACGTTCGGCACCTCGACCTGATACACCCGCTCCACCCCCGCCAGGGCCGCCGCGTCCAGCGGAAGATCGCGGAATTCCTGAAAGTTGATCGGAATCTCCAGCCGCCTCCCGTCCCCCAAGTGGTCCAGCTCCACCAGCGCATCCTCTACCGCCACCCGCCCCAGCAGCCAAGGCGGCACCGCCTGGCGCGGCGGCCCAGCTTCCTCCCCCACCGGGGCCGCCTGCGGCCACTCCTGCGCCAGCCGAAATAATCCCTCCCCCACCTGAAGGCGAGCCCCCCTAATGGACACCGACTCGATTTGCCGCCGCTGCCACAGCCCCGCCGCCGAGGCCCGCACCTCCACCGCCTGCGCCCGCGCTATCGGCTGATCGGGAAATGCCGCGCTCCCCAGCTGCGGCTCGTTCAACTCCAGGGCATAGCGCGGCGCCTCGCCCTCCCCCGAAACCGTGCGCAGCGCCCATCCCGCAGCGGCCCGCGCCCCCCCCGCCTCCGGCCAACTCGCCCCCAGCTGCCCCCCCGTCACCGTGAGGCGGTCCGCCGTCCACCCCTCCCACGCCGGACGCCCCACCGACGGCGCCGCCCTCCGCCAGGGCGCCTCGCCCCCAGCTTGCAGCCAAGTCCACTCCGCCACGGGGGCTTCGACCTCCAAGCGGCGCAGCCGCCGCTCCCCTGCCATCTCGTCCGGCACCCCCTCCAACGCCACCCGCGCCACCGCCACTTCCCCGCGCTCTCCCAAGCCCAACTTGACCTCCCGCAGCGTCACGCGCTGCACCGCCGCCGAACGCACCCCCGCCCCCTCAAACTCCAGCCCTTCCAGGCGCCCCTCCGCCTTGCCCGAGCCCGTCCAACCCGCCCCCAGCTCCAGGCCCAAACCCCGCAGTAGCGCCGCCGCATCCGGCACCTCCGCCCCTTCAAATTGCAAAAACCCCAAGCGCCCGCGCCCCTCCTCCATCCCTCCCTCCAGCGCCAACTGCGCCACCCGCCCTCCTCCAGGCAACTCCGCCGACGCCCGATCCATCCGCAGTCCCATCACCTCCAGCGACCGACCCGCCCCAGCCGCCATCCCCGCCAGACTCAGGTCGGCGACAACTTTCAGCGCCCGCGGCCCCAGCGACGCCATTTCCAAACCCGGCGCCCTCAGCCCCTCCAGCGCCACCTCCCGGATCGGCCCCGGCTCCCCTCCGTCTGCAGGCTCCCCGCGGACCGCCGCTCCCGGCGTCGGCGGCCCCCATTGCAGCCGGGCGCCCTCCAATACGGCTCCCCGCAGCCCCAACCGCCCGCCCTCCGCGCGCCCCTCCACCTCCACGCGGCGCGCCGCCACCTCCAGCACCCCCTCCGCCCACTCCTGCCGATAAAGCGCCTCCCCCACCGCCACCTGCTGCGGACTCAAAACCAAAACCCCCACCCCGCTCCACGACCCCGGCCCACCCTGCCAATCCACCCGCCCCTTAAATGCATAACTCCCCGCCTCCGCCACATCCACGGTCCCCCCCACCACCTGTAGCGAATCCCACTCCACCCCAAAATCTCCCCCCACGCCGCCGCGGCCCCCACCAGACGCCGCCGCGCCTCGCCCCGACCGCCAATGCACCGCCAGTCCCACCGCCCGCAGCGCTCCCAGGCGACCCCGCCGCACCTCTCGCCACGCGCCCCCCACTTCGAGCCGATCCACCACCAACACCGGCTCCACCTGATCCACCTGGCTCACCCGCAGCCCGCGCAGCACCCAGCGCCCCCCCTCCCAATCCAACTGCTCCAGCCGCGCCCGCCACCCGCCACCCTCCAGTCGCCCATTGAGCAGCGCCACCCGCCACGACCACGCCGCCCACCCCAGCCCCAACAACCCCACAGCCAACAACCCCGTCCCCAGCGCCACTCGACCTACCCACCTCCGGGGCATCCGCCCCCATTTCCTAAATAATAACCGAACCATCCCCCAAGCCTCGCCGCAAAAAGCCCCAGCGAAACCCCAAACCGCCAAAACCCTAGCCAGCTGCTCCCGATCCATTCAGAAATACCTCCCAGTCCTTCACCTGCAGCGTGTTCTTAATAAAAGCCGTCGCCGGCACCGCCCGCGGGGCCTCCGGCGCCCGCATCAACCGCAGCCCCGCTTCCTCCGGCGTCCGATTCCCCTTCTTGTGATTCACCACTTTGTGCGCCAACACGCAATTCTCCCAACTCGTGCGCCCCCCCCGCGAGCGCGGCATCACGTGGTCGATGTTCCCCTCCCCCGCGGCCAATTGCCGCCCCGTGTACTGGCACACCCCGCGGTCCCGCATCCACAGCCCCCGCAGCGAAAACCGCAGCCGCCGCATCGGCACCCGCCCAAACCGCGTCAGCACCAACACCGTCGGCGCCCGCACCGGCCCCCGCACCGTGCGCACCGGACTGTCCGCTTCCCGCACCGGCAACTGCAGCCACTCCAGCCAAGGCACCGGGCGCAGGTCGCCGCTGCTGATATCCAATCCCATCGCCGCCCCCGTCGCCATCAGCCCAAAAGCCTCCGCCGGCGTCTTGACATCAATCGCCTGCCAGTTGCGGTTCAAAACAAGCACCGAGGGGCGTTCAAGAGCTGAGGACATAAAAGCGCGTGGCTGGTGAAAACCAGTCGCGGCATCCGCGCGTCACATCGATCCACGCGGATGAACACCGACGGGTTGAGAGGCCTATGTATCTCTCAGCCTCCTCGCCTTGCCAAACGAAATTCTCTGCCGCCTGCTCAGCCGCCCGCTCAAAACCGCCCCCTCCCCTCCCCTCAGTCCCGCGTGGCATAGAAAACTTCGCCGTCACCCTCAAAGAAGTTGATCAAATTCTGCGTCGCCCGCAGGGCCTGGCGGGGCACGCTCTCGTACGTCCGGCTGCCAATGTGCGGGGTGATCATGGCCTGGGGATGGCGCAGCAGCGGGTGGTCCGGCGACGGCGGTTCGTGCTCCATGACATCCGCCGCATAACCCCCGAGTTGCCCGCTCTCCAGCGCCGCCAACACCGCCTCCGAGTCCACTAATTCCCCCCGCGAAGTGTTGAGCAACAGCGCCCCCCGCGGCATCAAGGCCAGCCGCGCGGCATCCATCAAGTGGCGACTAGAGGCGCTCAGCATGGTGTGCAAACTCACGATGTCCACTCCCGCCAACAGGCTTTCCAAACTCGCGTGCCGCACCACTTGGTGCTCCTCACAAAACTCCTCGGGCCAATAGTTTCCAAAAGCATGCACCTCCATATCAAAACCGCGGCAGCGCCGAATCATCTCCTGGCCAATCCGCCCCAGCCCCACTACCCCAATGCGCTTCCGCCACAATTCATGGCCCGTGATCCGCTTCCACTGCCCCGCCCGGGTCGCATTGACCGACTCCACTAAATTCCTTACAAAAGACAACATGAGGCAAAAGGTGTGCTCGGCCACCGTGGTGTGGTTCACTCCCGGCGTGAAAAGCACCGGTATGCCGTACTCCTGACAGCTTTTGATATCCACTTTGTCGAGCCCAATCCCGTATTTGCTAATGACCTTGAGCCGCGGCTGGCTTTTGGCCAATACCGCGCGGCTGATGTCGTCGTCGCCGCAGAGAAAACCGTCAAATTCCCCCGCCAGCTCCAACAAGCGCGCCTCCCCCAGCGGCCCGCGCTCGCGCACTATCTCGAACCCCTGACCTTCCAAGAGGGCGTGGTGGTCTCCGGGGGTGTCTTGGTAGCTCGTGGTGGTGAGGAGAATGCGTTTCATGGGGCGGGCGGGTTCGGGCCCAAGGGGCCTCATCCCCCCCTAGTTTGGGGGAGCCTCCGCCGCAAGGGCCCTCAGCTGGCCACAAAAAGCGAGCCCCAGGCGGCCTCAATCTGCGCCTGCCACTTTTCCAAAAAAGCCGCCCGCTGCCCCAGGGGTCCCAGCACTTCCCCCTGGTCCAAACCCGCCGCGCGGGCGGCATCGGCTCGCCCCAAAGCCTCCTGGAGCGCCTCCCGGGCCTGCCGCAGCGCCCCCCCCGCCGCTTCCAATTTTTCCTGCACCTCAATCTCCCGCGCCGCCAGGGCCGCCCGCGCCAGAAAAGTGCGGGCCGCTTGGCGGCGCTGCACCCACTCGGCAGCCTCGCCCACGGCCGCTCCCACCGCCGTAAACAGCGCCACCAGCGCCTCATCCATCAGCGCCGCTCGCGAAACCTT
>CANHIJ010000113.1 GCA_947460575.1 Verrucomicrobiales bacterium | reverse complement strand
TTCTTTGTGGTTAACCCCCTTAGAATATCCTATTTCAAGTGTCCCCGGCCCGTCGCTGCACCTTGGGGTGCTGCGTTTTTTAACCACAAAGGACACAAAGAACACAAAAAAGAACTGGCAGAAGGCATCGCTGCAAAAGGTCCCCAGACACCTCATGGGCATGGGCAACTCGTCCGCAACTGACCGCCGTGTATGCGGCAGGTTGACTGATTGCAGCCGCGGCCACAACCACCGTCGCCTTTTGTGCTCTTTGTGTTCTTTGTGGTTAACCCCCTTAGAATATCCTATTTGAAGTGTCCCCGGCCTGTCGCTGCACCTTGGGGTGCTGCATTTTTTTAACCACAAAGGACACAAAGAACACAAAAAACACAAAAAATATCCGCCAGAAGGCATTCCTGCAAAAGTTCCCAGATAGCCACTCGGCATGGGAAAATCATCCGCTACCAATCGTTGTGTTTGGATTAAGGTGACTTGTTCCGGGCACGCATGAGAAGGCAAGTAAGCCATGAAAAATCAAACCACCCCCCAGTCTTGGCCTAGCTTGATGCTCGGAAGAATTCCGGGCAATTCGGTTGCATCGAATCCGTGCCGCGCCTGGGCTGAAAATGTGGGGACAGCGGGTTGGGTTTGAGCGGCGGGCGAGGGTTGGTCGGGACAAAGGTCCGAGTTGAAGGGGATTTTATCCGTCAAAGGGGCTGCTCGTGGGCAGGCCAACTGTCTGTAGTGGGGTAATTGAAGGCGATAAAGCAGCGCGGTTGCCTGAGGGGTCGAGCGAGGCGATGGGGTAAGGCATGAGTGCTGAGTCGGATATAATTGGAATTGATTTGGGGACCACGCAGTCGCTGGTGGGGGTGGTGGATTCGGGTTTTCCGATTCTTTTAGCGGATAGCCGGGGCAGTCGGATGACGCGATCGGCGGTTTACTATGGCAAGGAGGGGGCGGCGCCGGTGGTTGGCGAGGAAGCCTGGCGGCGGCGGGTGACCGAGGGGGGGCGGACGGTGGTTTCGGTAAAACGGCTGATGGGACGGCGCGTCGGCGAGACCGTAGCGGCGGAGGCGGCGCGAGGCGGAGGCGCGGCGCAGGCATTGCCCGGCGGAGTGCGAGTGATGGAAGGGGTCGGCGGGTCGCTAGGGGTGGTGGTGGAGGGGCAGTGGCGCTCGCCAGTGGAGGTTTCTGCGGAGATTTTGCGGCATCTCAAGGGGGTGGCGGAGGCGGCCCTGGAGCGGCCAGTGGACCGGGCCGTGATCACGGTTCCGGCCTATTTTAACGACGCGCAGCGGCAGGCCACCCGGGAGGCCGGGCGCCTGGCGGGGTTGAAAGTGGAGCGAATCCTCAACGAGCCCACCGCGGCGGCCTTAGCTTTCGGTTTGGACAAGTTGCAGGGCCGCTCCAAGGTGGCGGTGTACGATTTGGGGGGTGGCACATTTGATGTTAGTGTGTTAGAGTTGAACGATGGCCTATTTCAGGTTTTGGCGACGCACGGCGATACCCGCTTGGGGGGAGATGATTTGGACGATCTGCTGGCTCGCTGGCTGGCGGAGCAAATGACTGGGGGCGAGGAAAGGGGCTGGGAGGGGATGAGCGAAGCCGAGCGCGCTCGGGTTTTGGAGGCGGCGGGGGAGGCCAAGTTGGCTCTGTCCTATGCCGAGGCCGTGGAGGTGCAGTTGCCGTTTTGGCGGGGGGTGCATAGTTTTGCGCGTCTGGTGCACCGGGCGGAATTCGAGGCCTTGATCCGGCCGCTGGTAGAGCGGACGGGCGGGCTGTGTCGGCGGGCGATGGTGGACGCGGGAGTGAAGCCGGAGGACTTGAGTGCGGCGGTGTTGGTGGGGGGGAGCACGCGGATTCCGCTGGTGCGGCAAATGGCGGGCGATATTTTTGGGCGGGCGCCAGACACCAGTCAGCATCCGGATGAGACCGTAGCCCTGGGCGCGGTGATTCAGGCGGGGATATTGAGCGGGTCGCTCCGCCAGGTTACTTTGTTAGACGTCACCCCGCTGTCGCTGGGGATTGAGACTTTTGGAGGCTTGATGAATGTGATTTTGCCGCGCAATACCACGATCCCGGCGCGGGCGGGCGAGATGTTTACTAACGCGGTGGCGGAGCAGGCCAGCATGCGCCTGCGCGTGCTGCAGGGGGAGCGGGAAATGGCCCGCGACAACTGGATGCTCGGAGAGTTTGAGGTGCCGTTCGCCAAGGGGCCGAAGGGAAGCGCCCGGGTGGGGGTGCAGTTTGAGATTGACGCCGATGGAATACTTGCGGTGTTGGCCAGGGACACCCACACGGGCCGGGACCAGGTGCTAGAGATTCGCCATGCCGCGGTGGATGTGAGCGAGGCGAGGGTCGAAACGATGATTGCGCAGTCGGTGGACCATGCTTTGGCTGACATGGCGGAGCGGCAGGTGGCGGAGGCCGCGCTGACGAGCCGAGAGTTGCTCGAGGCGGTGGCTGGGGCGCTGCCCCAGGCGGGGGAAGCCCTGTCGGCAGAAGGCCGGGCGAGCATTGCGGCGGCGGTGGAGGAGGTGGAAGCGGCCTTGGCGGCGGGGGAGTTCAGGCGGCTCAAGGCGGCGAATGCGGCGCTGGATGCGGCTACCGAGACCTTGGCAGCGTTGCTAGTGGAGCGGGCCATGGACGAGGCCCTGGCGCGGCGGATGGGGGGCTGAGGGGTGGGCTCAATCTGTCGGTTCTGTCACTCGCGGCAACTTGCCGATGGGGCAGGAAGCGCGATTGGATGATTCATAAACGTGAACACTTCCGCCGACTTTTCCTCAGCTCTATCAGGTTCGCCTGATGGCGATTTTTCCGAGGGCGCGGGAATGGACGGCCTGCTCGAAACAGTGTTGGAGGGCTTGGCACAAGCGTGTTTGTTAGTAGATGGGGCGGACCGGATCCTTTTCAGCAACGAAGCGGCCAAGCTGCTCTTCATGCCCAAGGGGCGTCTGCTGGGACGAAAGCTGGAAGCGGTCCTAGCTGATCGACAGTTGAGCCAGTTGGTGGCGGAGTGCCATGCCTCGGGTCGGGCGGAAACGATGTCGTGCGCCCTGCGCCTGCCGGGAAAGGCCTGGAGAGACGACCGGCACTTTGTGGTCGAGGCGGTGCCCTTGGCGCTCGGCGCGGAGCGCCGCCTCGTGCGGCTGGCCCTGCGCCCGGACGACGAAGCGGAAAGCGCAGCCAAGGTGGCACCCAATCCGGCGGCGGATGTGCTCATTCAGTTGCGGGGCCCGCTGACGGTGGTGCAGGGGTATCTGGAAAATTTATTGGATGGAATGATTACGGATCCGGTAGCGCTGCGGCAGTCTTTGCTGACGATGCGGCGGAGCACGGTGCAAATTGAGCGCATTTTGGAAGCGCTGCGCCAATAGGCGAATCTGGCGGAATCGTTGCATTGCCGGGCTTGGCGCAAGCCCAGGACTGAAGCTTAAATGGAGACGTTGCTGGCGCGTGGTGCGTTGGCGACAGCACTGGATCCGCTTCGTGGGACGACGAAGCACCCAGTGACTTCCTTGCTTGCTAAGGGTGAAGGGCGGCGCCTGGGGGCGCCGCCCTTTATTTCTTATAATACCGTGAGGAGATGGCCGCAGGATGCTTTGTGTGACGAATCTGTTCCAATAGATCTATTTCTCTCAGGTAGGGGCGATGCAAGGATCGTGGAGTTCGCCACCGGCCCTGGGGGCGGTAGATAATAATCACTTTCGCCATGCTACCTTTTTTCATTCCGCGCTCGGTCTCGCTTTTGGGGCGGCCCCTGTTGGCTGGGGCGGCGGGGGTATTGGGCCTGGCGTGTTTGGGCGCGGAGAGGGCACGGGCGCAGCCCGAGGCGGGCGGCGCGGGGGCATCGGGCGAGCAGCCGGAGGGCGGGGAGAAACCATTTTATATTAGGCAATACAAGGTCGTGGGGGCAAGCCAATTGAAGCGGATTGATGTGGAGGGAGCAGTGTATCCGTTCATGGGGCCGTCGTGCCGCAGCGCGGAAGTCGAGCAGGCGAGGGGGGCATTGGAGCAGGCCTATCGGCGGGAAGGTTACAGTCTTGTTACGGTGTCGGTCCCGCCTCAGGAAGTGAAGTTTGGGGTGGTAACCCTAGAGGTGGCCGAGGGCAAGGTGGGCCGCCTGCGGGTGCGGGGGGCAAAGTATTTTTTGCCGGAGCAGATTAAGCGCGGCGTGGCTTCGCTGCAGCCGGGCAAGGTGCCTAACTTTGATCAGGTGAAGCGGGACATTTTAGCGCTCAATCGGCATCCCGACCGGCAGGTGGTGCCAGACGTCAAACCGGGGGTAGCGGCGGGGACGTGGGACGTGGATTTGAAAGTGGAGGACCAGAGCCCACTGCACGGGAGCCTGGAGTTCAATAACCGCTACAGCCCTGACACCACGGAGTGGAGAGTCAATGGGGCCGTGAGCTATGCGAATTTGTGGCAGGCGGGGCACACGGTGGGATTCAATTTCCAGGTGGCGCCGGAGCGCATCGAGGATGCGGCGGTCTACTCTGGTTTCTATACGCTTCCCCTGAGCGCGAGCGCCAGTTTTACTCTTACGGGAACCAAGCAGGACAGCGACATCAACACCTTGGGAGGCTCCTCAGTGGGGGGGAGGGGATACGTCGTGGGTGGGCGGGTGAACTTCACCCTGCCAACCGGACCGCCCTTTTCGGCGGAGCCTTCTTACTATCATTCTTTGGGGCTGGGGGTAGACTTCAAGCACTTTGACGAGGACGTGACCTTCGCGGGGCAGACCCAGGCGACGCCGATTGAGTATTTTCCGTTTAGCTTGAGTTATGGGGGCACCTGGGTGGCCAAGGCGCACTCGAGCGATATCAACGCTTCGCTGACCTATGGGCTGCGGGGTTTAGGCAGCGATGCCCGCGAGTTTGACGCCAAGCGATTCCTCGCCAGCGGTGGGTTCGTGCAGGTGCGGGGGGATGTGGCCCACACGCACGACCTCCCGGGGGGAATGGAAGTATTTGCTAAAGTGCAGGGGCAACTGGCGAATCAACCGCTAATTAACAGTGAACAGGCGAGCGGTGGGGGTTTAGGCAATGCGCGGGGCTACTTGGAATCAACCGTGCTGGGCGACAATGCGGTGTTCGGATCGCTGGAGTGGCGCAGTCCGAGTTTGCTGGGCAAGGGCTCGGGCGGGGCTGCGGGGAAGGCGGATGCGGTCGCCGCGGGGGCGGAAGACAAGGAAAATGAATGGCGCTTTCATGCTTTTGTCGACGCGGGGTATCTCAGCTTAAACGATGTCCTTCCGGAGCAGGATGATCACTTTTCTCTGCTCAGCGTGGGGGCTGGGACCAGGCTTTCGCTGCAGGACCATTTTCATGCGTCGCTGGATGCGGGGGTTCCGCTGCGCGCGGCGGGGGTGGTGGAAGAGGGCGACTGGCTCCTCACTTTTCGTCTTTGGACCGATTTTTAATCTCATGCTTTTCTCTCTTCAAAATCATTGTAAGCTAGGTTTATTTGTGCGCGCTGCTGTAGCTTTGCTAGGAGTGGCGAGTTCCGGTTTGGCTTTGGCGGAGGGGCCGGGCAACTGGTGGAAGCCGGAGTGGACGGTGCGAAAGAAAATTACCTTGAACACGGGGGCCGAGGGGGTTCCGTTGGACTCGCCTCCGGGAAGCGTGGCGGTGTTGGTGCGCCTGTCCTCAGATTTCGGGTTCGGCGCGGCGAAAGAGGACGGCTCGGATGTGCGGTTTCTTGGCGCGGACCACCGGACCTTGTTGCCCTTTCACATTGAGCGGTGGGACGGTTTGCTCAACGAGGCGTATGTGTGGGTCAAAGTGCCCGAGGTGAAAGCGGGAGCGTCTGCGGACATCTGGCTCTACTATGGCAATGGGGCGGCGGAGTCGGCCCAGGATCCTAAGGGAACCTATGACGCGGACACGCTGAGCGTGTATCATTTTTCGGAAAGCGGAGGGGCGCCGGTGGATTCCTCGCCGTCGGGCGTCAACGCTGCGGGCACTGGGGTGCCAGTGGCGACGGCGATGATTGGAGGCGGGGTGCGCTTTACGGGGCAGAACAGCGTCACTTTGCCTGCGGAGGCGGCGTTGGCTTGGACCGGGGGAGGCGCCTTGACCTTGTCGGTGTGGGTCAAGCCCGCGACTTTGGGGCCCAACGCGGTGATATTCAGTCGGCGGGAGGAATCTCGCCATTTTCTATTGGGCCTGGATAACGGGGTGCCATTTGTTTCGGTAGATGGGGGATCAGGGGCGCAGCGCAGCGCGGCGGGGGCGCCCATGGCGGCGGGCAGTTGGCACCACCTCGCGGTGACCGCCCAGGCGGGTTCGATGGCGCTCTATGTGGATGGATTACCCTATGGCACCGTCGCGGCGGCACTTCCAGCGCTCAGCGGGGCGGCGACAGTGGGACGAGACGGCGCATCGGAAACAGGCTACGCGGGGGAGTTAGACGAATTGCAAGCATCGAAGATAGCGCGCTCGGCGGGGGCGATTAAGTTGGCGGCGGTGAACCAGGGTGGGAGTGCCGAAGCCGCCAAGCTTTTGGTGTGGGGCGCTGAGGAAGCCTCCGCCGCGGCGGAGCACAGCGAACTCGGAGAGCACCTCGACCTCATCAAAGGGATTTCCAAATCGCTGACTTTCGATGGATGGGTGGTGATTTGGCTCTGCGCGCTGCTGGCGGTGGTGGGTTGGGTAGTGGCGATAGGGAAGTTCGTGTATCTTTCGAAAATAGACAAAGCATCCCAGATTTTCCTGAAGCAGTGGGCGGCGATCTCGACGGACATCACGGCGCTGGACCACGCGGACGAGGAGAACGTCAAGAGCATGGGGGGGCAGACCAGCCGCAAGGAACAGAAGGCAATGAAGGGCTCGCCGCTCTTTGAGCTGTACCATTTGGGGTCGCAGGAGATTCAGCACCGGGTGAACCATGCCAAAGGATCCTTTAATGGATTGTCTGAGCGGTCGATCGCTTCGATTCGGGCGCTGTTGGATGGGGGGGCGACGCGGGAGACGCAGAAGCTGCAAAGCAAATTGGTCTTTTTGACGATTGGGATCGCGGGTGGGCCCTACTTGGGGCTGCTGGGGACGGTGATCGGGGTCATGATTACTTTTGCGGTTATTGCCAAGAGTGGCGAGGTCGACATCAACTCGATTGCGCCGGGGATTGCGGGGGCGCTTTTGGCCACAGTGGCGGGGCTAGCAGTGGCGATACCGGCGCTGTTTGCCTACAGCTATTTAGCTTCGCGGATCAAAGATGCGGTGCTGTCGATGAACACCTTCATTGAAGAGTTCATTGCCCGCATCGCCGAGGCTTATCCTTCCAACGATTAATCAGATGCAGGTAGGAGACGACAAATCATTCGACGATATCAACGTCACACCGATGGTAGATCTCTACCTGGTGTTGTTGTTGATTTTCATCATCATGACCACCGCGGGCGTCCAGGGGGTGAAGGTCAATTTGCCCAAGGCGAGCAATGCCGCGGCCAAGAAAATGGACCAGCCGAAGATGCAGGCGATCACGGTGGACCGCGAGGGCAAGGTGGTATTGAACACGGTGCCGGTGAGCCTGGCGGAGCTGGAGACGAAGCTGGGGGCCGCGATGGCGGCGGCCAAGGCGAAGAGCCAGGAGCTCCCGGTGGTGCTGCGCGGGGATCGGGTCACGCAATACCAGGGCATCATGGATGTGCTGGATGTGGTAGGACGGCTCGGCATCACGCAACTGGGTTTGGTCACGGCCCCTCCAAAATAATTCTTCTGCCGCTATGAACACACAACTGTTGAACAAAGCATCGGCGCCCTTGCCAACGCTGGCATCGCGCGGCTCGGGGTCGGGGGGGACGTCGCCGCGGGTTCCTCGCCCGCAACCTGAGCCGGAGGATGACGACGACGGGGAGCCGGGATTTTTTCGCAAGTATCGGGTGCTGCTCGGGGTGGCTGGGGCGGTGGCGGCGGCGGCGGTCTATGTAATGTCAGGGCCGGATCGGCCGACCGCAGCGTCGCCGATGCGCAAGGTCGCGGTGCCGATCAACGTGACGGTGGCCCCCCCGCCGCTACCGCCGCCCCCGCCGCCGCCGCCCAAGGTGGAGCCCCCCAAAGAGGATAAAATGGAGGAAGAGACGGCCGCGGTGGAGGAACCGCCGCCGGAGGCGGCGCCAGACGACTCGCCCCCGCCCCCGGGGACGAACAACGTCGGCGATGGGAAGGCCGATGGATTTGGGCTGGGAAAAGCCTCCGGCGGAAATGGCGCTGGCGGCGGTCGGCGAGTGGGTACGGCGGGCAGCAAATATGGCTACTATGCTGGCCAGGTGCAAAGCAGCGTGAGTGCGGCCCTGCGGCGCCACGCCAAGACGCGCCGTGCCACCATCTCGGTGACGGCGCGGCTATGGGCGGATGAAACCGGGCGCATTACGCGAGCCACGGTGAGCGGTAGCACGGGGGATCCGGCGGTGGATGCGGCGCTGCGCAATGAAGTGCTCACGGGCTTGCAGCTGCAGTCGCCTCCTCCGGCAGGCATGAAGATGCCGATCAATCTTCGCCTGAGTGCGCGGGCACCGCGCTAAATTTTTTAATTAAACTATTCTTTTGAAAACACGTTCTCTTCAATACCATAGGCCCTTGAAATGCGCGGCTGGCCTGGCGCTGCTGTGGTCGGCCGCTGGGGCATCGGCGCAGCCCGACATCACGGGCCCAGCGGTAGTGGTGCCTGCGTCGGCGCAGTCGACCCCAGCGGGCGAACCCGCTGCGGCTAAGGCTGCTCCGGCGGAGGCTGCTCCCGGGGAAGCCGAGGAGGAGCCGCGCGGGGGGGGCGAGGCGGTGCCAGGGGTTGCAGGGCCGATTGACCCCCCACCGGTATCGCAACTGTTTCCGGCCGCGGGAGGCGAGGAAGCGCCGCCGGACATGACGCAGAATGTCACGATTAACTTGCTGAAGATTTTTGTGCAGAAAGGCTATTTGAGCCAGACCGAGGCATTGGGTTTAATTCGCCAGGCGGAGAGTGAGGCGGAGGGAGCGCGGCGCGCGTCCCAGGAGAAAAAGGCGGCGGAGGCGGCGGAAGAGGACGAGGCCCTCAAGGTGAGCTATGTTCCGGAGGCGGTGCGGCAGCAAATGCGCGAAGAGATACGAGGTCAGGTGATGGCGGACTTGAAAGCGGGGAGCCCCGATGGAAAGAACTCGGCGGTGGCCCTAGCCCTGCCTGGGATGGACGAGAGCTTTGGCCTCTTCGGGGACATTCGCTTGCGCTACGAACTGCAGTCGTTTCCCGAGGGCAACGACAACACGGGGGCCTTCCCCAATTTCAACGCTATCAATACGGGGGCGCCCTTCGACACCGCGGGACTGGTTTTTTCGCCACAGCGCAATGTCGACCAGGAGCGGACGCGATTTCGGTACCGGGTGCGGGTGGGAGGCGAGTGGCAATTGTCGGATGGCTTCAGTACCGGGATTCGGGTGGCAACGGGGGAAAACAACAGTCCGGTCACCACAAATCAGAGCGTCGGCCTAGCCAACCAAGGTCAGGGGGGCAACTTTTCCAAGTATGCGCTCTGGCTGGACCGGGCCTTTTTTAAATATCACGCCGACTTTAGCCGCGGGGCCAACCTAGACCTTTTGGGAGGGCGGTTTGATAGTCCATTTATGGCTACGCCGATATTGTTTGATGAAGACCTGGGGTTTGACGGTTTGGCAGTCAAGTTCAAGGGCCAGTTGGGGCCGCGGGTGAAGCCGTTTCTAACCGCGGGGGCGTTCCCTATATTTAACACCGACCTGAATTTTTCCAGCAACCAAGCGGCCAAGTTCGAGAGCACCGACAAATACTTGCTTGCGGCGCAGGGGGGGGCGGATTTCAAATTGTCGGATGAGGTCAAGCTGAAGCTAGGAATCGCCTATTACAACTTCGACGGGGTGCAGGGCGAGCTCTCGGAGCCCTTTTTGCCGCTCAGCGCGAGCGATGCGGGGCCGACCGACAACACTCGGCCCTCCTTTGCGCAGTCGGGCAATACCTACAAGCCGCTGCGGCAGATTATTCCGGATGCCACCAACAACTTTGGAACGAGCAATCAATATCAGTACTTTGGCCTAGCAAGCGAGTTTGCTCCGGTAGTGGTCAGTGGGAAGTTAGAGTATAGTGGATTTGAACCGGTCCAGGTGGCAGTGAATGGGGAGTACATCAAGAACACGGCGTTCAATCGGGCGGAGATCGACTCGGTGGCGGTGAACAACCGCGGGGCCGTGCCTGCGGGCGGGGCGCCCGGGGGGATCGGGGTTTTTGATGGGGATGACAGCGCGTGGATGGTGGGCATTAAATTTGGCCAGTTGGCGCTGATGAAGAAGGGGGATTGGACGCTGGGAGCGGAGTATCGATACATCGGTTCGGACGCGGTGGTGGACGGGTTCATCGACTCCGATTTTGGCAGCGGGGGCTCGAACTCGAAAGGTTTCGCCTTTACGGGGGCCTATGCGCTTACGAAAAACGCGTCGCTGGGGGTGCTGTGGAACAGCAACGAGGAGATAGCGGGGCCTCCGCTGAAGGCGGATTTCTTGATGGTCGATTTCAAAATAAAATTCTAACATGAGATTCACTCTATTTTCAACGATGCGCATGACGGTGCTGGCGCTGGTGGGCGGTGTCTTGTCGGCGGCGGCGCAGGCCCCGGCTCCGGCGGAAGACAAACTGCGGGAAGCGCTCAAGGCGGTGACGCTGCAGCTGCGCAGTGCCCAGAGCGAGGCGGCCACGGCCAACGCTGAGAAGGCGGCGGCGGAGGAAAAGAACCGCGAATTGACCGGACAAGTGGAGAAGATGAGCAAGCAACTGGTGGTCCTCGGGAAAGAGAAGAGCGACGCCGTGGAAGCGGGGGCGCGGCTCAAGGAGACTTTGGAAGGGCAACTGGCGGCGAAGCAGGCGGAGCTGGCAAAATTCCAGGTATCGCTCGACAAGTGGCAAGCAGCCCACGGTCAGATTTCTGATATCGCCAAAAAGAAGGAAGCGGCGCGGGCGGATTTCGCGGCCAAGAATGGCGCCTTGGAGCGGCGGGTGGCGGATTTGCGCACGCGCAACCAGGCACTGTTCGCGGCGGGAAATGAAATTTTGGAGCGGTACCGCAAATTCGGCCTGGGGGAGGCCCTGGCGGCGCGGGAGCCCTTTACGGGGTTGATGCGGGTCAAGCTGCAAAACCAGGTGCAGGAGTACCGCAATGAACTGCTCGACCAGATCGCCAAGCCATGAAAATCCATTGGTTTCTCCCACTATTTTTGTGTTCCCCAGCTTGGATAGAGGCGGCGCCCGAAGTTCCGGCAGGGAGCGGGGCCCAGGCCAGCGTGGTGGCCCGGGTCGGGTCGGTGGACGTCACTCTCGAGGAGGTTAAAGCGGCGCTGGAGAAGTTGGACGCCCGGCAGCAGGAGGCGATCGGGCGAGATCCGGCCCTGCTTAACCAGGTTGTTAGGCTTCTTTTGGTGCAGCGCTTGGTGCTCAACGAAGCCAAGGGGAAGAAGTGGGACGAGCAGGCGAGCGTCAAGCTGGCGGTGGAGCGGGCCCGAGAGAGCGCGATTGCGGAGAGCTATTTGCAATCGGTAGCCAAGCCAGCCGCTGGGTATCCTAGCGAGGTTGAGTTGCAGGCGGCCTATGAGGTGGCGAAGCCATCGCTGGTGGTTGGCAAGCAATGGAAGTTGGCGCAAATTTACATCGCGGCGCCGGAAGGGGCTAGCAAGGAGTCCCTGGAAAAGGCGGCGGCGAAGCTGGGAGAGGTAAAGAAAGCCGTGGTCGAGAAAGGGGCGGATTTTGCGGCCTTGGCGCGGAAGTACAGCGATGAGCCCAATTCTGCGGGGCAAGGTGGGGAAATTGGGTGGATGTTGGAGGCGCAGGTTCAGCCCGAAATCCGCGAGGTGGCGACGGCCTTGGCGGCGGGCGCCCAATCGGAGGCGGTGCGCATGAAGGATGGCTGGCATTTTTTGAAATGCCTTGAGGTCAAGGAGGCCACGACGCCGCCGCTGGAGCAGGTGCGAGTGGCGCTGACCCAGCGGCTTCAGCAGGAGCAGGCCCAGGCCAAGCGGCAGGCTTATTTGGCGTCTTTGCTGGAAAAATCCCCCGTGGCCATCAATGAGGTGACCCTGTCAAAAGCTCTCGTAAAATAATCTAACTGGAGTTCTAGCGTTCCGCTTAGAGCCCCTCCAAGCAGCCAATGCCAAATCATCCGCCGCGCATTTCGACAGTTAAGATAGGGATCAGCCGTGGAGAGGCTTGCGCTCCCAGCATCGCGGCGGCGTTGTTGCTGCTGGGGGTACAGGCGGCGCCTTCGGGTGATTTGCTGCGCGGGGGGGCCGGGGCCACGTCGGGGGCTCGCGCGGTGGGCCCGAGTCCTGCCGCGGCCCAGGCGGCGGCGCAGGCGCGCAACAATGCTAAGGATGCGCTGGCGCGGACGAGCCGGGCGGTGGAGTCGGTGCAGCGGGCGCAGCTGAACGCGGCGCGGGCGGCGGCGGGGCTGAACCGTGCGGGGGTTGACCCCCAGAACACCGGGTGGCGCTTGCCGGAGGTGCCGAATGGTCTAGGCCCAGGAGGGCTGCAGGTGGCCGCGGGTATTTCCGGGGACTTGTCGCTGTGGACCGGGGCGTTTCAACCGGAGCAGGCACAAGTGGGGGGACGGACCGTGGTGACGGTAAAACAGCACAGTCAGCAGGCGCTCTTGAACTGGGAAAGCTTCAACGTGGGGCGGGACACCCAACTCAATTTTGACCAGAGTGCCGGGGGTAGCGCTGTGGGGCAATGGATCGCTTTCAACAAGGTCAATGACCCGAGCGGTCGGCCTTCCCAGGTTTTGGGGAGCATTGCGGCTCCGGGCCAGGTCTATGTGGTCAATCAGAACGGGATTATTTTTGGAGGTGCTAGCCAAGTAAACGTGCACGCCCTGGTGGCCGCGGCATTGCCGATTAACGACAACTTGATTAGCCGCGGGCTGCTCAACCAGTCGAGCACGGCCCAGTTTTTGTTTTCCGGTTTGCCGCAAGCGGGAGATGTCCCATTTGTGCCACCGGCGGGGCCGCTGGGCGGGCGTTATGGGGATGTCACGGTACAGGCGGGAGCCCAGTTGGTGGCCCCAACCACCGCGGCTAACGTGGGGGGGCGCATCGCTTTGGTGGGTGCGAACGTGAACCAGGGAGGGAGCATCGCGACTCCGGACGGGCAGACGATTTTGGCGGCTGGCTTGCAGGTTGGTTTTGATAGTCACGGAAGCGGCGATGCTAGCCTGCGTGGTTTGGATGCCTATGTGGGATCGGTAGGGAGCTACGGCGGCACCGTCCGACAAGAGGGCTATGTCGCCGCGCCGCGCGGTAATATTACCCTAACTGGGCGGGATATCCTCCAGATGGGGGCGCTGGAGAGCAGCACCTCGGTGGCCTTGAATGGTCGGATTGATTTGCGGGCGGAGTATAATGCGGCCGCCAACCAAACGTATGATCCG
>CANHIJ010000112.1 GCA_947460575.1 Verrucomicrobiales bacterium | reverse complement strand
TGAGCGGCACAGATGGAGCGCGCCAACGGCGCGGCCTACCCCAGCCCAGGGCAAGGCCCTGGTTAGGCGGCCCAAAAGCGCATCAAGCCCTGAAGGAGCGACCCAAACGGTGGGCCACGTCGCCGCTTTTCCGAGCCGGTGAGCGCTGTGGCGATCAAGGGATGCTTTCTGGGTCGGCCCTTAGTTTGCCCCTTCAGGGCTCCACTACTTTTTGTGCTGGGGAGAACCCAGGGCGTTGCCCAGGGCGTTGCCGAGGGAGAGCGCCAAGAGCAGAGGCACCGCCATGGGCGAGCCCATCGGCGCTGGGTCAATCCGAAGCCCTCAATTTGCAACTCGTTCCTAATGAATGAATTAGGAAAGATTTAACCCGGAGAGGTTATACAGGAAACCAAGATTGTAATTCCTGAGGAAATTCAATTGCCTCTGCCTAAAAGGCCCTTTAGGCAAACCCTATCCCCTAGAAGGCTTTTCCCTAAGCCTCAACCCTTTACCTTTAACTAAAATCTAACCTTGTCCGCCCCCCCGCAACGCAAAGTTCTCCTGATCGGTTGGGATTCCGCCGACTGGAAAATCATCGACCATTTGCTCGCAGAGGGCGGCATGGACGGGATTCGCGGCCTCATGGACGGCGGGTCGCACGGGAATTTGGCCACCTTAGAGCCGCAGCTTTCGCCGATGCTGTGGACGAGCATCGCGACGGGCAAAATGGCCTATCACCACGGGGTGGAGGGGTTTACCGAGGTCGACCCCGTCTCCGGCGCAGTGGTGCCGGTCTCCGCCGCCACGCGCCGCTGCAAGACCCTGTGGGAAATGCTCGGCGAGCGCGGCCGCCGCAGTCATGTGGTCAGTTGGTTTGCCACCCAGGGCGAGCGCGACCTCGACGGCAAGATGGTTTCCAACATGTTTTGCCACCTCAATGGCACCAAACCCAGCGACGCTCCCACCGACTGGCCTGCGCCCCTGCCCGGCACCTATTGGCCGGAGGACCTCGCGGCCACCATGAACGAGCTCCGCGTCAGCCCGCACGAAATCGACGCCGATATCCTCAACGCCTTCCTCCCCTCCGGACACAAGATAGACCAATCCCGCGACAAACGCCTCAACCCCCTGAGCAAACACCTCGCCGAAGCCTACTCGGTGCATGCCGCCGCCACCCACTTGATGGAAACCGACCCCAACTGGGATTTCATGGCGGTGTATTACCGCGCCATCGACGAAATTTCTCACCACTTCATGCCCTATCACCCGCCGCAGATGGCGGGGATTCCCGACGAGGATTTCGAAATCTATCAACACGTCGTCAAGGCCACCTACCGCGCCCACGACATGATGTTGCAGCGCCTCCTCTACCTAGCCGGTCCGGAAACCACGGTCTTTTTGGTATCCGACCACGGCTTCCATTCCGACCACCTCCGCCCGGAGTTCACCCCGCGGGTGCCGGCGGGGATCACGGTGTGGCATCGCAACCAGGGCGTGTTCCTCGCCAAAGGCCCCGGGATTGCGCCCGGGCAAGACTTGCAAGGGGCGCGCCTGCTCGACGTGACCCCGACGATTTTGCAGTGCTTTGGGCTGCCCGTGGGCGACGACATGGAAGGCCGGGTGCTGCGGGAAATCCTCGTCGACCGCGACCCGGTGCCAAGCCTTCCCAGCTGGGAAGACAGCGCCGCCCCTCCCAAACGCCGCAGCTCCCTGAGCCCGGCAGAAAGCGAGACCTTGTTAGAGCAATTCGTGGCCCTGGGCTACATCGACGCCATTTCGCCCGACCCCAGCGAAGCCGCCGCCGAGACCCACCGGGAAAACCAGTGGAGCCTAGCGCGCGCCTATCTTTACTCCGGCAAACTCGAACAAGCCCTCCCACTGTTAGAGAACTGCTTCAGCGCCTACCCCGAGCGCAGCGACTACGCCCAATCCTTGGCCCGCACCCAGTTGGCCCTGGGCCTGGCTGATGAAGCCGAGGAAACCCTCGCCATCTGCCTGGAATCCTTCGGCAATTCCACCCCAGCACACATCCTTCAGGGGCAGATTTGCTATGAAAAAGGGCAGCCCCAGCAGGCCCTGGAGCATCTAGAAAAAGCCCGCGCCCAGGCCCCGCGGGCCGTCCCGGTGTTAGAGCTTTCCTGCCGCGCCTACGTGCAGCTGGGGCGCTGGAAGGAAGCCCGGGAAACCGCCGATTTCCTCCTCGAGGTCGATCCCAGCAGCGTACAAGCCCACGTCACCCTCACCCGCGGCCACCTGCAGCAGCGCCAGCCAGAGCAGGCCGTGGAAAGCGCCCTGGCGGCGATCGGCTTGCAATTTGCCAGTCCGCGCGCTCACCAATTGCTCGGCCGCGCTCTCCTGCAACTCGGCCAGTTAGAAGCGGCCCAGCGCGCCCTCGGCAACGCCCTGCAGTTGGCCCCCCACGACGTCGCCGCCCTAGAGGCCCTCCAAACCCTCCACCGCCAACGCGGCGCAAGCGCCCTCGCCCAAGACTGCGCCGACCGCCTCATCCGACTCCGCCTCGTCGACGACGTGCTGCGGCAGCGGCAACTCGATTCCCTGCGCCGCGGAGTCGCCGCCCGCGCCCAGCAGCGCCACGCCCAACGCCAACAACTCCGCCGCGAGGCCGCCCAGCGCGCCGCCGAAAACGATGCCAACCAAGCCGCCCGCGCCGCCGCGCCGCAGAGCACTTACACCATCGTCTCCGGCCTGCCCCGCTCCGGGACCTCCCTGATGATGCAGATGTTGCGCGCCGGAGGCTTAGAATTGATGCACGACGGCCAACGCGCCGCCGACGAGGACAACCCAGAAGGCTATTGGGAGTGGGAAGCGATCAAATCCCTCAAAAAAAACCCGCGCCTCATCGAACAAGCCCAAGGCAAAGTCATCAAGGTCATCTCCGCCCTGCTCGCCCAACTGCCGCCGCGGCACCGCTACCGCATCCTTTTCATGGTGCGCCCCGTCGCAGCCGTGGTCGATTCCCAGTGGGCCATGCTCGCCCGACACGGCCAAAAACCGCGCTCCGAACGCGCCCACCTCATCCAGACCCAACAAACCCACCTCGACCAAACCCTCGCCCACCTGCGCCAGCGCCGCGATGTTGATTTGCTAGAAATCGACTACCCCGCCCTGGTCGCCGACCCCGACGGCCAACTCCCCGCGATTGGCGCCTTTTTGGGCGAAACCGCCCCGCACCTCGCCGCCATGCGGGCCGCCATCCGCCCCGACCTCCACCGCCAACAAGGCCAGCCGAACCACCCCCCCAGCGCCCATGCCCAAACCTGCGCCGTCCCCGCTGTACCCCTTTCCTCGCCAGCACGGTTTGCTGGAAAGGATCATCAAGAAAAATAGAGTAAGATTATATTATGAAACTACCGCAAAGACAAAGCAAGCTCGGGTCCTACCTCACCGTCGCCCTCGGCGCCGGTGCCGCCGCCACCTCCGCTGAGGCCGGGATCGTGGTGACGCGTTATACCGGTGTGGGCGCGGATAAGGCACCTGCTTCTACCTATGGAAGTATGTTTAACGCGGGTACAAAAGGAATGTGGTGGAAGGGGAATAGCGGAGCGTTACAGACTGCTAGGTGGCGGGATGCTGATAATAATTTGTTTTGGCAAGGGGGGGAGATCGCGGGGGACTTCAGCCTGGTTGCGCCAGATACTGAAAATATCAGCAGCGGTTGGTACGTGCCCTATTTTTTTTCAGGGACTGGATCTTACGGTGCGCAGTCGGGGGATGATAACTACGTTTGGTTTGGGCGGAACGGATCGACTGGTGAAGATGCCGTCGCCCAGTTTTACTTTGATGGAAGCGGAGGAGGGTATATTAAGGCGATCGCGACGGATGCTGCGGGATTATCCATGCCAAATGGCTACGCAGCCATCCAAGCAGTAGCCGCGACCCCGGAGCCGGCCGGCTTCCTCCTCGGGGGCGTGCCAGCCTTGATCGGCGCGGGGGCGCTGCTGCGCCGCCGGGTGCGGCCTGGACAGGCACCGAGTGGCCTGGGCCTCTTGGCCTTGGGCGCGGAGGGCCTGCGTGCCCGCCGCCAGCAAGCCGCCGCCTAGCGGATCCCGGAGCCGCGCGGCTCCACAATCAGCGCGAGGGCGCGCCGAACGGTGCGCCCTCGCTCTTGCCCTCTCTTTTCGCGCTGGTCGGTGCTTCGTTCCCCGCCCCTTATGTCCTCGATGTCCCCCCTTTCCTCTGCCACGATTCGCCCCGCCTACGCCGACGAACTCGGCCGGGCCCGCGCCCTGCTCGAGGGGCACCCGGTGCCGCCGTCGGCGGCCTTTATCGTGGCCGTGAAAGAGCACCCGGTGGAGCGCCTCCTCGCGGCGGTGCCGTGCTGGCTAAGCCCCGAAGCGGAGGGCCCCGATCCCGCCCGGCAGCTCCGGTTTCATCTGGGCAGCCCCAGCGCCAACGGGCTGAACCCCGAGCTCCTCGCCTTACTCCTAGAACAACTCGAAGCCCGCGCCACCTCCGAACACGCCTCCGCCCTCGCCACCGACTTTTCTCTGCCAGAAGCGCACCCTCTGTTTACGCATCTCCGCGCCCAAGGCTTTGAAATCTGCAAAACCGATCGCGTTTTCGCGGTCCCGGGCGAGGTCGTGAAAAGCCGCACCCAGCGGATCCACGCCCGCCTTAGCGAAAAACTGCCGCAGACCTGGCGGCTCGAGAGCATTCGAGGCCAAGACCCGGAAAAGCTCTATGCCGTAGTCGCCGCGCACGGTCTAATGTCGCGACAACACTTTCAGCAGTATTGGAATGGCGCCAACCGAGAGCGCTTTGAAGCGGAATATTCCTGGGTGGTGCTTGCCGAAGCGGAAGTGCTCGGACTCTTGCTCGTGAGCCAGCAGGGAGAAGACGAATTGCACATTCACGTCGAAGCGGTGAGCCTTGGCCATCACGCCCAGTCGCGGCTGCTCTCGGCCAGCCTCCGGCACGCCTCCTTTTCCCGCTGCGCCGCCGGATTTCCCAAAAAATTCACTTGCCGCGCCGACGCCATCCAGCACCGCCAAACCGGCAACAGCGCCCTGCGCCACGGCGGCGAAGAAGGACCCCCCATGCACTTTTTGCGAAAACCGATGTTCTAACCCCCCTCGGATCGCGCCAAGATACCAGCGTTCCGATCACCGCGCGCCCCATGAAAAGCGCACCCGACGTCCCCCAACAACCCTTTCCGCCCCCACGGGGCACCCTAGGCCAGCCCAGAGCAACGCCCTGGGTGTTCTCAGCACCAAAGTCGGGGGCCGATCCTTGCTCGGCTGAAAATCAGTGCGCAGCCCTAAAAAAGCCCACGAGCGAGGAACAAGCCTCCTGCGCCAGCGCTCTGCGCCCACCGAATACGATAGTCACCTCACGATTTTAGGATGAATGAAGCTATGAAGTTATCCCTATTCTTTTCGCTGTTGGCTGGATGGTTGGCGTTGCCTCTGGCGGAGGCGGCGGCTCCGGTTAAAATTTTCCTGCTCGCCGGGCAATCGAACATGGAGGGCAAAGCGCCAAATGCGCTGATGGACTACCAGGCTGAAGCGGAGGGGACCAAGGATCTCTTTGCGCCATTGCGGAAGGAGGGGAAATGGGCGGTGCGAGACGATGTGTTCATCAAATTTTTGGAGCGGAGGGGGCCGCTGACAGTGGGCTATGGTTCCCCGGGGCGGACCGGGGCGGAGTTGGCCTTTGGCACCATGATGGGAGAGCATTTGGCGGAACCGGTGCTGCTGGTGAAGGCGGCGTGGGGTGGGCACTCGCTGTATAAATTGTTCCGTTCACCATCGGCGGGATTTCCGGAGGCGATGCTGCAGAAAGAGTTACAAGAAGCGCAGGCGCGGGTGCGCCAAGAAAACGAGCAGAAGCAGCAGAGTGCCCCGCGGCCCAGTTTAGAGGATCTCAAAAAAGAATACGGATCGTCCTACCGCAAGATGTTGGCGGAGGTCAAGGACGTGCAAGAGCACTGCGGGGAATTGTTTCCCGAGCTGGCGGGGCGGAGCACGGAGTTGGCGGGGATGGTATGGTTTCAGGGGTGGAATGACCAATATGGCGCGGAACAGGAATACGCTTCTAACATGAAGTATTTTATTGAGGACCTGCGCCAGGATTTGCAGGCGCCGGGATTGCCTGTGGTGATTGCGGCGATGGGACAGAATGGATCCAAGGCGGCTCAGGGAGCGATGCTGGTGGTGCGGGAGGCGCAACTTTCCATGAATGAAGTGCCAGAGTTTCGCGGCAATGTGCGGTCCTTCCGCACCGATTTGTTGGTAGACCGCGCGGCGGAGGAAATGTATCCGCGGTGGAAGGAAAGCCCGGAGTGGGTCCACACCGGAGGGGACCATCCGTATCATTATTTTGGCAGCGCGATTTGGTTTACGAGGATTGGCCGGGGGATGGGGGAGGCCATGCTGGAGTTGTTAAAATCCCGGCCCTAAGGGGCCTAAGGAGGGAGGGTTGCGACGGGAGAAGAATTCGTGGCGGATCGGGCGGTTGTGGTTGACCATCTAAAATGCCAGCACCTAAGCTGAAGCCATGAAGTCTTCCTTCAAACGAATCTTGCAGGCGCTGCCGCTGAGCGCGGTGGCGCTGGCGGCCCCCGCGGGGGAAACCGAGGTGCGCACGATCCATGGGCAAGCTAGCGCCGTGGTGGCCAGCGCCCAGGTGGAGTTGGCGGTGACGCTGCTCGGTGGGCATATGGCCCCGGTGACGTTTTTCCGGGACAGCGCCACGCCGGTGCGGCCCTATCATGTGACGCCTTGGCAGGACGAGGCGCCGACGGAGATGCCGGCTCCGCTGTTGAAGTCGCTGCGGGGCGATTTTTTCTGTCTACCCTTTGGGGGGAACGCGGAGGAGGTCGCAGGAGAAAAACATCCGCCGCACGGAGAAATCGCCGGGTCCCCCTGGACCTTAGTCGGTACTAGCAAAAATGGCCGGGTGAGCACTTTGAGCCTAACGTGCGAAACAAAGGTGCGGAAGGGACGGGTCACCAAGGATTTGTCACTGGTAGATGGGGAGAATGTGGTTTATTCGCGCCACCTCATTGAGGGCTTTGGGGGGCGGGCGCCGTTGGGACATCATGCGACCTTGGCGATGCCGGAGAAGGAGGGTTCAGTTCGCATCAGCAGCAGCGCGATGCGCTTTGGGATGACGTTTCCGGGGATTTTCAGCGATCCCGCGAAGGGGGAATACCAGGCGCTGCAGCCGGGCCAGCGATGGGAGAAATTGAGTGAGGTGCCGGTGGCGTGGAAGGATATGCCTGCGGCGGACCTAACTCGCATGCCAGGGCGGCGGGGTTTTGCGGACTTGGTGCAGCTCGTCAATGAGTCCTGGGAAAAGACGGGCGGCCCGGCCTGGGTCACGGCGACGATGGCGGAGTCGGGCTACCTATGGTTTGCTTTGAAGAATCCGGCGGTGCTCAACAGCACGGTGCTGTGGCTGGAAAATCGCGGCCGCTATGGACATCCTTGGAAGGGGCGCAACAACTGCTTAGGCGTGGAGGATGTCACTGCCTATTTTGCGGAAGGCTTAGCGGCCTCTACGGCGGATAATGCGCTGACGAAGCAAGGGGTGGCGACGGCGCTGGCGTGGCGCGCGGAGGAGGCTACGGCCGTCAACTACATCCAAGGAGTGGTCAAAGTGCCGCCCAGCTTTGCCATGGTCCAAACCCTGGAATTTAAGCCTGCCTCGGTTATTTTTATTGCTCCTAACGGGCAGCGGGTCACCGCCGCCGTGCAGCATGAATTTCTTAAAACGGGCCAGTTGCGCTAAGCCCGAGTCGCTCCTTTTTTTATTTCTATCATGAACCGCAAGTACTTTCTCCTTCTCGCCTGCTCCGCTGGGCTTTTTAGTGGCTGCCAGAAAGCCGACGAAACCCCCGCGGCCGGGGCGGCGGGGAAAAGCCGGGGCCTCATCGGGGTTTCCTTGCTCACCTTGGACAATCCCTTTTTCAAGGTCATCGGGGACACCATTTCCTCTGAGGGTGCGAAGTTAGGCTACCAGGCGGTGGTCGTGAGTGGCGACAAGGATGTGGCCAAGCAGGGGAATCAGATCAAGGATTTCATTGTTAAGAAAGTGAGTGCTATTGTGCTCAGCCCCTGCGATTCGAAGTCGATTATTCCGGTGATCCAGGAGGCCAATGCGGCGGGGATACCGGTGTTCACGGTGGATATTCCCTGCAACGAACCCGGGGTGAAGATTGTGACGCAGGTGGCCACGGACAACTATGGGGGCGGCAAGGAGGCGGGGCGGGCCATGATCGAAGCCCTCGGTGAGGCGGGCGGAAAAATTGCGGTGTTGCACCTCAAGCAAGCGGAATCCTGCCTGCTGCGGGTCAAGGGATTTACCGAAGTGATTGCGGAACACAATGCGGCGGGAAAAGGGATGGTGGAGATTGTGACGGAGTTAGAAAGCGGCGGGGCCAAGGATTTGGGCTACAAAGCGGCGGAGGACGCGGTGCAGGCGCATCCTGACTTGCGCGGCATTTTTGCGATCAATGATCCCGCGGCGCTGGGGGCGCGGGCGGCCTTGGAAAAAGCAGGCAAAGCCGAGCAGATTCGCATTGTGGGTTTTGACGGACAACCGGAAGGCAAGCAGGCCATCAAGGACGGGCGGATTTATGCGGACCCGATTCAGTTCCCGGAAAAGATGGGAGTTCAGATCGTGGATGCGATCGTTAGGCACTCGAAAGGCGAGACCCTGCCGGCGCAAATGCTCATTCCCACCACCCTATACCGCCAGGCGGACGCGCTGAAGGACCCTAGCCTCAAATAATCTATGAGCGAAGGTCCCTTTTTGCAGGAGCTTGTGGGGTCGATGTCCCAAGGCGCGGCGGGCAATCCGACGGTGGCCATGATCGAGGCGGCCTTCGCGCACCACGGGTTGCCCTGGCGCTATGTGAACATGGAGGTGGCTCCGGGAGACTTGGGAGATGCGGTGCGGGGAGCGCGGGCCATGGGGTTCCGCGGGTTCAACTGCAGCCTCCCGCACAAGGTCGCGGTGATTCCCTATCTTGACGGGTTAGGGGAATCGGCGGCGCTGATGGGGGCGGTGAATTGCGTGGTGCGGCGCGGGGATGAACTGATCGGGGAAAACACCGACGGGAAGGGATTTCTCAAGTCGCTGGAGGGCGCCATCGCCCCGCGGGGACAGTCGGTGGTGCTGTTTGGGGCGGGGGGGGCAGCGCGCGCCATCGCGGTGGAGTTGGCCCTAGCGGGAGTGAGGCGAATCACGGTGGTGAACCGCAGCGCGTCGCGCGGGGCGGATTTGGGGGAGCTGCTCCGGGGGGCGCCACTTGGGTTGGAAGCCGAGTTGGTGGTTTGGGAGGGCGATTACGTAGTCCCGGAGGATACGGGCATTGTCATCAATGGGACTTCCATTGGGCTATACGATGCGGAGGCGCGGGTGGCGCTTGATGAGAACAGCTTGCGTCCGGGAATGGTGGTGGCGGATGTAGTTTTCAATCCGGTGCGCACTCGTTTGCTGGAAGCGGCGGCAGCGCGGGGGTGTCGGACTCTGGATGGGTTAGGTATGTTAGTGAATCAAGGGGTTCTGGGTTTGCAGTACTGGACTGGGGTGAAACCTGATGCGGCGGTGATGCGCCAAGCGCTGGAATCGGCAATGGGGCTATGAGTGGGGGCGTTCCGTTGTTGGCGATGCAGGGGATGACGAAGTCGTTTCCCGGGGTGCGGGCCTTGCGCGGGGTGGATCTTGCCCTAGCGAAAGGCGAGGTGCTGGCCTTGCTGGGGGAAAACGGAGCCGGCAAGAGCACCCTGATGCGAATCTTGGGCGGAGCGCATCCGGCGGATAGCGGGACGGTGGAGATGGAAGGGCGGGCGGTGGATTTGGCGACGCCGCAAGCTTCGCGACAGGCGGGGGTGGCGGTGATCTATCAGGAATTCAATTTGGTGCCGGGCTTAAACGCGGTGGAGAACATCTTTTTGGGTCGGGAAGTGACGCGGGCGGGCTGGGTGCGGCGCGGCAAGGAGCGGGAGGAGGCGCGGGCGCTATTTAAGCGGCTGGGGGTGGAGTTGGATGTGGATCTGCCGTGTCGGGAATTTACCACCGCGCAGCAGCAGTTGGTAGAAATCGCCAAGGCCTTGGCGTTGCAGGCGCGCCTTTTGGTGATGGACGAGCCTAGCGCGGCCTTGACGAGCTATGAGGTCGAGCGCCTTTTCGGGATTATCCGGGATTTGCGGGCCCAGGGGATTGGCATTATCTATATTAGCCATCGCTTGGAGGAGATTTTTCGCATCGCGGACCGGGTGGCCATTTTGCGAGACGGGGTCAAGGTGGGCGAGCGTCCTATTGCGGGGATTACGCGGCCGGAAATGATCGAAATGATGGTGGGTCGGGAATTGAAGGACGAGTTTCCGCAGCGCCGCACGGTGCCTGGTCCGGTTAGATTGGAAGTGAGCGGCCTGCGGCGGGGCCGGGCGGTGCAGGATGTCTCCTTCTCGATTCGGAGCGGGGAAATCCTCGCGTTGGCGGGCTTGGTGGGGGCGGGTCGCACCGAGACGGCGCGGCTGCTTTTTGGGGCGGATGCGAAAGAGGCGGGGGAAATCCGGCTGGATGGTCGGACCCTGGTGATTGATTCGCCGCGGGCGGCCATCGCCTGTGGCCTCGGCTTGCTGCCGGAAGACCGGAAGCAACAGGGATTGGTGCTGCAGCATTCGGTGAGGGACAACTTTGCCCTACCCAATTTGGACCGCTTGGCACCGCGCGGTTTGGTGCGGCGCGGGGCAGAGCGCGAGGAGTTTGGCGCCTATGTGGAGCAGCTGAGGATCCGCCTGCCGCACCAAGAGGAGCGGGCGGCTCATTTGTCAGGGGGAAACCAACAAAAGGTGGTGCTGGCCAAATGGTTGGCGCGCCGCTGCGAGGTGTTGATTTTTGATGAACCCACGCGCGGCATCGACGCCGGCGCCAAATTTGAAATTTATTTGCTCATGAATGAACTCGCGGCCCAGGGGAAGGCCATTCTGATGATTAGCTCGGAACTGCCGGAGGTCATCGGAATGGCGGATCGGGTGTTGGTGATGCACGAGGGCCGCGTCACCGGGGAGATCGCGGAGGCCCGCCGGGCGACGCCGGAACAAATTATGCAACTTGCCTTTGCTTAAACCCATGAAGTCCATTTTGCAGAAAGCGGCCGCGAATTACGGCATGATCGGAGTCCTCCTGTTATTGTGCGTTTATTTTAGCGCGATGACCTACACCGACCAATCGCCCGCTGGGGCTGCGGGGGCCAAGCAGGTGGCGGCGGAACTCGCTCGGTTGGGAGGAGCGCCCCAGGTGTTGCTGGTTTCCAGCGATCAGCCGGAGGATCTGGAATTCGTTACTAGTCTAGCCAAGGAGCTACCCGCTTCGGGCAGCCGGGTGGTAGCTGCGGCTAGGGGCGAGCCGCAGGTAGCGCGAGAAGCCTTGCAGAAGCTGGCTGCGGCGGGCACCCGACTAGACGCGATCGCGTGCACCCAGACGGCCGGGGCCTGGCTGCTATTTGCGGACTTGGCGGTAGATTTTCCTGAACTGGGCAGCCCTCGCCTGATCACGCCGCGAAGTTATCGATGGCCTAATTTTTTGAAAGCCGAAAACCTCCTGAATATAGCGAATCAAATCGCGGTGATCGCTATCATGGCCATTGGGATGACCCTGGTTATTGTCACTGGGGGGATTGATCTTTCGGTGGGAAGCCTGCTGGCTTTGTCCGCGGTGTTGGCGGCGCGGTTCATTCGCGATGAGGCGGGTGGGGTGGCGGCATCGCCGATGGGAATGATTTTGGCTTGTTTGGGGGCGGTGGGGGCCTGCGGGCTGGTGGGGGCGTTTAGCGGGTGGATGATTACGCGGTTCCGCATTCCACCCTTTATCGTGACGCTAGCGATGATGCTGGTGGGGAGTGGGTGCGCCTTTATTTTGGCGGACGGGCAATCGATTTACCAATTGCCGGACAGTTTTATTTGGTTGGGTCGCGGCGTGTGTTTTGGCGGGGTGCCGAACGCGGTGGTGCTGATGTTTTTGCTTTATGGGCTAGCGCACCTGGTGATGTCGCGGATGAAGGCGGGGCGCTATCTGTACGCGGTGGGGGGCAACAGTGAGGCGGCGCGGCTTTCGGGGGTGCCGCTGACGCGAGTCTTGATGGGGGCCTACATTGTCAGCGCGCTGTTAGCCGGGCTGGGCGGGGTGATCATGGCTTCCCAGTTGAAGAGCGGGTCGGCGACCTATGGGAATATGTATGAGCTCTACGTGATCGCGGCGGTGGTGGTGGGCGGCACCAGCTTGAGCGGGGGGGAGGGGAAAATGTCCGGAACCCTGGTCGGGGCATTTACGATCGCGGTGATTCAGAACGGGATGAACCTGAGAAACGTGGAAAGTTACACCCAGAAAGTGGTGTTGGGGTTGGTGATTTTGGGCGCGGTGCTGTTCGATAAAATGCGCCACCGTGCGTGAGGGTTGAAGTTGTTGAGACGCTATGAACGAAGCCTGGCAGATCGCGAATGGGGTAGTGGTGCGGGGACACGGGGTGGCCTCGGGTCGCGGCGCGGACCGGCGCTATGGGGCCGGGACCTTGGAATTGCAGCGGCCGTGCTTCGCCGCGCTGGGGCTTGATTTGTCAGCTTTTTTCGATGGCACGCTGAATGTCGACTTGGCACCGCTCCGCTGGGAGTTGGCTCAGCCGCGCCATACCTTTCGCCAGGTGAGGTGGACCGAGCGGCATCCGCCGGAGGACTTTTCTTTTTCGCGCTGCCGGGTGCGGTGGGCTGGGTGCGTATATGAGGGCTGGATCTACACGCCGCATCCAGAGACCAAGGCCGCGCATTTTCAGTTGGCTTCCATGGTGGAGATCCTCGTGCCATTCATTGAAGGGATAGCTTATGGGGACGAGGTGGAATTGTGGGTGAAGGTGGGCGATTTGGCGCTGCGGGGGCAGGATGGAGCTGGGCTTTAGAAGGCGCGGTCCCGATAAAGTCGGCCTTTTTCACAAATAACGATTATAAGTGAACGAATTGCCGATGCAAAAAACCTGTTTGGGGTCCTTTTGCGGGGACGCCCTCTAAGGGTCATTCTCTGTGTTCTTTGTGGTTGAAACACTAGGTTCACGCCCGTAGCGAAAAGGGGACAACCACAGAGAACACAAAGGGCACAAAAGGGGAGGGGTGGCTGCGGCGCAGCCGCGAAACGGTCGTCCGTGCAAGAGGGCTGTTTGCGAACCTTTTGTGGGCACAGCCTCTGAGAATGGTCCTTTGTGTTCTATGTGTTCTATGTGGTTGAAGAACTAGGTTCCCTCCGTAGCGAAAGGGGGGCAACCACAGAGAACACAAAGGGCACAAAATGGGAGGGGTGGCTGCGGCGCGGCTGCGAAACGGTCTTCCGCGCAAGAGGGCTGTTTGCGAACCTTTTGTGGGCACAGCCTCTGAGAATGCTCCTTTGTGTTCTATGTGTTCTTTGTGGTTGAAGAACTAGGTTCCCTCCGTAGCGAAAGTGGGGCAACCACAGAGAACACCAAGGGCACAAAAGGGGAGG
>CANHIJ010000111.1 GCA_947460575.1 Verrucomicrobiales bacterium | reverse complement strand
GGTTGACTAGCGTATTCGGTGGACGCAGAGCGCTGGCGCGTGGGCTTTTTGGGGTCGGCCGCGCTGGCACCCCTGCCGGGGTGCGGGCCCTCTCGGGAATGGGATCCGGTGGTGTCGCTTCGCTCACCACCGGCTACCCGCTGGGATGCCTCCGGCATCATCCTGGGCTGCCTCTTGGATCATATGCTTGCCTGCCTCCGGCATCGCCGCCCGACGTGTCTAGCGGCCACGCTATGGGGGGCTTTTGACCGCGCAAAGGGCTCACCCATTGGGTGAATCCCTTCCGTTGGCACATGCCCCTACCGAATCGTGAATAGTGGACACGCCCAGCGGCAATGCCAGCGACATCCCCGCCTGATGCCGGAGGCATGCTAATGCCGGAGGCATCCTGATGCCGGAGGCATCTCAGCCGGTAGCCGGTGGTTGAGCGGAGCGACACCACCGGTTTCTCCGTTTTCGCATCATCCGCACCCCGGCAGGGGTGCCCGCGCTCCGTACCCCCAAAATACCCAACGCGCTGCGAGAAAGCCTAACGCACCGAGGCCTTGCGCTCGCGAATAAAGCTAGGCAACTCCCATTTTTAGGCTCAAGGACCCGGCACGACCCGCCGCGCCCCGTAGCAGCCTCGCGGTGGGAAGCGGAGGCGGAGGCTCCTCAGGTGGGTCCGCCGCCGTGGCGCCGGACGAACTGACCGAGCAGGGTCAGGCCTGCGCTCTGGCTTTTTTCGGGGTGAAACTGGGTGGCGATGAGATTGCCGCGCTGGATGGCGCAGACAAAGTCGCCGCCGTAGTCTGTAGTGCCGGCGGTGAGGGTCGGATCCGCTGGGGCGGGGTAGTAGGAATGGACGAAATAGAAATGGGGATGGGGATCCTGCCCTTGCCAGGCGGGATCTTCGGGGTGGCTGAGGCGCACCTGGTTCCAGCCCATGTGGGGCACCTTGAACCCGGCCCGGTGGGGAAAGCGGCGCACTTCTCCCTCAAAAATTCCCAAGCCAGCCACTCCAGGATTTTCCTGGCTGCGCTCGAAGAGGGCTTGGTAGCCGATGCAGATGCCAAAAAAGGGGCGGTCGGCGGCGATCCATTCCCGCAAGGGCTCCACGAGGCCCTGGCGCTGCAGGCCGGCCATGGAGTCGTCGAAGCGGCCCTGCCCGGGAAAAACTAGGGCGTCGACCTCGGCGAATCCGGCGGCGCGGTCGACGTAGCGCGCCTCCGCGCCGACGCAGCGCAGGGCATTGCGCACGCTCTGGAGATTGCCGCCGCCGTAGTCGATGATGCCGAGGTTCATGGAGCAGAAAATAAAAAGTGAGCTGGAGAGAGCAGCCCGGGCGATTTTGACCACAGAGCTCTGGTGCGCGGCCCCGGGTCGGGGCCCGGGCGGGCCCGCGCCGCGGAGTTTTCGGTCCTACAGCGCCTCCTTGGTGCTGGGCACGCCGACCACCCGCGGGTCGCGCCGGATCGCTTGGTCGAGGGCGCGGGCCAAGCCCTTGAAGAGGGCCTCGGCCATGTGGTGGGCATCCCGCCCGTACAGAATTTCGGTGTGGAGGTTAGCCGCCAAATTAAAGGAGAAGGCGCGCATGAATTCCTCGACCAACTGAAAAGGGAAGAGCCCGATGGCGTCGACCCGTTCGGGCACGCGGTGTTCCAGGTAGGCCCGGCCGCTCAGGTCGAGCACCACGCGGGCCAGGGTTTCGTCCATGGGGAGCAACATGCTGCCGTAGCGCACGATGCCCTGTTTGTCCCCCAGGGCCTGCCGGATGGCCTGGCCCAGCACGATCCCGGTGTCTTCCACAGTGTGGTGAAAGTCGACGTGGAGATCGCCCTGGGCGCGCACCTTGAGATCGATCAGGCTGTGCTTGGCAAAAAGCGTCAGCATGTGGTCGAAGAAACCGATCCCGGTCGCGATGTCGGCCTGGCCGGAGCCGTCTAACGACAGGGATACGGAGATGTCGGTTTCCGCGGTGCGGCGGTCGATGGAGGCGAGGCGGGGGGAAGACATGCGGTTTTATTCGTCGCCCGCGGAGCCCTTTTTCTTGGTGAGCGCCTTCGCACCTAACAACACTACAGCGAGCAGAGCGGCACCGGCGATGAGGTAGGTGGGGAGTTTGGAGGCGGGTTCCTCGATAGGGGCTTCCGCTTCGGCGGGTTCGGAAGCGGCGCTGGCGGCGGCGGCCTTGGAGGCGGCGGCGGGCTTGGCGGGGGCGCCGGCTTTGCCGGATTTAGGGGAGCCGGGCTTTGCTTCGCTGTCTTCGGCCGCGGGTTTGGCGGCACCGGCTTCGGCGGCGGCGCGGGAGGCCTCGACGGCGGCCTTTTTCGCTAATTCGGTGCGCTCCTTGACAAAGCTGTCCTTGGGGAAAACCTTGGCCGTGGACTCGAAGTTGCTCTGGGCGGCGAGGTAGCTCTTGTCGTGGAAGTTTTTGAGGCCGGTCTGGAAGGTGGTGGCGGCGGCTTTGACGCTATCGAGGTCCAACTTGTTGATGCGGGCGGCCTCTTTGGCTACGGCCAGCTTGGCGTCGGTGAGGGACTTCAAATCGAATTCGCTGTAGGCGGTGATGCCCAGCTTGGCCTTGCGGTCCTCATCAAGGCGCAGTTTGAGGTCGGCTTCTTCCTGTTTGAGGGCCTCCTCGAAGCGCTTTTGATCTTCTGGGGACAGCGTCTTGGCGCCGTCGAGGCGGTTTTTGGATTTGATGGGCTGTTCCAGGGCGAGGCGCTCCAAAGTTTTTTCCATCTCTGGGAGGGCCGCCTTGAAGAGTTCCAGGGCCCGCACCGTCTCCACCGAGGCAGGCTTGTTGGTTTCGAGTTCGGCCAAGAGGCGGTAGGCGGCTTCGAATTTTCCGGCCTTGAGGAGTTTTTCTAATTCCACGCGGCGCAGGCGGGCTTCGAAGTTGTAGTTGTTCCACTGCAGCTCGGCGGGGGTGATCCAGGCGCCTTCTAGCTTTTTGGCGCCGGACTTCGCTTGGGCCATCTCCTCTTGGTAAGTCTTCAAAATGGCCTCGACCTCGCCCTTGTGGCGGCTCGTCGGGTACTTCTTCAAAAAGGGCTCCAGCTTTTCGGCGATGGTTTTCTGGTACTCGGCATCCGACATCAAATCCTTGGTCGGCACCAACTTGGCCAACTCCACGGCGGCAAATTGGTCTGGGGTGGCCTTGACCAATTCCACAATGTCTTTGCGCTGCACCGTCTTGGTCTCCTTGACGGTCTTGGAAGCCTGGATCTCAATCTTCACCTCGCTGGCGGTCTCGCTGAGGATCACGCCGTCCAGCTTTTCGCCGGACTTTAACTTGATGATATCGCCAGCCAGCGAAAGGCCCGCGCTGGCCACCAGGGAGAGGAGGCAGGTGGAGGAAAAACGGAGAGAAACAGGCATCATAAAAAATAAGATAGGAGAAATGAAAAAAAATCGGCCGCCGAGGTGAAGCGGCAGCGCCCAGCCGCCGACCGCGCCATGTTGTACCGGGTGGAAGGGCCCACTCAAGGGAAATCTGCCGGGGCCGCCGGGATTTCCACCGGGCGGCCCCGCCCTAGCCTCAGCCGGGGATCCCGCTGGTGTCGGCCTTGGTGTAGCAGACGCTGGCGCAGGGCAAATCCCACAGGCGCTTCAATTCGGCGTCGAGCTTCGTGAGGCTGATAGAAAAGCCCGCCATTTCTTGGCAAGTGACGAGCGGCCCAATGACGGTGTCGTGGACCACCAGGCCGCGCTCCCGCAGCAGCGCTTTGACCTTCCGGTTGACGATGAGCAACTCCATCATGGTGGTGGCCCCCAGGCTGTTCACGAAGAGCACTACTTCGTCCCCCGCCGCAAAGGCTAGGTCGTCGGCAAAAATCAAATTGAGCAAGAGGGGCGCCAACTCGTCAGCGGTCCCGAGCGGAATCAGGGCCACGCCCTTTTCCCCGTGGATGCCCATGCCCAGGCCAATTTCGTCGTCGCCGATTTCAAACGTAGGCTTTCCGGTGGCGGGGATGGAGCCCGGGGACATGGAAACGCCCACCGAGCGGGTGGCGTCGCGCGCCTTGATGGCGAGGCGCTCCAATTCGTCTAGGGAATCGACCGTGGCCGCGGCGGCGCCCGCCAGTTTAACGATGGGGACCAGTCCGGCGATGCCGCGGCGATCCTGCTTGCGGTCGGGAGGCGCGCTGCAGACGTCGTCCCAAATCAACACCGTGCGCACTTCGATGCCCTCCTCGGCGGCGAGTTCCGCTCCCATGTCGAAGTTCATGACGTCTCCGGCATAGTTGCCGTAAAGGTAGAGCACCCCTTTGCCGCGGTTTACGGCCTGGGTGCCTTCGAGGACGATGTCCGGAGGGGGGGCCGCGAAAATGTCGCCGCAGGCCGCCGCATCGGCGAGGTTGTGGCCCACCAGGCCGTGGTAGATGGGTTCGTGGCCCGAGCCCCCGCCGACCAACAAACCGGGAGCGTTGGGCCGGAGGGCGTTCATGGCGATGGTGCCGCGCCCCACTTTGCGGGCGGCGCCGTCGTAGGCCTCGACGAGCCCATCGAGGAGTTCGGCGGCGCAGTCGTTGGGGTTGTTGATGATTTTTTTGATCTTGGCCATGGGGTGAAAGTGTGTTAGGAAAAAAGGAAGGACTGGAGGCGAATCTCCGGGGGGCAATAAGCGGGCATTTGTCCCCTTGGCAAAGGGAAACCCGGCGCCCCAGCGGAGGATCTGGGGCGCTCTGGGCGGGTCGGCAGCGCTTTTCAGCGGCGGAGGCTGAATTGGTAGACCGTGCTGCTGACATAGGTTTCCCCGGGCCGCAGGGCCGTGGCGGGAAACTCCGCGTGGTTTGGGCTGTCGGGAAAGTGCTGGGTTTCCAGGCAAAACGCCCCGCGGCGGCCATAGCGCAGGCCCCCTTTGCCGACAATCGGCGGGCCGTCGCCATTCATGGTGTAAAGTTGGATTCCCGGCTCGGTGGTGAGGCACTCCAGGACCCGGCCGCTCTTGGGGTCGGCGACACGGGCCGCCAGACGCAGTTGCCCCGGCTTGCCCTCGACCACAAAGTTGTGGTCGTAGCCCTTGCCGTATTGCAGCGCTGCCACCCCGGGCTGGTCGATGCGCTTCCCGATCGCCACTGGGGCGCGGAAATCGAGCGGAGTGCCCTCCACCGCCGCCAAGATGCCGGTGGGGATCAAATCGGCATCGGTGTCAGTATACTGCTGGCATTTCAATTCCAAGACCTGATCCAACATGGGGCCGCTTCCCGCGCCCGCTAGATTGAAGTAAGAATGATTGGTCAGGTTGACCACGGTCGGCTTGTCGGCAGTGGCCCGATAGGCGATCGCTAGGGCATTTTCTGCGGTGAGGGTGTAAGTCACGGTGCAGTCCAGGGCGCCTGGGTATCCCTCCTCGCCATCGGGGCTGAGGTAGTGGAGCGCCAAGGTCACCGCGCCGCCCCGCGCTTCGGCCGACGTGGCCTTCCAGACTTTTTTGTCGAAGCCGTCCTTGCCCCCGTGGAGGCTGTGTCCGGCGTGGGCGGCCACCACCTGCACGGGCGCCCCATCTAACTTGAACTGGCCCTTGGCGATGCGGTTGCCGTAGCGGCCGATGATGGCGCCAAAGTACGGGTGCCCCGCCTCATACTCCGCCAAAGTGTCAAAACCCAGCACCACGTCGCCGAAGGCGCCCTGGGCATCAGGGGTCTTCAAACTGACCACGATGCCGCCATACGTGGTGATGCGGGCCTCCATTCCGGCTGCGTTGGTGAGGGTGTAGAGATCGACCGCAGCTCCCGAAGAGAGTTTGCCGAAGGGGGTTTTTTTGATGCTGGCTTCCATGGCGTGTGCGGAGCACAACAGGAGCCCGGGGGCCAATGCAAGGAGGAGTGGGAGGAATTTGCTCATTTGTGAAGGGATGGACCACGGCCCGACCCCATTCAAGCAGAGCCCCCCCGGGGGCGCGCAAGAGAAATTCACCTCCCCCGCGCGCCGTCGCATTGACTCACATCCGCCGCCCGTGAAAGCGGTGCACCATCACCGCGATCCCCAGCACCGGAGCCAGCAAGTTGAGCACCGGCACCAGGCCCAGCGCCGCAATCCCCACCCCTGTGACAAAGTAGCCCCAGCGGTTCTTGCGCCGAGAGGCGTCCATGTCCTGCCGCGTCAGGCGCCGCAGGGCCACAATTTCATAGTACTCCCGCCCGGTGAGCAGCCCGTTCACCGCCAACATCAACAGGGCCCCCGACCCCGCCGCCCACAGCAGCGCCACATAAAAAGGCAGCGCCGCCAGGTTGACCGCCACCAACAACAGAAAAAACCGTCCGCCCGCAAAAAGCAAGGTCCGCAGCGGCACCCCGTCGGTCGGCGGCAATTCCGGATAATACCGCGCCTCCACCGCGTCCGCCACCGCCTCCTGGAAAAAGCTCGCCACCACCAAAAAAAGCGTCGGAAAAAGCAGCAGCGCCGTGAGAAATCCCAGCGCCCCCTGCCCCCACTTCAGCCACCCCGCGTATTTCGGCCAGTGCCCCGCCACCCACGCCACCCCCTCCCGCACGCCCCACCACAGCCCCACAAATCCAAGCAGCGAAATCAACACCGACCCCGCCACGAGCCGCCACAGCCGAGGATCCGTCAGAAATTGCTGCACTGCTTTGCGGACGGCCTGGAACATCCTCCAGGATACCCCTCCCGGCCCCCTTGCCAAGCGGGCCCTCCCCGAGCCAAAAAAAAAGCCCGGCGCGCTTTCGCGGCCGGGCGGCACTGGGGGTTTCCCCCCGATGCCCTATTTTGAAGCGATGTACTTGACGAGGTCGACCACGCGGTTGCTGTAACCCCACTCGTTGTCGTACCAGCTGATCAATTTGAAGAACTTGCTGTTCAATTCAATGCCGCTGCCGGCATCGAAAATCGAACTGTGCGTGTCGTGGATGAAGTCGCTCGAAACCACTTCGTCCTCGGTGTAGGCCAGAATGCCCTTCATGTAGGTTTCGCTAGCCAGCTTCATGGCGGCGCAAATTTCCTTGTAGGAAGTTTCCTTGGTGGTCTTCACGGTGAGGTCGACCACGGAAACCGTAGGCGTCGGCACCCGGAAGGACATCCCGGTCAACTTGCCCTTCACCTCGGGAATGGCCAATCCCACCGCGCGGGCCGCGCCGGTGCCGGACGGGATGATGTTGATCGCGGCGCTGCGCCCGCCCTTCCAGTCCTTCTTGCTCGGGCCGTCCACCGTCTTCTGGGTGGCGGTGTAGCTGTGCACCGTGGTCATGAGGCCTTCCTCAATCCCGAACCCTTCCTTGAGCAGGACGTGCACAATCGGCGCCAAACAATTGGTCGTGCAAGAGGCGTTGGAAATGATGTGGTGATTCGCGGCATCGTATTTCTCGTGGTTCACCCCCATCACCACGGTGATGTCCTCGTCCTTCCCAGGAGCCGAAATAATCACCTTCTTGGCACCCGCTTCAATGTGGCCGCGCGCCTTCGCCGCTTCCGTGAAAAGACCGGTGGACTCGATCACGATGTCCACGCCCAAGGCTTTCCAAGGCAGTGCCGTCGGTCCCTCGCGGACCGCCAAACACTTGATCTCGTGCCCGTCCACCACCAAAATGTCGTCTTCTTCCAAAGACGGATCCGACTTCTTGCTGGAAACCGATTCCGCGGCCCGGCCCTGGGTGGAGTCGTATTTAACCAAATAGGCCAAGTTGTCCGCGGGGACCAGGTCGTTGACCGCCACCACTTCGATTTCCTTGCCGAGGAGGCCTTGATCACAGATTGCGCGAAACACGAGGCGGCCAATGCGCCCAAAGCCGTTGATGCCGATTTTAATCATAAGTAGGGGATGCGAAGTGCAAGTGAGGGGGTCCAATGTGGCAGCCGAAAGAACAGGATTCCCGCCACCTGACAGAAAATCCCGCACTCGGGGAATTCGCCCGTAGCGCGGCCCCGGGCGGGAGTCAATCGGCAAGGGCCGGGAAACTGCCGCCCCGCCGCTTCCCACGCTTGCGCCCCGCCGCCGCCCGTGACACTCTCCCTTTCAATCTATCCGGGCCTGTAGCTCAGCGGTTAGAGCAGGGGACTCATAATCCCTTGGTCCAGGGTTCAAATCCCTGCGGGCCCACCTCAAAATCAGCGAGATACGAGGATTTTACACTAGCTGATTTGCTTCTTGGAGCAGCAAAACCCCCAGCCCGCAGGGCGTTCGCGAGTCCCTCAAGGGCATGGGTAAACCGGTTGGATTCAGCGCTCCCGCCGAAGTTGGCACCCCAAAGGCAACTTCGGAGCCTGCAATGGCGCCCCCTCTAAAAATCCCCAAACAGCCCTTTAGCATGCGCAACTCATTCGCTATCAATGGTCGTTTTTGGCCGCGGATCACTTTTGCGGCCACGCCTGCAAAGCCACCGGTTTCCTCGCCGCCGCCATCGAACCCATTCCGTTCCAGGACCGACAAACCATCCGCTATGGCGAGGTCTACTCCGACAATTTCCGCAGCCTTCCCAAACCCAGCGCCGCCAGCACCAGAAGAAGACCGTGTCGTTGGGCATTTTCTTGCTGCCGAACTGATCAGCCCCCATTCCCCCCCGCCGGTTCGGGTCATGTCAGCAGCCTGAAGTTTGTCAGGGCGCTGATCGCCGCTCGGGCGCAGGTCAATGCCTGCGGCGCCACCGGATCCGGCGGGGGCGCAACCCAACCCCATGGCCCGGTTGGTCGGATGACACCTTGTGGAAATGCCGTCGGGATTGCGGTGCCGCGGCCTAATACTCCCGCGCCAAAACGAGGCCGGTCCCCACTCCTGTCCTGACCCGCCACCCTTCGTTGGCGAGGCGGTTCAGGTCCGCCTCCATATTGCCTACTACTTCATGATAGGGGACGAGCGAGAGGATTCGGTATTCCTCCCTGGCGCCAGGCACCTCAGCCCGGGCGGGTTTGGCGATAAAGGATAGAACGCCCAGGCTGGCCAACGTGGCGAAGGTGGCCCCGAGCAGGGCTGCTTTGGTAGTAGGGTTCATGGCGGTTGGGGTTGGGGTTGGCGGTTCTGGTCCCGCCCGGCCAATTTGGCCATCGGAACCGCCGCCAACAATGCGCCGGAGCCTCGGCCAACCGTAAGCAGATTGCCTGAGGGGCGGAACCCGGGCTGGCCTCCGCGCCTGGCCGGAAACCCCTGACGCAGCTCCGCGGCATGAATCCGGTGGTGCCGATGACGCCGAAAATCCTCTGGTCTGGTGGGGTGGGATGGGTAGCTGCGTTTTTAGGTGAGGTAGGCCCCAGGTTTGGCCTGCTCAGCCGCGCCAAAAGTCCCGATCATTCGCCGCGAGAACCCCGCGACTCCGGCAATTGCCCTGGCCAGTTTTGGACTGGTCCTTCTTGCTCTTTTTATGGCGCTGGTGCCTATTTTATTTCTGCAAAGGCAGCAAGGCCTCGGCAAAGGCCTTGCCCATCTGGGCAAAGATCTTCGCGCTGCCAAAATAGTGGTAGCCGCCATTGGAAGCGCCTTTGAGGGCCTCCCGGTCTTTGGGCGAGAGGACTTCCTCCAAGGCGAGGTCGAGCTTCTCCTGGTCTGCTTTGGTGATGCCCTCGATCCGCACATCCATCGCGGCGTAATGATCCGGAGATGCAAGGTCATATTGGTCATTGGCATAGACCGCCAAGACATTCTTCCCCTTCTTCAAATGCTGGATCTGTTCTTTTTCCAGGACGATGGAACCGTATTGCGGCTTGTCCTGCCACCAGATGTAAGTGTGGATCTTTTGTCCGTTCAAATAAATGTGGAATCCTTGTCTTGCCAAAACCGCGAGGCGATACGCATCGCAGTTGAGCTCATCGACTTCAAAGGTCGTCCGCATCAACAAGAATTCGCCATTGCCCCACGTGGAGGGGAATTTGTCCAATTTGATTCCGCTGTGATCCCAGACGCCCTTTCCGATGGGGGCCTTACCGGATGTCCATTTGCGGTCATCGAAGTCGGGCATGTACCACTGCTCCATCCCGGCGGGCAGCGCGATGTCGCGGAATCGCCTGCCGTCATATTTTTCCATCTTGTCCCGCTGCTCCGTGGCATCCACCGTCGCGAAGCGCCAGATCCGTTCTTCTGGCAGCGGTTTCCCCACCGGCTTCCAGTAACTCTCCCATTTCCAGTCCTGGTCGAGCGCACCGTCCTTTTTCAAGGGGTGCGCCGTACCCACGATATTGTTGTACTCGCCCTGCTTGGGCTCGGCGGCGGCAATGTCGTGATCCCAGAAGGGGGCGGTATCCACGGCAAGCACATTGCCCTGGAACTCGGGCAGGGCGGCCGGCGCGGCCATGGCCTTGCGGAAATTCACATTTTTATCCCCATCGACTCCCAGCACGCCGATCACGAAGGGCAGTTTCGGGGCGGATAGGTCTTGGCGAACATCGCGAATAAAGTGTGACAACAAGCGCGCGTATTCATCATAATTCTGATTGGGATAGGTCTGGCCATCGACCAAGTCGTTAAAACCCTGCAGCCAGACAAAACCGGCCAACTCATAGCCAGCCTGGGCGTCATATTCCGGACAGACCCGCTTGGGATCGGCCAGCACCTTTTTCACATGGTCGACCATCATCCGGTAAAATACCCCCGAGGCGGCATCCTTTTCATCCTGCCATTTTTTCCGGTCCTCGGCTTGGGGAATCCCGTGGGCGCCCTGGGGATGTTTGTCCCACTGATCCTGAATCTCTTTGGGCAGCTTGTAGGGCCCGGCGCTGGGCGGACGGAATTCGGTGTTGAGGGACCGGCCGCCCCAGGCAGTTTTGATCAGCAGAATGGGCTGCTGCAGCGCTTTCTCCATGTAGATCCCGAAGGTGAACTCGGGACCGATCTTGCCGCCGTCCTTGGTGGGTTGATCTCCACGTGCGCCAAAGCCCGCCGTCAATTTCCCTAGTCCCTCGCCATTGGCACTGCCATCGTAAGGGCCGGTCAAATAGGACATCCAAACCTTGTCACATATCCGTGGGGTTCCATCGGGTTGGCGCATCTCCTGAAGCATGGGTGCCGTGAGCGGATCTTTGCCGATATAGTCAAAAGTGCTGACTGTGGCGTGGCCCTCCATGTTGGACTGGCCCGCCAAAATAAATACCTTGAGCGGCTTGGCGAAGGAGGTCGGCGAGAGGACGCACAGCAGCGCCGCGGTTAGGAATGCGGTTGGTTTCATGGGGATTGTTTCGCTGGAAGTTTCCTTTTTGGGACGCGGCTTAGGTCGGCTTGATCCATTTGGGGAGATCGCCTTCCATGGAGCGAATCGTTATTACATTTATTGCGCGGAGGCTGCGGTGGTGCTGCGGAGCGGGGGATGATCCGTGGCGGCTTGGACGGCCTTGATGGCTTCCTCCACGGCGCCGACGCGCCGGTTGTTGAGTTCGCCACCGGGAAACTCGCGGCGCTCGACTTCGGCGTTTAAGCTGGCAATCAGCTCCCGCAGCGCCGGGATTTGCGGCTTGGCGGCGGATCCGTAGCCGGTGATCAATTTCATGATTTCGCCGGTGCGGCTTTCGCTGCCGTGGCCGCCCTGGGTTTTCGCTAGGCCGACCGCTGCCGCGATGCCTTCTTCAAAATGATACTTGGTCAGGGCCTGCAAGCCCGCCATGCGAATGACATTGTTGAACATGGTGTCCGCCGGACTGGGGCTCTCCACCGCCGCGAGAATGACTGGGGCGAGTACGATGACATCGTCCTCGCTGAGTTGGTTTTGAAAGCAGTGTTCGAGGGTGGCTCGGGCCATGCCATCCGGATTGGTGGATACCGCGCGGATGGCCTGGTTGCGCAACTTGGGGTCCACTTGGTCGAGTTCCTCCCGCAGGGGGCCGGAGAAGACGGCGGCGGCTAACTGGCCGTGCGCGACTTGCACGGGGTCCTCCCAACGGATCGGCCACGAGGGTTCCGCCGTCGCCACGAGCGCCTTGAGGATGCCTTCGATGGCCGGTTTGGCGGTCGCGCCCATTTTGCCAACCGCCTCGGCCGCCTTATAGCGCACCCAGCGGTCCGGGTGGGCGAGTTGTTTGACCAGGACCGGCAGCGCCTCCGCCGCGTTGATAAGCCCCAGGGCCTCGCAGGCACCTTGGATTTGATGTGGCATGCCAGTGTCGGCGAGTTTGATAAGTTCGGGCACCATCGCCTTGGACTCGGGGCGCGCCGCCAGTTCCTGCGCTGCCCAGCCGCGGACGATCGGCGACCAGTTGCCGAAGGCGGCGATCAGTTCCGCAGGGGACAACCCGCGCCGATCGAGATCGAAGTGGCCGGCGGCCACGGCGGCCGCGGCTTCGGTCTTGTCGAGCCAACCCGCAGCATCCGCGTCGCGGCCGGTGATGACGAGTTTCCGCAGGGGCAGCGCGTAGGTGAGGACATAGGTGGCCGCCGGACTCAAGCCGTTGTAACTGCTATTTCCAAAGTAGGTATTGTCGTGCGTCTGCCCGGCTCCGTATTGTTCGCCGCCGTCATAAGTGAACCCTCCGTCCGAGCGGCGGACCAGATCAAGGTGCCAGGAGGCCTTGCGGATGAACGCGGCCGCCGTCTCGGGTCCGCCGACGGCCGCACCAAGAGCGCTCCACAGATAGCTGAATCCTTGCCCGGTGTGGCCGTATTCGCGACTGGCGAAACCTGCCGTGGCCATGCGGGCGAAGAACTCGGTCTCCTTCGGCTTGTTGCCGATCGCGGCAAACATCAGCGCGGTGACGGAATTCTTGCCGTTGTTTTCATGGTAGGGCCAGGGGGCGTGTTCGCCGTAGGGAATGGCGCCTTTGTCCGTGAAATAGCCGAAGAACCCGGCGGCGCGGATCATGGCCCGGTCGATTTCGGGGTGCTTCACGCCGCATTTCCGGGCCAGCGCCATGGCCAGGTTAGCGGGCAGTCCGGCCATGTTCACGGGACCGTAGGGCGGCACGGAGCCATTGAATTTTCCGTCCTTAGTAAGGGCGGCGAAGCCGTGTCCGAAGGTCCCATACATGCTCTGGCCGCGGGCCAGCTGAAGCGCGCTTTTGTCGATCGCGGGCAGCACCTCCTGGTCGCGGGTGACCAGAAAATATTCACCGAGAAACAGCAGGCGATAGCTCATTTGCCAGGTGTCGCCCCAGGTTGGCCCGGCGGGCTTCTTGTCAGGATCGGAATTTTGCATGGCGAGGCCTCGGGCGAAGTCGCGCAGTTTGGGCAGGTATTCTGGCTTCCCGGTGGCGAGCAGGGCCAGGCCCTGGATGCATCCGGTCCAGTTGGGCGCCATGGATTCTTTTTCGAGCACCCTGATGGCACCATCGAGAATGCGTTTAGATTTCTCGCAATTCCACGGTGCGGTCGCGCTGTATGTGCCCATAACCGCTAGCTTCAGGGCAAGATCTTGCACCTGGCCGGCGCGCCAAACCATGAGCTTAAGGACCCCGCCCCGGGCCTCTGTTTCCGCTTCCTGAATGGCCAGGGCGATGGCCTTGCGCGCGTCGTCGCCAAACGGCTTGCCATCCACCCCGAGGATCACATCGTCCACCATCACAACCCCGTCGGCAGGTGATGCGGCGCCCACATGGGTGACCAGAATCTGGCGGCTGGCCAGCGTGGTGCGGCCCTGCGCGGCATCGAGATTGTTCGCCGCCTTGGTATGGATCCAGCCGCGCAAGCCGGTCGCACCCAGATTGTAAGTGAGCTCGCGGTCCACCGACTGCGTGCTCTTGGTGAGATCGGGGACTTGGGAGAAAAGCGGGCTGGGCAAGCCCAACGCGAGTGCGGCCAGCAGGCCGATGGTTTG
>CANHIJ010000110.1 GCA_947460575.1 Verrucomicrobiales bacterium | reverse complement strand
TGGGCAGGTGGATTTGGGCCAGAAGGTGGCGGTGGAGGGGGAGTGGTGCCGGGTGCCACTCTTGGCGCGCACCGGAACGCAGGTGGTGCCGACCTTAGCGCTGCAGTCGATATTGACGTGGAGCGGAGTACCTCCGGAGCGGCTGCTGGTGCACCCGGGAACGGCGATATGGGGGCCGCAGGGGATGGCGATACCGATTGATGCCAGTGGGTGTTTTCGGTTTTATGTGCCGCTGTCGGCGCGGGCGGGGTCAGTGCAGGCGGACGAATTTTTGTTTGAGCGAAGCCAAGCGGAGACGACCTATGGGCCGGGGACGCCGGAGCGGGCGAGGCTGGAGGCGGTGGCGGGAAGCTTGGTGTGGCTGGGGGCGGACGACCGGGCGTCGCGGGTGCACAAGTTGCCGGACGGGAATATGGCATCGGCGGCGGATTTGACGACGCGGGCGGTGGCGGCGATTCAGACGGGGCGGTTTATCCGGCCGCTGGCGGCTGGGTGGCAGGTGTGGCCGCAGGTGGGGGCGGTGCTGTGTGGGTTGTGGATGCTGCGCTGGAAGCGGCGGCATCTGTGGAGGGGGCCGGCGGTGGGGGGGCTGTTGCTGGTCACGGTGAGCTTGCTGGCGTTTCAGAGCAATCACACGTGGATGCCGCTGGCGCCGGGGCTGCTGCAGTTGGGCTTTGTCTTTGCGGTGGGGTGGCTGGTGCCGCGCGCCGAGGGCGGAGGACTTTTGAATTCAAACTAACTAATTATGTCAATCCACACTGAAATTGTCGATCAACTGAAGGAAGCCATGAAAGCGCGGGAGGCGGTGGCGTTGAATGCGCTGCGGGCCTTGAAGTCGGCGCTGAAGTATGCGGCGATTGAGAAATTGGGGGCGGAGGGCGAGCTGGAGGGGGCGGAGGCCTTGGGGGTGGTGCGCAAGCAGATCAAGCAGCGGCGGGATTCGGTGGAGAGCTTTGTGGCCAACCAGCGGCCGGAGTTGGCGGAGCGGGAGTTGGCGGAGATCGCGGTGCTGGAGCGGTTTTTGCCGACGGCGCTGAGCGAGGGGGAGATTGAGGCCTTGGTGCGGGGCGCGATTGAGGAGACGGGAGCGGCGGGGAAAGCGGATTTGGGCAAGGTGATGAAGCTGCTCCAGGAGCGGGCGGCCGGGCGGGTGGAGGGAAAAACGCTCTCGCAGGTGGCGGGGCGGCTGCTGGGTTGACGCGGGTGGGGGGCGGCTTTCCCTTGGCGGGGCGCGGTTTTTGGGGGTAAAAGGTGGGCATGAACGTTGCCGACAACAAGCCGCTTTCGACCCGGGGGAAGGCGCTCCGGATGAACCTGGATGGGACGACGTACGGGACGTTTGCGGAAATCGGGGCCGGGCAGGAGACGGCCGCGGTATTTTTTCGGGTGGGAGGGGCGTCAGGGACGATCGCGAAGTCGATTTCGGCGTACGACATGACGATGAGCGACGCCATCTATGGGCCGAGTCCGCGCTATGTTTCGCGGGAGCGGCTCGTCGCGATGTTGGACCACGAGTACGGGTTGTTGGCGGAGCGGCTGGGGCCGAAGCGGGGGGCGACTACGACGTTTTTTGCGTTTTGCAACACGGTGCGGGCGCGGGCCTACAGCGACAAGGGGGGCGCGGAGTGCCAGGGCTGGGTGGGGATTCGCTATCAACTGCGGCCGGGGGGGGCGGCGAACGACATTTTGCTGCACGTGCGGATGCTGGACGACACGTATTCGGAGCAGCAGCGGGCGCTGGGCATTTTGGGGGTGAACTTGATCTGGGCGGCGTGGCACCACCGGGAGAGCCTGCAGGCCTTTGTGGAGAGTTTGATCGACGAGCTGCGGGTGGAGTCGATGGAGATCGACATGCTAAAATTCACGGGGCCGGATTTTGGGGGGATCGACAACCGGGAGGTGGCGCTGCAATTGGTGGAGAGCAACCTGACGGAGGCGGCCTTTTTCACGTCGGAGGGGGAGGTGATGCAGGCGTCGGAGAAGTTGTACCGGCAGCCGGTGCTGGTGCTGCGGGGGTCGTTTCATCCGGTGACTTTGGTGCACGTGGACATGTTGCAGGCGGCGGCGGTGGAGTTCCGCGGTCGGCTGAAGCGGCCGGATCAGGGGTGGATTGAGTTGATGGAGTTTTCCATGAACAATTTGTTTGCGGTGCGGAGCGAGTTGAGTCACGCGGATTTTTTGGCCCGGGCGGACGTGTTGCAGAAGTTGGGCAAGAGCGTGTTGATTTCGAAATTTGGGGCGTTCCACCGGCTGGGCACTTATTTGAGCCGCTACACTCAGGAGCCGGTGGGCTTGGTGCTGAGCGTGGACGTGCTGGAAAAGCTTTTTCAGGAAAAGTGGTACGAGGACCTCCCGGGGGGGATTTTGGAAAATTTTGGGCGGCTTTTTAAACACGCGCTGCGGCTGTATGTGTACCCCATATTGGACCGCGCGGAGGGCCAACTGCGCAGCGCGGAGGAGGCGAGGGTGCCGGAGCACCTCCACAGCCTGCTGGCCTATCTGCTGCAAAATGAGCGCATTCTGAACACCGCGCCGCACGCCAACCGGGCGGTGCTGGATTTTTGGACCTCCGATGTGCGGGCCATGATCGAGCAGGACGATGCGCGCTGGCGCGCCCTGGTGCCGCCGGAGATCGTGGGGGATTATGAGCGGGCGCGGCTGGCGGAGGGGGCGAAGGGTTGACCTTGGGAGGGAGGGGAGGGATGGGTGGGCGAGGCTTGGGCTGGCGAAGTTAGGGTTGGCGGAGGAGGGGGTTGTTGGGGCGGGTGTAGATGGCTTGGACGACGCTGATGTTGCGCATGGCGAAGGCGGCGGCGCAGTAGAGGAGGTAGTAGTTCCAGCGGCGGATGAAGCGCTGGTCGAAGCCGAGGGCGCGGACTTCGGGGAGGCGGGCGTTGAAGGCGCGGTGCCACTCGCGGAGGGTGCGGGCGTAGTCGAGGCCGAGGTCGTCGAGGTGGTGGAGGGAGAGGTCGCCGGTGCGGCGGGCGGCTTGGCTGACGCGGCCGATGCTGAGGAGGAGGCTGCCGGGGAAGATGTGTTTTTGGATCCAGTCGACGCCGCGGCGCATTTGGCGGTGTCGGCTGTCGGGGCAGGTGATGTATTGGAGGGCGACGAGGCCGTGGGGGGCAAGGACTTGGTGAATTTTGGCGAAGTAGGTTTCGAGGTATTGGTCGCCGAGGGCTTCCATCATTTCGATGGAGACGACTTTGTCGAAGGTGCCAGTGATGTCGCGGTAGTCCTGGAGGCGGAGGTCGATGCGGTGGGCGATGCCTTCGCGGGCGAAGCGATCGGCGGCGAATTGGAATTGTTTTGGGGAGATGGTGACGGTGGTGAGGCGGCAGCCGTAGTGGTGGACGGCGTGGCTGGCGAAGCCGCCCCAGCCGCTGCCGATTTCGAGGACGTGGTCGGTGGGGCGGAGTTTGAGTTGGCGGCAGAGGGCGTCGTATTTTTCGATTTGGGCCTGTTGGAGGGACTGGTCGGGGTGGGTCCAGCGGGCGCTGGAGTAGGTCATGGTGGGGTCGAGCCAGAGTTGGTAGAAATCGTTGCCGAGGTCGTAGTGTTCGGCGATGTTGCGGCGGGCGGTGGATTTGCTGTTGGGGCGGAGGAGGTGGCGGAGGCGGTTGGAGGCCTGGAGGAGGTTGAGGCCGATTTTGCGGGCGGGGGAGCCGCTGAAGGAGGGGCTTTTGTCGAGGTTGAGGATGGCCCAGGAGATGAGGGCTTCGATGTCGTCAGTGTCGCAGTCGCCTTCGACGTAGGCTTCGCCGAATCCGACGTCGCCGAAGAGGAGGACGCGGGTGAAGAAGGCGGGGCGGAGGATGGCGAGGGAGGCGGGGTGGGGGTAGTCGGGGGAGCCGAGGAGGCGGTGGGAGCCGTCGGGGAGTTGGAGGCGGAGGGCGCCGCGGTCCATTTTTTCGAGGGCGGCGAGGACGAGGCGCTGGTGCAGACCGGGGGCTGGGCGGGGCGGGGCGGCAGAGTCTGGGGAAAGCATGGCCTGGGAGTAGCGTTTGGCGGCGGGAGGGAGATGCCGGAAAGCGGGAGCGACAAATGTATCGCAAAGTTAAAGGACGGAAAGCAGGAAAGGGTGAGCGGTCAGGGCTGGGGAGGGAAGACGCCTTGTTGGAGTTCTGGGTGGGCGGCTTTGCGGTGGAAGGGAAGGCGGCGCAGCCAGAGGCGAAGGGCCTGCCAATGGATGAGGAAGATGACTTGGAGGGTGACGAGGGGGAATTTGGCGGTAAGGGCGAGGAGGTGGCCGGTGGTGAGGGGGCGGCGGTGGCCGGTGAGGGTGCTGAGGAGGACGGGGGGGCCGTCGGGGCCGTCGCGGTCGTCGATGGCGATGTCGAGGCGGTCGCCGGGGACGGCGAGTTGGAAATCGAAGTGGAGGTCGAGCGGGCTGAAGGGGGAGACGTAAAAGAGCTTGGGGGTGATGAGGCGGAAGCGGTCGGGGGCGGAGGGAGCGGGAAGGAGGTAGGGTTTGAGTTCGCGAAAGGTGTTGCCGACTTGGACCAGGGCGCAGAGGGGGAGGCCGGTGAGGCGATCGTGGACGAAGAAGAAAGAGACGGGATTAAAGATGTAGCCGAGGACGCGAGGGAGGGCGAGGAGGACGATGCGGGGGTTGGGGGGGAGGGCGAGGCCCTGGGCGGCGATGTAGGCGAGGACGTTGTCCTTGAGGGAGGCGGATTCGAGGCCCGGGAGGGTGAGGTGATCGCGGTCGCGGAAATTGTAGAGGTTCCAGCGGTTGTGGGAGAAGCCGCGGACGCGGGCGGCGGTGGCGTCGACCTCGTCGAGGTCGAGGGAGAAGAGGAAGATGCGGTAAGCGAACTGGTGGACTTTGGGGGAGAGGCGGCGGTGCCAGACGCGGCATTCGTAGAGGCCGGTTTGCGGTCCTGGGGGGGGCGCCATGGGGGTAGTGGGGGCTAGGCGGCGGGCCAAAGGGTTTCGCCGGTGAGGGCGCGGGCGCAGTCCAGGCCGCTGGTGAAGCCGTCTTCGTGGAAGCCATACTTGAACCAGGCTCCGGCGAAGTAGGTCGTCTGGCGGGGGTCGAGGCGGTTGAGGCTGGGGAGGCTGGCTTGGGCTTGGATGGCGGGGAGGTCGAAGAGGGGGTGGTGGTAGGGGATGTGGCGGATGACCTTGGCGGGATCGATGCGGTCTTGGCAGTTGAGGGAGACGAAGTAATTTTGGGACTCGCTGACGCGCTGGAGGCGGTTCATCCAGTAATGGGTGGTGGGGAGGATGTGGCCGCTGGGGTCGGGGTCGAGGCGGTAATTCCAGGCGGCCCAGCAGCGGCGGCGGCGGGGCATGAGGGAGGGGTCGGTGTGGAGGGTGGCGGTGTTGGGTTGGTAGAGGAACTTGGAGAGGAGGCGGGACTCGAGGGGGGTGGGTTCGGCGAGGAGGGGGAGGGCCTCGTCGCCGTGGCAGGCGAGGATGACTTTGTCGAAGGTTTGGGGGGGGCCGTTGGGGAAGTGGAGGGTGGCGCTTTGGGGGGTGCGGGTGATGCTGGCGACGGGGTGGAGGGGGTGGATGCGGTGGGCGAAGGGGGCGGTGAGCTTGCGGACGTAGGATTGGGAGCCGCCGGAGACGGTCCACCACTGGTGCTGGGCGCTGAGGCCGAGGAAGCCGTGATTTTTCCAGAAGCGGAGCAGCGTGAGAGCGGGGAAGGCCTCCATTTTTTCGGGAGGGGTGCTCCAGACGGCGCTGCTCATGGGGACGAGGTAGTAGCGGAACATGTCTTCGCCGTAGCCGCGGGCGTCGACGTATTGGCGGAGGGTCATTTCGGCCCAGGGGAGCTCGGTGAGGGCGGCGTGGGCTTCCTGGTTGAAGCGGTTGATGGCGAGGAGCATTTTCCAGAACCGCGGGCGGAGGAGGTTGCGGCGCTGGCCGAAGAGGAGGTTGAGGCTGCCGCCGTTGTATTCCAGTTGGCTGGAGATGTCCTGGACGCTGAAGGACATGTCAGTTTTTTGGGTAGCGACGTCGAGTTCGCGGAAGAGGCGGGTCAGGTTGGGGTAGGTGGCGTGGTTGAAGACCATGAAGCCGGTGTCGATGGGGACGGGGCGGCCGCCTTCGTCGACGGTGATGGTGTTGGTGTGGCCGCCCGGGTAGTCGTTTTTTTCGAAGAGGGTGACTTCGTGGCGCGGGTGGAGGAAGTGGGCGGCGCTGAGGCCGGCGATGCCGGTGCCGATGATGGCGATGCGGGACATGGGGCGCGGGGAGGGGGGAAGGAGGGGTGACAAAAAAGAAGCCTGCTCCTCGCGGAGCAGGCTGGGGGCTGGGTGGAGCCACTCAGGAGGCGGGGGACTCGAGGTAGACGGAGCGAGGGACGGGTTTGAGGTCCCAGATGAGGCCGAGTTTGGACATGAGTTTAAGGCCGTAGTAGGTGATGTCGATTTCGTACCAGTAGAAGCCTTGGCGCGTGCTGCCCATGTAGCGGTGGTGGTTGTTGTGCCAGCCTTCGCCGAGGGTGATGAGGGCGAGCCAGAAATTGTTGCGGCTCTGGTCGGTGGTTTTGAAGCGCTGCTTGCCCCAGACGTGGGCGAGGCTGTTGATGAAGAGGGTGCCGTGGAGGAGAAAGACGGTGCTAACAAAAAATCCCCAGACGAAGAGTTGGCCGCCGCTGGTGTGGAGGCCGGGGGCGAATGTTTCGAGGAGCCAGCCGGTGGCGTACAGGGTCAGGCCGAGGAGGGCGGGTACGATGAGGTCGAAGCGGTTGAGGAAGACCAGTTCGGGGAATTTGGCGAGGTCTTTGACGGCGCGGTAATCTGTGGGAAAATTTTTGCTGCTCGTCATCCAGCCGATGTGGCTCCAGACAAAACCGTACACCAGGGCCGAGTGGGGGTCTTCGGGGGTGTCCGAGTGCTTGTGGTGGTGGCGGTGGGTGGAAGCCCACCAGAGGGCCCCGCGCTGCACCGAAAGATTGCCCCAGCAGGCCAGGATGAACTGCATGAAGCGCGAGGTCTGGAAGGTGCGGTGGGAGAAATAGCGGTGGTAAAACCCCGTGATGGCGAACATGCGGAACACGTAGAGGAAGGCCGCGACCGCCACCGCGGTCCAACTCCAGCCAGTCCAAATCACCCCGAGGCACCCGATGTGCAGAAAAACGAAGGGCAAGGAGCGCTGCCACTCAAACTTGTCGGGCTTGGCCCGCGTGGCCTCCGCCCCGTCCGGAAAGTGGTCGGAGTCAAACCACTGGCGGACAGTGAGGGCTGCGCGGTGCAGCGGGGAAGGGCGGCGGAACGTGCGGTGCTGGGACATGGGGATTTGTCGGGAGGGGTGCCAGGAAAAGGCTTAGAAAAAAGCGGGCACTTCCCATAAACGCCTCTCGGGCATTTGCCAAACGGCGAAAATAGGCACTTGGATGAGCTTTTTTTAAGGGGCGCCGCCGCCGAGCTGGGCCCGGGTCTGGGGGACTTTGGCGAATTTGGCGGGGTCGTAGCCCTGGGCGCGCAGGCGCTGGAGGATGCCTTGATAGGTTTCCTCGGGGAGGGTTTTGGCTCGGGCCATGATCCAGCCGTATTTGCGGGAGGGGTGGCCGACCGCGACCCATTGGTAGGCGGGGTCGAGGTCGAGGATGAGATAGGCGACCTTAAAGAAGGGGAGGAAGCGGACGCGCCACTCGGCGTTGGTCTGGGGGTTTTTCACCTCGGCGGTGAAGGCCATGGATTTTAGGGGGGCGTCGAAGGAGTGTTTGCGGAAGGCGAAGCGGTTGTCGATGGTGCCGTCGGGGCGGAGTTGGTAGGTCTCGACGGAGTCGACGTTGCCGCGCTCAGCGAAGTAGGGGATGTTAGCGATGACGCGCCAGTCTCCCATGTAGCGGGGGAGGTCGACGTGGGAAACGGTGCGGAGGGGTGGGGAGGAGGCCATGGGGGAGCGCGGGGAGTGGGTGCAGGCGGGCAGGGCGAGGGCGGCGAGGGCCGCGGCGAGGAGGCGGAATCGCGGGAGCATGGGGGGCGGGGGGTGGGGCGTTAGAGGGTGTGGCCCATGCGGTCGCCCATGTGGGCATAGAGTTCGCGCTGGGCGGAGGAGTGCTTGAGGAGGTCGTCGGCGAGGGCGATTTTGCCGGGTTCGAAGAGGGTGATGGTGCTGGAGCCACCGAAGCGGAAATAGCCTTTTTCGTCGCCCTTGGCGGCGGGTTGGTAGGGGATGGCGGTTTGGATGATGCTGCCGACATTGGTGGCGCCGATTTCGATTTGGAGGACCTCGCCGAGGTGGGCGGTGCGGATGACGGTGACGACGCGCTTATTTTGCCAGAGGTAGCTGAGATTGCGGCGGAGGGCGATGGGGCTGACGGAGTAGAGGGCGCCGTTGATGAGTTTGGGGGAGACGGGGGTTCCGGCGGTGGCGAAGTGGAAGCGGTGGTAGTCGACGGGGCAGAGTCGGCTGAGGACGAGGGGGCCGTCGGCGTAGCGCTGGGCGAGGTCGGGGTTGCCGAGCAGGGCGGCGAGGTCGAAGCGCTGGCCTTTGACGAAGACGGAGTGGATCGCGGAGGCTTTGGCGAAGCCGAGATGGCGGCCATCGGCGGGGAAGACGATGGATTGGGGATCGGGGTCGATGGGGCGGACCTCGGGTTTGAGCTTGCGGTAGAAGAATTCGTTGAAGGTGTGGTATTTTCCGAGGGGCTGGGTGAATTCGTCGGGGTTGAGGCCGTATTTTTCGATGAAGGGGCGGACGCGAAGGGAGCTTTTCCAGCGGTCCATGCGGCGGCCGTACCAGCGGGAAAACCAGGCGCGCTTGATGGCCCAGGCGACGGCAAGGCGGCCCGGGGGGGTTTGATAGGCGAAGCGCAGGAAGGCCTCGCCGTAAATCTGTTCGGATTCGATGGCGCCGGAGTAGCGGTTAAAAAACTGGATGGGGTCGGGGGGCATCAGGGGGGAGTGGAGGAGAGAAAGGCGCGGCGGGCCATGGCCAGCACGAGGAAGAGGGGAGCGGGGGAGAGGCCGACCAGCAGGGGCAGCAAGGGGGAGGGCGAGGGGAGGTCGGAGGGCCGACCGAGGGCGGCGAGGAAGGCATCCCAGGGCGGTCGGCCGCTGAGGCCGCAGGCGCCAAGGGTGGCGGCGAGGCCGAGGGCGGCGAGCAGGAGGAGCCAAGTGGCGCCAGACCAGCGGCGCCACGCGCAGTACGCCCCGAGGAGGCCGAGGGCGCCAAGGCCGGACCAGGCCGCGGAAGCCGCCGGGCCGCGGAGGATATCCCCAGTGGGCAGCGGGAAGGCGGGCTGGCGCTGGAGCATGGCCCCTGCCGCTAGGGCGAGGAGGAGGTGGCAGAGCAGCACTAGGAGGGCCGGGACGGTCTGGCGATCAGTCCAGGCCGGGCGGGGGTCGGCGGCGGCGCAGGTGGCGGCGACGGACTCCCTTTCGTAGTAAAAAAGATAGGCTAAGGGCCCCAGCAGGGAGGCGGCTAAGCCCAGGGCGGAAGCGGCGCCGAGGAAGGGTTCGGAGTCGGCGCCGAGGCCGACGCCGACCGCGCCAAGCAGGAGCACGGAGGCAAAGACCGCGAGCCATCCCGAGGCGTGGATCAGGGGCGGAGCCCAGCGGCGCAGCATGAGGGATCCCATCCCCAGGACCAAGGCAAAGACCGCCCCCGCGGCCTGGAGCAGGAGGCCCGCCTCGAGGTTTTGCCGGGCCCAATGGCCCGCCCCGTCCAGGTCGAGCCAAAGCAGGGGCAGGCGGCAGGCCAGCGCGATTCCCAGCAGGATGAGCCCCGCGCCGCCCAGGAGCAGGCCCGCCCCGCTGGCAGAGCCCGCGCTTGGCGGCACGAGGGGGACCGCAGCCGCGAGGGCCGCCGCGGCTGGAGTCGCCGCCGCCGTCGGCTCGGGCGAGAGGAAATCCAGCGGCGCCGCATCGAACTCGTCTGACCAGGCGGCGGAGCACGGCCGAGGGGCTTCGAGGGGGGCGTCCAGGAAAAAGGGGTGGGGCGGAAGCGCCACGGGCAGGGCGGCCCGGATGGCGGCGGGGGAAGCGGCCCGGGGGAGCGCCGGGGCTGGGGGGCGCGCCGGGGCGGCGAGGAGGTCGTCTGGGAGGTCGGCGCGCCGTGCGTCAGGGGCTTCCGGGTTGAGGAAGCGGGCGCTGAGTTGGTCCGCGAGGGAAGTCAGGGAGAACGCGGCGCCTGGAGTCGGCGCCAGGGCTGGGGAGGCGAGGAGGGAGCTGGCCAATTCCTGGAGGCAGGCGGAGGTGTCCGAGGAGAGGGCTGGGGGCTCTGGGGAGCTGAAGTTGACCAGGGCGGCAAGGAGGAAGGCATCCGGAGCCGCCGGAGGAGGCGGGCTGAGTTCGGCGGGGTCCAGGGGGGCGAGGAAATCCCCTGCGAGGTCGGCAAAGGGGCTGGTCAGAGGATCCAAGCCAGGGCCCGCCGCATCGTCGAGCGGAGAAAGGGGTGCAGGAAAAGCCATGGAACGCAAGGATGGCGCAGAATTGGCCCGGTGTAAAGGCGGCGCGCCCAGCGGGGGCGGGGGCGGGATCAAGCGGCGCCGCCGTCCAGGTGCTTTTCCTCGGCGCGGGCCGCCAGCCAGAGCAGGTCGCTCAGGCGGTTAAACCAGGGGAGCACCTGGGGATGGGCTTGGAGGTTTTCCTCCGGCAGGGCAGCCACGGCCCGCTCGGCCCGGCGGCACACCGCGCGCGCCAGCTCCAGCCAAGCCGCCCCGGGGCCGCCGCGGTCTCCCGGCACCGACCAACCCTGAAATCCCTGGGGGAATTCCGCTTCCAAGGCCGCGGCTTCCCCCGTAATCCGCGCCACCGACTCCGGCCCCAGTACCTTAAATCCCTGCTCAGCGTAGCGGACCGCGTGCTCCGGCCCCGCGGAGAGCATGCCCATGAGCGCCACCAGGTCCTGCTGGGCGCGGGCCGCGATGTCCCGCAGGTCCCCGCGCTGCACCTGCTGGCGCACCAGGCCGAGCACCGCGTTCAACTCGTCAGCTTCCCCCACCGCCTGGAGTTGCGGATGGGCCTTCCCCACTCGCCCGCCAAAGAGCAAATCCGTTTTCCCGGCATCGCCGCGCTTGGTCGTGATCGACATTCCCATAAGTGAAGAAAAATCCCACCCTGCCGCGGATGGGGGCCGAGCGCATCCGCTTTTCCCGCTAATTTGCCGCTAATTAGTAGGTAGTCGGCTGTGCCCGCGCGGGCTTCCCCGGCACGGGCACAGCTTTTTCGCAACAACCCCTGATCGAATCGCGGAGTCAGCCACCCGGGCGCCGCCCGCGAAACTGGTGAATAGCTTAAGCAACATCCGTGCCAGCCGCCCGGATGTCCGCCGCCCGGAGCCGAAAGCTCGGCCAGCCCCAAGGAGGGCCGCGAACATTCTTGCAAAATAGTGGCTGAAATTGTTCCAATACTCTGCTTTTGTATGGATTGCCAACGGCCCTCGTCCGGCCGCCGCTATCCTTATGTCCGCTATCGATCCCGTCGTCGTTGAACTCGCCGCCTTGAAGAACCTTGGAGAAAAGACCGCCCTCTGGTTGGTGGACGCGGGCGTCCGCAGCCGCAGCGAGATGGCCAAGCTGGGCGCGATTGAGGTTTGCCGCCGCATGCTGCTCGCCGGGCACCCCGTCTCCCTGGTGGCGGCCTACGCCATCGAGGGCGCCCTCACCGATACCCACTGGAACCAAATTCCCCCCCAGAAAAAACTCGAAGTGCAGCGGCTTTTCGCGGTCATGAAGCGCGGCATCGCCGCGGGCCCCCCCGTGGTCAAGGCCGCGGCGCGCTCCGCCAAAGCCGCCGCCGATGCCGCCGAGGCGGCCGGAGCCGCCGCCGAAGCCCCTGCCAAGGCCGCTAAGCCCAAGGCATAAATCGGAGTCGGCGCCGCCCCTGGTTTTTGCCTCCCGCCTCCCCACTCTCCCCCTAGGTTTTCCTCCCTGAAGCGGCGATCCCTTTTCGATGAAGTTTGCGATTTTCGGCGACATCCACGCCAACCTCGAAGCCTTTGACGCCGTCATGGCCGACGCGGCGGAGCAGGGCGCGACCGATTATGTCTGCATCGGCGACGTCGTGGGGTATAATGCCAATCCCTGCGAATGCGTCCACCGCCTCCAGCAGCTGGCCTGCCCGGTAGTGAAGGGGAACCACGACGAGGAAGCCTCCGCAGACACCGCCATCGTCGGCCTCAACCCCCTGGCCCAGGCGGCTTTAGAGTGGACGCGGCGGACGCTTTCCGAGGCCGACCGCAGCTGGCTGCGCAGTCTCCGCATGGTGCGCCAAGTGCGCGATTTCACCATCGTGCACAGCACCTTGGACACGCCCACCAGCTGGGCCTACGTCATGAATAAATTCGACGCCATGGCCAGCTTCGCCTACCAATTTACCCAGGTGTGTTTCTTCGGCCACACCCACACCCCCCGGGTGTACAAAAAAGGCCCAACCGTCACCGTGGAGAGCCCCGAGCACATCCGCTTGGAGTCGGGAAAGAAGTACTTTATCAACGTCGGCAGCGTGGGGCAGCCCCGAGACGGAGACTGGCGCAGCGCCTATGCGCTCTACGACCACGACAACCAGGAGATTGCGATCCGCCGCTTGCCCTACGACATCGCGACCACCCAGCGCAAAATCCGCGCCGCGGGCCTCCCCGAGGCTCTCGCCCTCCGGCTGGCCCTGGGAAAATAGGGCCGCGCCGCGCCCGCTCGGGGACCTTTTTCCGCCGGAGCCCAGCTTTCCCCTCCCATGTGCGCCGCATTCCTCCCCGACCTCCAGGCCTGTCGGCGGGCGCTCCTCATCAAGCCCAGCTCCCTGGGGGACCTGGTCCACACTCTCCCCGCCGTTCACCTCCTCAAACAGCGGTTTCCCCAACTGGCCATCACCTGGCTGGTGAACCCCGCCTTTGCTCCCCTGCTAGAGGGGAATCCCGACCTCGCCGAAACCCTGGCCTTTCCCCGGGAACACTTCCGCGGCCCGCTCGGCTTGGCCCGCTTCGGGCGCTGGCTGCAGCAATGGCGCCGCCGCGAGCCGCCCGATGTCGCCCTAGACTTTCAAGGCCTGCTGCGCAGCGGGCTCACCGCGCGAGCCAGCGGAGCCACACTGCGCCTCGGCCTGAGCGACAGCCGCGAGGGCGCGCGCTTTTTCCACACCCACCGCATCCAAGTCGATCCCCGGGCCCACGCCATCGAGCGCTCGCTCGCGCTTCCGCGCGCCCTCGGAGCCGATGGCCCCCTGGTTTTCCCGCTGCCCCAGGGGAATCGCCCCGCAGCCCTCGCCGAGCTGGAAATTCCCCCGCAGGCGATGGTCCTCCACCCCTTTAGCCGGGGCCCAGGAAAATCCCTGAGTGCCGCCCAGGTCATCCGCCTCAGCGAGGCCCTGGCGCCGCTCCCGGTCTTCCTGGTGGGCCGCCGCGAAATGCCCCTGGAGGGGCTGCCCGCCAACGCCCACAACCTGCTCAATGCCACTAGCTTGCCCGAACTGATCTGGCTGATCCGGCGGGCCCACGGCGTCATCAGCGTGGACAGCGGCCCCATGCATATCGCCGCCGCCCTCACCCCCCGCGTCCTCAGCCTTCACACCTGGTCGGATCCCCGCAAGGTCGGCCCCTGGCATCCCGGCACCACCGCCTGGAAAGCGGACCACTTCATGCCCTCCGACCACCTCGACCCGCGCCTTTGCGCCCTCGACTCCCCTTTCCCCGACACCGCCCTGGCCCCAGTCGCCGCCTGGGCCCACCAACTCCCCGGGGTCGACTGAGCTCGCCGGTCCAGTTTTTCGGCTGCCGCGCCCCACCCCCCCCCTCGACGGCACTGAGGCTGATCTCGGCCACACTTCGAGTGCACCGTCTCCCAGGCAAGTTGCGCATCGCGCGGGGCGAGTTGGGCGCCGACCCGCGGGGAGCCTGACATTATGGAGACCTGGGGTTTCGGGAAAGCTGAATGAGTGGCCCCGCCTGCTGGGGGGGCGCACAGTTTCCCAGGCAAGTTGAGCGCTGGGAGCGTGGGGCGAGTTGGGCGGCCGAATCGCGGGAAGCCTGACATTATGGAGACCTGGGGTTTCGGGAAAGCTGAATGAGTGGGCCCGCCTACTGGGGGGAGACGCACAGTTTCCCAGGCAAGTTGCGCATCGCGCGGGGCGAGTTGGGCGGCCGAATCGCGGGAAGCCTGACATTATGGAGACCTGGGGTTTCGGGAAAGCTGAATGAGTGGGCCCGCCTACTGGGGGG
>CANHIJ010000109.1 GCA_947460575.1 Verrucomicrobiales bacterium | reverse complement strand
GCCGGGGGCATCTGGTATTGGAGCGGCACTACGAGGACCACTTTCCGACGCGTTGGCGGCATCCCCTCCTGCGGTTGCTTCGCCGATTGCTCCGAGGGTTGATGGCGCGGGATTACAACAATGGCGTGGAAGAACTGCTGGCGGTGGGAAATTTGGATTTGATGCTGGTTTTCAAGGGGATGTTGCTGCAGCCGGGGACCCTAAATCGGTTCAAGCGGGCGGGAACTCCCTGTTTTTGTTTTTACCCCGACGTCAGTTTTCAGGATCACGGCGACAACATTCCGGAATGCCTATCGCTGTACGATGTGGTTTTCACTTCCAAGCGATATCATTTAGAAGACCGGGGCCTGGATGGAGAGGGCGCCGATTGGTGTTTTGCTCCGCACGGATTTGACCCGGAGGTGCATCGGCCAGTTCTAGGGGAGGGGATGGCCGAGGGATGCTATGCTAGCGATGTTTCCTTCGCGGGGCACTGGTCGGCCAAAAAGCAATTTTTGTTGGAACAGTTGGTTGGCGCCCTCCCGGAAATTGGGCTCAAAATTTGGGGACCTGGCTGGGGGCGGGCGAGTCCGGAGGTGCTCCGGTTCTGGCAGGGGCGAGCGGCATATGGGGATGAGTTGGCGGCGATTTATTCGCTCTCTAAGATCAATTTAGGGCTGCTAAGTGAAGCCGGCAGGGGGACTAGCCAGGGGGATGCAACCACGGCGCGCACTTGGCAGATTCCTGGAGCGGGTGGATTTTTGCTGCACGAGGACACGGCGGAGATTAGGGAAGCCTTTGCGGTTGGCCGCGAAGTGGCGTTGTTTGCCAATGGCGCGGAGTTGTCGAGGGAAGTGACGCGTTATTTGGGAGATGAACCCCTGCGGCAGTCGGTGGCGGCGGCGGGGCACCAGCGCGCCATGAGCGAACCCTACACCTATGCGCGGGCGGTAGACATCATTTTAGAGCGCCTCGCCTCGCATCAGCTGGAGAAGCAAGCGAAGGGAGGAGCTAGTGCGGCGCGATAAGGCGTTGGGTCGGACTTTCATGCCGATCTCGGAAAATGTTGATTTTGGCAGGTCGCGGCGCGATTGGCTTTTATGATTTTGATGTACCACCACGTTTGCCCACGCGCTGAGGTGCCGGGTGGTTCTGTTCCGTTGGAGGGATGGTCGTACAACTTGGAGCCAGTCGATTTTGCGCACCAACTGGAGAAGCTGCAGGAGCGGGGTTTTCGGTTTGTTTCCCTGGCGAATTACCTGGCGGCGGGCGAGTTGCCTGGTGGTCGGTCGCGCAAGCAGGTGGCGGTGACGTTTGACGATGGCTGGCTGGACAATCACCGCTATGCATTGCCCATTTTGGATCGGCTGGGGGTTCCGGCGACCTTTTTTGTGGTGTCAGGAGAGATGGCGGGGGTGAAAGCGGAGCGGCGGATGGGCGCGGGAGAATTGCGCGAAATGCGGGCGGCGGGGATGGATATTGGAGCGCACACCCGCAGCCATCCGAATTTAGCGTCTTTGTCGGAGGCGCGCCTCGACGAGGAGATTGGGGGCTGCAAAGCGGATCTGGAGGCGCTGCTGAGTGGAGAAGTACGGCATTTCGCCTATCCTGGTGGGAGATTTAATGGGGCGGTGCAGGCCTGCGTGCGGCGGCAGGGTTTCGCGGCGGCGTGCGGGGTGGTGGGGGCGGGAGCCAACCGGCCTGAAGCGCGCTTTGCCTTGTCGCGGGATGTGTTCACGCCGCGGATGGAGCGCCCGAGGGATCGGCTGCTGCTGCATCCTGTGGGGCGTTGGCTGTGGCGGCGGGGAAGCGCGCTGAAGGCGATGCGAAAGCGAACCGAGGTGGGGACGACAGGGGGTATGCTTTGATTTTTTCTGGGCATGGGAGGCGGCAGGGTTTTTTTGAGTGGATGAACCGGAAGGCGCCATGAAAGCAGTCTATATTGGCATTCTCACTCCGGGGACGACTTCGCGAATGCGCGCGGAGTGGCTGCGGCGCTTGAGGCCGGAGTGGACTTGGCAGTGGATCGACACGGACGGGCCGATGCGGTCGTGCCATCGGCTATGGCAGAGCCTGGCTTTTCGGGCGAAAGTGGGGCCGGCGGTGGAAGCGGTACAGCGCGCCGTGATGGGGCATTTTGCGGGGGCGACCTGGGATTGGGTGTGGGTGGACAAGGGGGTTTTTTTGGGTCCGGAGCAGGTATTGGGCTTGCGCGAGAGGGCGGGGCGGATGGTGCATTTCACGCCGGACACGGCATTCCATGCCAATCGCTCGCGGCTTTTTTATGCTTCAATGGGAAGCTATGACACTTTGGTGACCACGAAATCGTTCGAGGTCGCGGAGTATGAGCGCCGCGTAGGGGCCGAGAAGGTAATTTTGACGACTCAGGGATACGATGCGGCGATCCATTACCCGCGGGTGGCCGGGGCGGGGCGGCGGCGGGAGGTGGTTTTTGTGGGCTTGGCGGAGCCGGACCGGGAGCGCTGTCTGGGTCTATTTTTGGAGCAGGGAATACCAGTGCGCTTGGCGGGCTGGGGCTGGGGGCGCTTTTTGGCGCGCTGGGGTTCGGCGCCGCACCTCCATTTTGAGGGGGAGGGGTTGTTTGGGGATGGCTACGCGGAGTTGCTTTCGGGGAGCTGGGTGGGACTGGGGCTGCTTTCGAAGCGGTTTCCGGAGCTCCACACCACGCGGACGTTTGAGATTCCGGCTTGCGGGGCGATTTTGGCGACGGAGAGGACTTGTGATACCGAACGGTTTTTTGGGGACGGCGAGGCCATTTTTGGGGCCAACTACGGGGAGCTAGCGGTCAAAGTGAAGGCCTTGCTGGAATCTGAGGGCGAGGGCGAGCTGGGAGCTTGGGCTGAGGCTGGGCGCCGCCGGGTCTTGGCGGAGGGGCGGGATTATGGCAGTCTGCTGGGGACACTTTTGCAGCAGGCCGAGTCGAGGACGAACTGAGGACGATCAAATGTTCTCGCGGTGAAGGAAGCGGCACCCCGGCCGCGGTCTTGTTGGGGGCAGACAGTGAATTTCCCTTTGGACAGGGGATCGGTGACGTTGCACGTTCCAATATGAAGCCAGCCCCTCGAGATACAGAACCCGGCCTTCCCGGAAAGGGTCCCCTGGGGAACCTGGCGAGGGAGCCGGGCACGGGGTCCTTTGGGCAGCGCTTGGCGCGTTTAGTCAGTGTGGCGGGGGGGGCCTTGGAGTACCGCGGGGCGAGCGCGAGTTCGCTGGCGCTGGTGGCGATTGCGGGGATGCTGGGCTTATCGCAATCGGTGGACAATAAGATATCGGTGCTGCTCTTGCTGGGGGTAGTGCTTTTTGAGTTTCAAAAGCGGATTGACCAGGGACTGCCCCTGGCGCAGCTGGCGGCGCTGTTGGGGGTCCTGCAGTGGACATTGGGTCCACTGCTGTCGTTTCGAACCGGCCTGGTGGAGGGGCGGTATGCGATGTACACGGATGAGGCGAATTATTTTAGCTACGCGCTGCCGGGGGCGGCGGCCTACGTAATTGGGCTGTTGGGGATTGGTTCTTCGGTGCGGCAGCGGGAGCTGATGAAGGGAGTCAAAGTGGAGCATTTTATGGCGATCGGGTTGGCGCTCAACGCGGTGGCACTGGCGGCGCGCTGGGCGGCCCCGCGGGTGCCGGGCGGCCTATCCTTCGCCGTACATTTGCTTTCGCAGGTTGGTTACGTTGGGGTATTGTACATTCTTTTTTCTGGCCATCCGCATCGCTGGCGCTGGATATTTTTGAGTTTGTTGCCACTTTTCAAGAGCACGGGGGAATCGGCCATGTTCCACGACATTATTTTGTGGCTGATGCTGCTTTTTTGCTACTGGTATGGAACGCGCTCTCGCACCGGACCGGAAAAAGCTTTCTTCTTTGTGGCCGGGATGTTGGCGGTATTTACGATTCAGGGGATTAAGGCCGATTACCGGGCCAAGGTTTGGAATGGAGTGGAAGCCTCTTTGACCGAGACCGTCTATGATTTTTGGACCAAGTCGAATCCCTTTGAAAGCGATGTCGTGCTGAGCAACGTGGTCACGAGGCTCAATCAGGGCTGGATTATTTCTGCGGTATTGAGCAACGTTCCGGCCCTAGAGCCCTACGCTGAGGGGGAAACCTTGGTGGATGCCCTGACCGCGGCTCTGGTGCCGAGGTTCCTCATGCCGGACAAGGTGACCGCGGGCGGGCAGGTCAATTTCCGGAGGTTCACGGGTTTGGGTTTGGAGTCGGGCACCAGCATGGCGGTGAGTCCCCTGGGGGAGGCCTACGCCAATTTTGGGCGGGAGGGTGGGGTCGCGCTGATGTTGGGATTTGGCCTAGCCTTTGCCGCCTTTTACGCTTTTTGCCTGAGATATGTCCTGAAGGATGCCAGCTTTCTCTTTTGGATTCCGCTGATTTTTTACCAGGCGATCAAGGCCGAGACGGAATTTGTCACCGTGCTGAACCAAGTCACCAAGGGGGCGGTGGTGGCGTTTGCGCTGCATTGGGGGGTAAGCAAAGTGTGGATGCCGATCTTGGAGAAGCGGCAGGAACAGTTGGCGCGCTCGCGTAAGGGGCGCGGAGGGGCGGTGGGGCAGGCGCTGCCGGGGAGCATCCGGACGCATTTGCCTGCTGGGGGCGAGGGGGCGCCGCGGGGCTTGGAGGGACGGGCGTGAAGGAGGGAGGGCGCGGGGCCTCGCTTGCGGTGCTGCACGTGCAGCGCAGGCCGATGGGGGCGCAGGTGAGCATTGAGCGCTTATTTGGAGAAGTGCGGCGGGCCCTCGGGGCCAGGGTCGGCGTGGAGCTGCATATCAGCCCTTTTGCGAGTCGGGGGCTGTGGGGGCGGATGGGAAATCTTTGGGCGGCCTGGAGGGCGGGGAGGGGGCGGATTTGTCACCTCACGGGGGACGTGCACTATCTTGGCCTGGTGTTGCCGCGGGGGCGCTATCTGCTGACGATACACGACTGCGCGATTTTGCATCGCCTGCGGGGCTGGCGCCGGGAGTTGCTGAGGCGATTGTGGTTTGAGTGGCCGGTAAGGCGCGCCGGGATGGTGACGGCGATTTCGCAAGCGACGCGGGAAGACTTGCAGCGGTGGCTGTCTCCGGAGCTTTGGGGCAAGGTGCGGGTGATACCGAACTGCGTGCGCGCGGAATTTCGGGCGCAGCGGAAGCCTTGGGAGGCGGCATCGCCGATCTTGCTGCAGGTGGGCACGGGCTGGAATAAAAACCTGCCGCGAGTGGTGGCGGCGCTGCGCGGGCTCGCCTGTCGGCTGTGGATTGTGGGTCCGGTGGATGCGGCGCAGGCGGCGCTGCTGGAGGCGAGCGGACTGGACTATCAATGCCTGGGGCGACTGGGGGAGGAGGAACTGGTGGAGGCCTATCGGGCCTGTGACGCCTTGATTTTTGTTTCGCTTTTCGAGGGATTCGGGCTGCCGATTTTGGAGGCCCAGGCAACCGGGCGGCCGGTGATTGCGGGGAACGGGAGTGCCATGCCGGAGGCGGCGGGTGCGGGGGCGCTGTTGGTGGATGCCGAGGATGCCGGTTTGATCCGCGGGGCGGTGGAGCGGCTGTTGCGCGAGCCGGAATTGCGGGAGGCGCTGGTGGCGGCGGGCTTAGCCAATGTGGAGGGTTTCCAGCCCGGGGCGATTGCGGCGCGCTATGAGGCGATCTATAGAGAGTTAGCGGATCTGCCTTGAGGCGCGGAGGCAGAGGGAAAAAAGGGTTTGTGCATGAAGGTCTTTCTATCCGTCGCCAGTTTTAAGCCGTCGTATGGGGGGCCGGCGCGCTCGGTGTCGCGCTTGGCCGACGCCCTGGCGGAGAAAGGCTTGGAGGTGGGGGCCTGGGCCCCGGACCAGTCGGCGATGGATACCGGTTTTATTCGCCAGGAGGGAGGGGTGCGGCGTCTCGGCGGGGATGCGAGCGAGGCCCTGCGGCAGTTTGGGGGGGCTGACCTCATTCACGACAATGGGCTTTGGCTGCGGCACAACCACGAGTTAGCGGTGCTGGCTCAGCGGAGAGGGATTGTGCGGGTGGTGAGCCCGAGGGGGATGCTGCTGCCATGGGCGGTGAGGCATAAGCGCTGGAAGAAGTGGCTGGCTTGGCGACTGTATCAAAAGGCGGACTTTGCGGGGGCCGCGGGCTGGCACGCCACGGCGGCCAGCGAGGTGGCGCAGCTAGGTTTTGCGGGGAATTTTGCCCAGGGACAGGTGATCCCGAACGGGGTCGACGTCCCGGCGGAGGCGGAGCCGTGGCCGGAGGGGGACGGGCCGCGGGTGATGCTTTTTGTGGGGCGGATTTATCCGGTCAAGGGCTTGCCCCTGTTGGTGGAGGCCTGGGCCAAAGTGCGGCCGTCGGGGTGGGTGTTGCGGATTGTGGGGCCGGATGAAGCGGGGCATCAGGCCGAGGTGGCGGAGCAGGTGCGGCGGGCGGGGCTGGATGGGGTTGTTGCATTTAAGGGGGCGCTGGCCGGGGCCCAGTTGCGGCAGGCGTATGCGGAGGCTGAAGTGGTGGTGTTGCCGAGCCACACGGAAAATTTTGGGATGGTGGTGGCGGAGGCTTTGGCCCAGGGGCGGCCCGTGATTGCGAGTCGCGGCACGCCGTGGCAGGGTTTGGTGCAGCGGGAATGTGGGTGGTGGCCGGAAGTGAGTGCGGAGGGGGTGGCGGGGGCTCTGGAGGCGGCCGCGGCGCTGAGTTCTGAAGCGAGGCGAGCCATGGGAGCTCGGGGAAGAGACTGGATGGAGGCGGACTTTTCGTGGTCGGGCTGTGCCCGGGCCATGGCGCGGTGGTATGGATCGCTGGTGCCGCGCGCCTAAACAAAAATCGCTCTGCGCTTGGCGAAGGCCAATTTTTGCAGTTGGTGGGGTATGGCAGGCGTAAGGGGAGCGGCCCTGGGGAGGATGAAAGGGCCCGGTGGCATCTCCCTAGCTTACTTGAATTGAATCCATGACAACCATTCTCGGAATTAACGCTTACCATGGAGATGCCTCGGCAGCTCTGGTGATTGACGGGCAGCTGGTGGCGGCGGTAGAGGAAGAGCGCTTCAACCGAATTAAGCACTGGGCGGGCTTTCCGGGGGAGTCCCTGCGCTATTGCCTAGAAGTCGCCGGGCTAAAACCTGAACAGGTGGACCATGTGGCGATTTCCTTTGATCCGCGGGCGAACCTGGGGCGGCGGCTGGGCTTTGTGGCGCGGCACCGGCCCACGCTGCGCGCCGTGGTGGATCGCCTCAAGCGGCAGGGCAAAACGCTGTCGCTAGAGCAGCAGTTTGCGGACGCGATGCAGCGGAGTCCGGGGGCCCTGCGGGCGAAGTTTCACCGCATTGAGCACCATCAGGCGCATGTCGCGGCGGGGTTTTTGATTTCGCCGCACGAAGAGTCGGCGGTGCTTTCGGTGGATGGGATGGGGGATTTCACGAGCACGCTGACAGCGATGGCGAGCGGGGTGGGGTGGAAGGAATTGGAGCGGGTATTTTACCCGCACTCGATCGGATTTTTGTACAGTGCGATCACGATGTACCTGGGATTTCCCTACTATGGAGACGAGTACAAAGTGATGGGGCTGGCGCCGTATGGGGAGCCGGAGTTTGCCGATTTTTTCCGCAAATTGATCCGGCCAAAGGGGGATGGCTTTGAGTTGAACCTGGATTATTTTACGCATCAGAAGCAGGGGATTCGGATGAGTTGGAACGGCGGCGCTCCGGTGGTCGAGCCGTTTCACAGCGCTTTGTTGGAGAAGGAGTTGGGGCCGATGCGGCGGAAGGGGGAGGAGATGACGCGGCGGCACGACAACTTGGCGAAGTCGCTGCAGGTGGTGACGGAGGAGATCATTTTGCACCTGCTGAATCGGCTGCACGCGCGGACCAAGTGCCGGAATTTGTGCATGACCGGTGGGGTGGCGATGAATTCGGTGGCCAACGGGAAAATTACCCGGCAGACGCCCTTTGAGAAGGTCTACGTGCCGGCGGGGGCGGCGGACAATGGGACCTCGTTTGGGGCGGCCTTTTATGTGTGGAATCGGGTGCTGGGGGGCAAGCGGGGCTTTGTGCAGGACCACGCCTATTGGGGTTGCGAGTCGACGGACGACGCATGTTTAGCGGCGATTCGGGCGGCGGGGTTGCCCTGCGAGACCTTGACAGAAGAGGCGCTTTTGGAGCGCACCGTGGAAAAGATGCTCGAAGGGAAAGTGGTGGGATGGTTTCAGGGGCGCATGGAGTTCGGGGCTCGGGCCTTGGGGAATCGCTCGCTCATCGCCGATCCGCGGCGGACGGACATGCGAGACATCATCAATTTGCGCATCAAGCACCGGGAGAAATTCCGGCCTTTTGCTCCGAGCATTTTGGAGGAGCATGTGGGGGAGTGGTTTGAAATCGACGAGGCCACGCCGTATATGGAGAAAGTGTTTCCGATTCGGGCGGAAAAGCGGGCGCTGATCCCGGCGGTGACGCATGTGGACGGCAGCGGGCGCCTGCAGAGCGTATCCAAGCGGACCAATCCGCGCTACCACGCGCTGATTGCTCAGTTTTACGCAAAGACGGGGGTGCCGATTGTGCTGAACACTTCGCTGAACGAAAACGAGCCGGTAGTGCGGCTACCGAGCGAGGCCATTTCCTGTTTTTTGCGCACGGACATGGATGTGCTGGTGCTGGGAAGGCACTTAATTGACCGGCAGGGGGAGGATTTTCCGGAAGGGCTGAGAAAGGCCCAGCGAAAGTAGTCGCATTGCTCAGTGTAGCCCCGAGGAATTGTCGGGGAGTGCCGCGCCGGATTCTCTTGCGAGAATCCGGCGTTTTTGCGTTGAGGGGGGGCGCGCCGGGAGCGCCCTTTGCCATTGTCTGGGGCCGGGGCCAAGACAAATTGATGGGGGATGCATTTTGTACTTTTGAATCAATTTTACCCGCCGGAGGTGGCGCCGACGGGAGTGATGTTGGAGGCCTTGGCGGGGGCGCTGGCGGAGCGGGGGCATCAGGTGACGGTGGTTTGCGGGGGCGCCTTGGCGGGGGGGGGCGAGCGGGGACGGGAAGGGGGGGCGGTGCGGCTGGTGCGCCTGCGGGCCTGGCCCTGGGGGAAAAAGTCAGTCGCGGGCAAGCTTTTGGCCTACGCTTCTTTTTATGCGGGAGTGGCGTGGCAACTGGCGCGGATGGGAGAAAAGGTGGAGGTGATTGTGGCGCTGACGACGCCGCCTTATCTTTCGGTGTTGGCGCGGGCCGGGGCCTGGTGGCATGGGGGGCGGCACGCGCACTGGGTGATGGATCTTTATCCGGATGTGATGCTGGCTCACGGGATGCTGCGCCAAGGGGGGTGGGCGGCGGAGGCGCTGCGGGGACTGGGGCGTTGGGGGATGGGTGGGCGCGGAGCCGGGGCAGTGGTGACCCTGGGGCCGGACCTGGGGGAAAAACTTGGGGTCTACCTGGAGGCGGGGCGGGAGGCGGCGGTGGTGCCGCTGTGGGGCACGGCGGGCGGGGCGGCGGAGGCCGGGCGGGTCGCGGAGGTGCGGGCGCAGCGGGGATGGAGTGGCAAGGAGGTAGTGTTTTTGTATTCCGGCAACATGGGTTTAGGCCACTGCTTTGGGGACATCGTGGAGGCGGCAGGCCGCCTGGCGGGCGCCGTGCCGGAGGGGGCGTTTCGCTTGGCTTTTTTTGGGGGGGGGAAGCGGCGCGGGGAGTTGGAGGCGGCCGCGGCCCGGGCGCCTGGGCAGGGTTTTCGGCTAGAGTTGCAAGGCTATGTGCCGAAGGGAGAACTAGCGGCGCACCTGGAGTCGGGGGATGTGCACTTGGCTTCGCTGGAACCAGCGTGGGATGGCATGATGGTGCCGAGCAAGTTGCCGGGCATTTTTGCGGCGGGTCGGCCGGTGCTTTTCACAGGGAGCCGCAGTTGCAGCATTGGGCGCTGGATTTTGGAAAGTGGAGGCGGGTGGGTGGTGGCCCCGGGGGACGTGGCGGGGCATGTGGCCGCGCTGCGGGCGGCGCTGGACCCGGCGGAGCGGGCCCGGCGTGGGGAGGCGGCGCGGGCCTTTGGCGCGCGGTGGTTTGATCCGCAGCGCAATGTGGCGCGCATGGTGGATCTCCTGGAGGCGGGGCGTGGCTTGGCGGGGCCAGCGGCGCCCTAGATTTAAGTGAGCGCGGCGGTTTAGTAGGTGGATTTTTCTAAAGGGGTGAGTACAATTGCGGCATGAACCTAACATTCTCCTGGCATGACTGAAGATCTCGGCGAACCCCAGGCGGCGGGGCGGCGGCGGAGGAGGCGGCAGGCGACGGAGGTGGCTTGGCCGAGGGATCCGGAGCAGGCGGCGCGGTGTTCGTTTTGGGCGATTTTGGGGATGGCGGGCTTGTCCTTGTACGGGATATTTGCGGGGGCGGCGCCTCCCGAGTGGCTGCACGGCGTTTTGTGGGTGGGGCTGGGGGCGCTGCTGGTGTTTTTACCGCCGCAGTTGCAATTGCGGGGGGCGTGGTGGGTGGGCGGACTGGGATTGCTGGCGGGAGCGGCGATGGCGTTTTTGCCGGCGAGTTGGTTTGGCGTGCCGGAGTGGCGGCGCGCGCTGGTAGGGCTGGGGGTGGATGTGGGAAGCTTGGTGACGATGCAGCCGCGGCAAAGTGCGGAGATCTGGGCGGGGCTGGCGCTTTCGGTGACGGCGGCCTGGTATGTGCTGGGGCACCGGGTTTCGAACCAGGCCCATTTGGGCTTGGCGAGTGCGGTGGCGCTGGGCCTGGCGGGGTACGGAGCGGTGTCGATGTGGGCGGCGGGGACCGCTCCGCGCTGGGCTTGGGATCCGGAGGAAAATTTCGGTTTATTTGGGAATCGGAATCACACCGCGACGGTGTTGGTGATGGGGGTGATGTGTGCGCTGGGAGTGCTGATGGAGGGGGTGAGGGAGAAGCGCGGAGGGGTGGCGGGGCTGGGGTCGTTGGCGCTCGTGGTCTGCCTGTGGGGGCTGCTGGGGTTTTCGAGCAGCCGGGCGGGCTTGCTGTTGTTGCTGGTGAGTGGGGTGGCTTGGCTGCTGGGAATGGGAAAGCGCTATCTTTCGGGTCGCCTGCTGGTGACCGTCCTGGCCTTTAGCTTAGCGGCAGCTGGGGCGTTTCTGGGGGCCGACACCAGCCTGCGGCAGAGAATTGAACGGTCCATGTCCCAGGTAGAGGGCCAGGCGCTGGCGGCCGCGGAGGGGGGGGACGTTCTGGCGCAGCCCTATGACTTCCGGATGCTGGTGTATGGAGACGTCCTGGACATGCTGGCGCGCGAGCCCATCGTGGGAGTCGGCTTGGGGCAATTTGCGGCGGTTTTTCCGCAACACCGCGAGCGGGCGGCCATTTTGGCGAAGTGTTGGCATCCGGAAAGCAATTGGCTGGCGGTGGCCGCGGAGGCGGGGCTGTTGACGGCGGCGGTGCTGGCGGCGGTGGTTGGGGGGCTTTTTTGGCAGGCTTTTCGGGCGGGGCGGTCGCACCGCGCCTGGCCGCTGACGCTGGGGATCCTGTTAGCGGCCCTCGTGGTTCCGCTGCATGGACTTTTTGACGTTCCGGGTCACCACGTGGGCATTGCGTGGCTGGGGTTGGTGCTGTTGGCGCTGAGTTTTCGCTTGCCGGATGCGCCGAGTTTACCCATTGGGCGGATCGGGCGAGGCGGTTTTCGGGCGGCGGGGCTGGTGATCCTGGTGGGTGGGCTGGGGTTTTTGCTGCGGTCGGGCCCCACTTGGCGCCCGGATGCCAAGCTGGCCGCGGAGCGGGCTACGGCCACGGCCAAGGTTTGCTACGAGCGGGCCCAGTTGGAGGCCAGTGACCCCATCGGGCATCCGGCGGAAGTGGGAACCGACGGCGCGCCGATCGACCCGTTGGTGGTGGCTTTTGAGGCGATTGAGCAGGCTCTGCGGATGGAGCCACTGCACCCGGAACTGCATTACTGGCGCGGCCTATTGGCGGTGAATTTCCCCGAAGGAGAGCCCATCGCGGACCAAGCCTTTGCGGTGCAGCGGGTCCTCGAGCCGGATTGGCCAGAAGTGCCCTTTCGCCAAGCCAAGGCCTGGATGCCGACCGACCCGGCCCGCAGCTTGGCGCTCTGGCGCGAGTGTTTGGTGCGGATCAAAGCCAGGGAATCCAGCCTCGGCCGCCAGGATGCCTATTGGAATCGCTTGCAGTTTTTAGAAAAAGCGCGGCAAGCGGCGCTGCCGTATCCGAAGATGGCCGAGGCCTTTGCCCAGTTGGCGGCGGAGGTGCGGTCCTAGGCGAAGGCCGGAACTGGCGCGGATGTGTGTCTGGGAGCCCGGTTCCCGCCCGCTGCACCGCCGGATGGTTTCACCGCGGGCGCCCGCTTGGCGGCGGGGGCTCCGCTGGGGGCGCGGCAAATTTTTGCGCCGACTGAGATGTTGAGCGAGGAGCCAGGCCTCCGCGGTGCGCGGGGGAAGCGGTAGATTAGAGCCTGTCCCACGGGCGGTTGATTCCTTCTAAAGGTTTTCTGGCTAGGGTGAAGGCTTCTGATTTGAGGGCCCAGGGTTGGTTTGGGCCGCAAGGGGTCAATTCTAATCGTCGCTAAGGGAATTTAAAATTGTCGCTGGACACCAACAGCTTGGATTCCCTGTTGTGGAAATCGCGTAGAGGCTCGGGGCGCATTTGTCCACGCTTTATCGTGAAATCCAGCTCAATCGGCAGCGGGATGGCACCTGCGATTGATTTGCGGCCCAGCATCAGGCTTCAAGACGTCGGCGCGTCCCGCGCCGGGTGAGCCAGTGCACGGCGGAAAACGAGCCGTGGGTGGACCAACAACTGGACAAGGACCTTTCCCCAGACGTGATCGCCGGTAGGGCCAAAGTAACCGGGGCTAGTCGAAGTCTGAGCGCCGGGACACTTTATAAATTCATCGAGAAGAACCGCCCAATCGGTGGGCAGATGGTCCGAAAGTTGCCTCGGTAGGGGCGCAATTACCGGAAAAACCGGACGGGCCCACCAGGCAACGGAAAGCTAAAAGTGCGCGAGGGGCAGGAGCTGGTGGACCGGCCCCAGGGGATCAATGAGAGGCGGGAGGCTGGGCAGGTGGAAATCGATCTGATGTTCAGTGGGGAGATGATCTGGCTAACTTGTGGGGACCGCTACACGCGCTTCCTCCGCATGAAGGCGCTGCCGAGCAAAGCCAGCGGCCCGATTGCCGAGGAAGTCTATGCCTGGCTGGGGAGCGGCAAAATCGGATCCATTACCACCGACCGCGGATTGGATTGGTCCGACCTGAATCCGTGGCTGGTGGATCTGCTGAAAAAGCCTAATTTTGTCATCCTCACAACCGTTGGGAAAAGGGAGCGATCGAGAACATGAATCGACTGTTGCGGCGCTATTTGCCGAAGGGAAAGAATATACCGTGGAGCACCGGCAACGAGGTGATGGGCCAGCAAATCGAGGACGCGATAAACCGCAAAACGCGGAAGATCCTAGGTTATGGCCCGCCCGATGAGATCGAAAAGGAGTGGGGGCCAAGGCGGCGCCGCAGGAGCTGGAAGGAGACCAGGGCAGTCATTCCGGTGGTGGCGGCTTGATAGGCTGTAGAGTGGTTTCCTGAGGAGATTATCGCCCCGAAATAGAGTTGCTTTCCGGCGACGAAAGCGCCATGGGAGTAAGCGGGCGGAGGCAAGATGGGGCAACGCTGGAGAGCGGCCGGAGTGGCCATCCACCTGCGGTAGGGAGAGTAAAAAAAATTCAAAAACGGAGGATAGGATGGGAAGCGATGGGCTGCCGGGATGAGTATATCCTGCCTAACTTTTCAAAAATTTTGGGACTTTGCGCAAATGTTGAGAGTGGGGGCTAGCCCCCCAAACTCCCCAGATTTTAGCGCGTTGCCGCGATCATGAGATGGATTGACGAGGCGTGCCCGCAAAAATATTTAAATATCTGATATTGACCATTTTGGATTTTGTGAATCATCAGCAAAATCCTGAGGAATAATGAGATTTCGGACTTTTTGCGAGTACGTCTTGACAAAAACCCTGACACTGATACGGATAGTGTCAATGCAAAACTTTTAATTTGCACACCGAAAAAATATTTGGCCGCATCGTGGGTCATTTTAAGCTTACTTTATCGCGCTGATGACCCATCCTATTATTAAGACGTGCCCGCAAAAACGCTGGGGCAGATTTTTGCGAGATTTTCGGAGGGCCGAGCGGTTTTCATTTTCTAACTTAAAAAGTGTCATGCGGCGGTTTTTCGCCTTT
>CANHIJ010000108.1 GCA_947460575.1 Verrucomicrobiales bacterium | reverse complement strand
CTCCGCGCCGGTGGCCGCGGCTACGTCATGAAACAAGAGGATCCCGAAAAAATCCTCGCCGCCATCACCACCGTCCTCAGCGGCCAAGTCTACGCCAGCCCCCGCACCGCCGCCTCCATCCTCGAGTCCCTCTCCCGCCCCCGCTCCGCTCCCCTCTCCTCCCTCCTCACCAAACTCACCGCCCGCGAACTCGAAATCCTCCGCCTCACCGGACAAGGCAAAGACAATCGCCGCATCGCCGAAGAACTCTCCATCAGCCTCAAAACCGCCGACACCCACCGCGCCCATATCAAAGAAAAACTCGGTTTCAAAAATAGCACCGAATTCGTCCACTACGCCGTGCGCTGGGTCGGAGATCAGGTATAGTGTCCCCCCGGACTTCACCTCCTCCCCCCATCTCTATGAAGCGCCACCTCACCGCCCTAGCTAGCTCTCTAGCGCTCTTTATCACATCTCAAATCTCGGCCCTCGCCGGCCCCACCCTCGAGGCCGTCACCTTCGCCTCCGATCCCGGCTCCCTCTACGTCCCCCTCCAGGAAGTCGCCCAGGCCCTCCACTGGGTCATCCGCCGCAACCCCGACGGCCAATGCACCCAACTCCACCTCACCCCCGTCCCCCCTGGCTCCCTCCGACAACTCGGCGACGGCCGCGAACTCCTCCACTCCCTCAGCCTCCAACAAGTCGGCGCCACCCTCCTCCCCCTCCCCGGCCATACCCTAGTTCGCCGCGGCCGCTACGACTGCACCCTCGTCGCCAGCCCCAAACGCGTCGAAGTTAACCTCGCCACCCAGCAACTCCGCGCCTGGCAAGGCCCCCGCCTCGTCCTCCAATCCCACATCAGCTCCGGCCGCAACGGCCGCACCCCCACCGGCCAATTCCGCGTCGGCCCCTTCCGCGCCCGCATGCACTACTCCAACCGCTACCAGCGCGCCCCCATGCCCTACAGCGTCCAAATCAACGGCCACATCTTCATCCACGGATACTCCTCCGTCCCCCATTTCCCCGCCTCCCACGGCTGCATCCGCCTCCCCCTCGACGGCCTCAACCCCGCCAAATTCTTCTTCGAATGGGTCGACAACGGCAGCCCCGTCCAAGTCCTCCAGGGCTCCCCCCAAAACCCCAGATCCTAAACCTAAAACCGGCAGTTGAAACGCGACCATGCGGTCTTTTTCGTGATAGGGGAGGACCATGATCCGTTTTTTTCGGCCTCAGGAGACTCACCACTTAGGTGAGGCCCTCCCGTTGTCAAAAGCCCCCAACATCGTAGCCATCGAACAAGCCGCGCAGCGATGCCAGAGGCCCCCTAGCATGTCGACTCCATGGCTGCGGCAGAGCCGGTGGACAAGCCGCGCAGCGATGTCGGAGGCCTCCTAGCGTGTAGCCGGTGGTGAGCGCAGCGACACCACCGGATCCGCATCCCACGAGGGCCCGCACCCCGGCAGGGGTGCCAGCGCGACCGCCCCCCAAAAAGCCCACGAGCGAGGAGAAAGCCTCCCGCGCCAAAGCTCCGCGCCCACCATATACGATCGTCAATTCACGATTTTAGGCTAAACCCTTCCCCGGCCAAGCGCCTCCCAAAACATCAGTCCCGCCACCCCTCCGCTCCCAAAATGGCGTCAGCCCGCCACCCCCTGACAACTACTCTCGCGGCTAGTAGCGCCGGGCCCCGGTCTCATTAGTCGCTTCTCCTCCAGGCCTTTCCGGGCCGGCTGGTGCAAAAACCTGAGAAATCTCATCCCCAGGCTTACTCGCGCAGGGTGCGGGCCCTTATTGTTGCGGCCATCCACTCGGCTATGCTCGGTTCCATGAAGACGGAGCCCCTCGCCCTTACCCCCACCGCCCCCGGCCCCTTCCGCGTCGCCGCCCTCTTCGACGGCTTCGACGCCGCTCTCCTCGCCCACGATGCCCTCGGCGACCTCGCCCTGCGCGCCCACCCCTCGCGCCCCATCCAGGGTGCCCTCTGCAGCTTCGCCATGCTCAAGGGCGCACCCCCCCCATTTCTCGCCTCCCGCCCCGACCTCATCCTCGTCGCCTCCTCCTCCCCTCCCCCCACCCACGTCCTCCTCTGGCTCGCCCACCACCTCGCCCCCGCTCAGTCCCCTCCCCCCATCCTCCAAACCCTCCACCACCGCCACCCAACCAGCCACCCCCCGCCCTGGCACCGCGAAATCCACGCCCTCGCCGCCCAACTCCGCTCCCCCCTCCCCCAACCTTTCCCAACCCCCGACTCCCCCGCTCTCCTCCCCAACTAACCCGCCAACCTCCCAACCTCAGCCCCTCGCCCAAATCCCCCCTCTCAAACCGCGCCCCCCCCTCGCCTCAGCCATGAAATACCTCTCCTCCACCGAATCCCCGCCTTCCCCCGCCGCCATCCGCGCCCTGGCCTACCAACTCTGGCAGCAGGCCCAGTGCCCCCTCGGACGCGACCTCGAGTTCTGGCTCCAGGCCGAGCAACAGCGCCTCCCCTCCGCACCCCTCGCCGCACCCCTCGCCGCACCCCTCGCCCCCGCTCCACCCAGCTCCCCCTCGGCGAACCACCCAGCGAAACCTACAGCTTTCCCCCCAGCAAAACCCTCAGCAAAACCCCTAGCAAAGTCAGGAAAACCCCCCGCGGAATCCCCCGCCGCCAGCCGCCCCCGTCCCGCCTCCCCAGCCGCCCCTCCCCTCGCCGCCGCCCCCCGCAAACGCTGACCCACCCCTTTCCGCTTTCTCCCCACATCAACCCTCCAAACCCATGAAAATCATCCCCACCACCGCCAGGATCTCCCCCACCCGCACCCTCCTCCCCATGGAGCCCTTCAGCCGCCTCAACGCCCTGGAGAACCGCCTCGATAAACTCTTCAGCCCACTCCTCGCCACCGGCAACGGCACATCTGTCGAGTCCCCCATTCCCACCCTCTGGTCTCCCCTCGTCGACATCACCGAGGACGACAAAGAATACGTCATCAAGGCCGAGCTCCCCGAACTCAAGCGCGAGGACGTCAAAGTCACCCTCGACCAGGGCGAACTCAGCATCTCCGGCTCCCGCCAAATGGCCAAGGAAGAACACGGCCGCAGATACCACCGCGTCGAGCGCTCCTACGGCAGTTTCCTGCGCAACTTCACCCTCCCAGAAGGCGTCGAAGCCAGCAAGGTCGTCGCCGAGTTCCACGACGGGATCCTCAAAGTCCACCTCCCCAAGGACGAAATCGCCCAGACCAAAACGATCGAAGTCAAGGTGCACTAATCGCCTGGTCTGCTCATCCCTTTGCGCCCCGATCCGGCCGCATCGGAGCCGGGAAGCGGAAGGCCTTGGTCGGTAGCCACTCCCTTCCCTTCCCGGCTCCTTCACCCGCCCTTCCCCCCACAACTCCACTCCCTGCATTTTTGCTTCCCATGTCCCGGCACCGACAGCTCATTTCCCCAAGCGGATCGCACCACTCCCCCGCCGCCCACCTCTCGGCTTGGCCCTGCAGCCGCCGCCGCCAGCCCCGCTCCTCCCACCCAAGCCCCCACCCCGGGCCCACCGCCGCTCCCCCATCCCCACCCTCCCCCAAAACCGCCCCCGCCCCACCCCAAACAGCGCCCCGCCCCCCCGCGCCACATAACTTCCAGTTCGCCTTCGCTTTCCCAGGCGCCCCCTCCCCTCCCCTCCCAGAAAGCGCCGCCGACGCCATGCGCAACCTGCGGCAAGGCCTGGAGTGCGGCGTCGCCACCGCCTCCGAAGCCCTCCGCTCCCAAGCCCCCGCCCCAGCAGGCCCCGCCCCAGTCGCCCCTGCTCCCTTTCCCATCCTCGACGATTCCGCCCGCCGCCGCGCCATCCACGCCCTCGGTCAAGAAATCGCCGCCTCCCCCAACTCCTCCTGGAAAGGCCTCCTCCTCCTCAGATCCGCGCTCCAACTCTGGCGCCCCCAACCAGCCTGCTCCCCCTCACCTTCCACCACCCCACCCACGCGCCCAGGCCTGCTCGCCGCCGCCAAAGTCTACACTGATTGGATCGACCGCGGCCTGCTCGACCCCTCCACCGCGCTCCGCCTCACCCTCGAAAAGGCCGTCCTCGACGTCTGCGCCACCCCTTGGCCCCGCCCCATAAACCCAGCGCTCCCCGCCACCTCATGAAAACCTCGCCCCTCCCGCCTCCCCCCACCCCAATCCACCCCAACTGGGCCTGGCACTACCGCCAACTCCACTCCCTCCGCGATCGCCTCCTCGACTCCCGCGCCGCTCTCCTCGCCGAAGCCGCCGATCCCCTCGAACAGCCCGGCATGGACATGGCAGACAGCGCCACCGACTCGTTCGACCACGACCTCGCGCTGGGCCTGCTCTCCTATGAGCAAGACGCCCTCAGCGAAATCGAAGCCGCCCTTCAGCGCATCCTCGACGGCACCTACGGCCTTTGCGAGGAAACTTCCCTGCCCATCCCCGCAGACCGATTGGAGGCCATCCCCTGGACCCGCTTCACCAAAGAAGCCGAAGAGCGCTTCGAACACTTGGAGCGCGAAGGCCTCGCGCGCCCACCACGCTTAGGCCCCCTCCGCCCCCTCGAAGAACCGGAAAAAGCCTTCATTTCCGCCCTCGACGCCGAGGAACCAGAAAACCGCTTCGGAGCCCCCGTCAGCCAGGCCCAATCCGCGGTCGACCTCGAAGCCTTCCTCCCCAGCACCCCCCTCAGCCCCAGTCCTCCTTCTCCCGTCGAACAATGAGTCTCCTCACTACCCCACTCCCCCAACCCGCCCCTTACCCCGTCGCCATTCCGGCCGGCTCCGTCCAGTTGGTAGGCGAGCTAGACCTCCCTACCCAGCACGGCGGCCTGGTCATCTTCGCCCATGGCAGCGGAGCCAGCCGCCGCAGCTCGCGCCACCAATTCGTCGCCCGCGCGCTCCGCCGCCTGGGCTTCGGCACCCTCCTATTCGACCTCCTCACCCAAGAAGAAGAGTGCCTCGACTCCGTCACCGGCACCATCCCCTTCGATATCGAGCTGCTCGCAGAGCGCCTCCTCGCCGCCTCGCGCTGGGTCAGCCGCCAGCCCGCCACCAAACACCGCAAAATCGGTTTCTTCGGAGCCAGCACCGGCGGAGCCGCCGCCCTCGTCGCCGCCGCCAACCGGGATTCCGCCGTCTCCGCCGTCGTCGTTCACGGAGCCCGCCCCGACCTGGCTGGCGATCACCTGCCCAAAGTCGCCAGCCCCACCCTCCTCATTCTCGGAGACAGCGACGAATTGATGCTGGCCCTCAACCGCGATGCCTACACCCGCCTCACCTGCCCTAAGCAAATGGTCATCATCCCCGAGGCCACCAACCAATTCTCCGAGCCGGGGAAGCTGGAGGAAATGACCGCCCACAGCTCGCAGTGGTTTAACCTCTACCTGGGAAATAACAGATGAACCCAACTCGCTTCCTCAACCGCGCCCATGCCGGACAGGCCCTCGCCAAGGCCCTCACCCGATATGTCGGCCAAGACGACGTCCTCGTCCTAGGCTTGCCCCGCGGCGGGGTACCCGTAGCCTTCGAAGTAGCCCGCAAACTCGCCGCCCCCCTCGACGTGATGCTCGTGCGCAAGCTCGGCGTGCCCGGGTGGGAAGAACTCGCCATGGGCGCCATCGCCAGCGGCGGCGTCCAAGTCCTCAACCAAGCAGTCATCCGCTCCGCCATGGTCTCCGACCAGGAAGTCGCCGCCGCCGCCGCCACCCAACTCAAAGAACTCCAGCGACGCGAGCAAATCTACCGCCCCCACCGCGGCCACCCGCCCATCGCCGACCAAACTGTCATCCTCGTCGACGACGGCATCGCCACCGGATCCACCATCCTCGCCGCCGTCCGCGCCCTCCGCAAACAAAAGCCCGATCGCATCGTCATCGCCGTGCCCGTCGCCTCCGTCGAAGCCAGTGCCCTCCTCCGCCCACTCGTCGACGACTACATCGCCATACTCGTGCCCGCTGACTTTCGGGCGGTCGGCTATTGGTATGACAGCTTTCCGCAAACCTCCGACGCAGAAGTCACCCAGTTCCTCGAAAAAGCCTCCGCCTTCGAACCCGCCAGGGACACCGCCCCATGAACCAGGCCTCCGTCGCCTACTTCACCATGGAAATGGCCTTGGATTCTTCCATGTCCACCTACGCCGGTGGCCTCGGCGTGCTGGCGGGCGACACCGTCCGCTCAGCCGCAGAACTCAAGGTCCCCATGGTCGCCATCACCCTGCTGCACCGCAAAGGCTACTTCAAACAGCGCCTCGATGCCAGCGGATGGCAACAAGAAGAACCCAGCGATTGGAATATCAAAGACTACCTGCATCTCCAAGAAGCCCGCGCTTCCGTCTCCCTCGAAGGCCGCGAAGTCATAATTCAAGCCTGGATGTACGAAGTGCGCAGCCCTCGCGGCTTTATCGTCCCCGTCTTCTTTCTCGACACCGATCTGCCAGAAAACCAACCCTGGGACCGCACCCTAACCCACTTCCTCTACGGCGGCGGCACCCCCTACCGCCTCTGCCAGGAAGTCATCCTCGGCATCGGCGGCATCCGCATGCTCCGCGCCCTCGGTTTTACCTCCCTCTCCCGGTACCACATGAACGAGGGCCACGCCGCCCTCCTCGGCCTGGAGCTCCTCGACGAGGTCGCCGCCCGCGCCGGGCGCAACACCTTCATGCCCCAAGACCTCCAAGCCGTCAGGGATCAATGCGTCTTCACCACCCACACCCCCATCGCCTCAGGCCACGACCAATTCCCCCTAGATCTGGCCCTGCGCATCTTGGGCCGCCGCGAACTCCAGGAAATGCAGGGCGTCTTCTGCTGCCACGAAACCCTCAACATGACCTATCTCGCCCTAAACCTCAGCCACTACATCAACGGAGTCGCCAAAAAACACGCCGAAACTTCCCAGCTCATGTTCGGCAAATACGAAATCGATTCCATCACCAACGGAGTCCACGCCGCCACCTGGACCTCCCCACCCTTTCAGTCCCTCTTCGACCGCCTCATCCCAGGCTGGCGCGCCGATAACTTCAGCCTGCGCTTCGCCCACAGCCTCGCCCTCGACGAAATCAAAAGCGCTCACCTCCAGGCCAAACAGCTCCTCCTCAACCGCGTCCTCCAAGAAACCAACCTGGCACTCGACCCCCACATCCTCACCCTCGGCTTCGCCCGCCGCGCCACCGCCTACAAGCGCATCGACCTGCTCGTCAGCGACGTCTCCCGCCTCCAGTCCATCGCCGCCTCCGTCGGCCCACTCCAAATCATCTACGCCGGCAAGGCCCACCCCAATGACCACCAGGGCAAAGAGGCCATTCAGCGAATCATCGAGGTTCAAGGGATGCTCCACCCATCCTTTAAACTCGTCTACCTCCCCAATTACGACCTCGACCTAGCTAAACTCATTACCGCTGGCGTCGACGTCTGGATCAATACCCCTCACCCCCCCTATGAGGCCTCCGGAACCAGCGGCATGAAAGCCGCCCTCAACGGAGTGCCCAGCTTAAGCGTCCTCGACGGCTGGTGGCTCGAAGGCTGGATCGAGGGTGAAACCGGTTGGTCCATCGGTGAAACCTGCCCCATCGACCCCTGCCAACCCACCCGCGCCGCCTGCGACTCCGCCGCGCTCTACCATAAACTGGAAAAAGAAGTAATCCCCCTCTTCTACCAAAATCCAGACCGCTTCGCAGACGTGATGCGCCACTGCATCTCCCTCAACGGATCCTTCTTCAATACCCAGCGCATGGTCTCCCAATACGTCATCAAAGCCTACTTCGAATGAATGCCCCCCTCAAAATCCTCCTCGTCGGCGATGTCATGCTCGGCCGCCAGGTCAATGACCGCCTGCGCCAAGAATCCCCAGAATATCCTTGGGGCGATACCCTCCCCCTCTTCCTCAAAGCCGATTGGCGCGCCTGCAATCTCGAGTGCGTCCTCTCCGATCACGGCGTCCCCTGGGGCCGATCCCCCAAAGAATTCCACCTCCGCTCAGACGCCGCCAATCTAGCCGCCCTCCGCGCCGCCCACATCGACGCCGTCTCCCTCGCCAACAACCACTCCCTGGACTTCAATTACCGCGGCATGCTCGAAATGCTCAAACTCCTCGAAAGTGGCGGCATCGCCAGCAGCGGCCTCGGAGGCCACGGCCAAGCCGCCTCCCAATGGACCGTCAGCCTCGCCCACGGCCTCCGCATCGGCTTTCTCGCCTTCACCGACAACGAACCCACTTGGGAAGCAGGCGATGAACACCCCGGCGTTTTCTATGTCCCCGTCGACAAACCTGACCACCGCACCGCTCACCTCCTACAACTTGTCGCCCAAGCCAGGTCCGAAGTCGATTTCCTCATCGTTTCCGCCCACTGGGGAGGAAATTGGGGCTGCTACCCTCCCCCCTCCCACACCCGCTTGGCCCACGACCTCGCCCGCGCCGGGGCCTCCGTCGTCTTCGGACACTCCCCTCACGTCTGCCGCGGCATCGAAGTCTTCGAAGGCGCGGTCATCCTCTATTCTACCGGCGACTTCATCGATGACTACGCCGTCGACCCCATCGAGCACAACGACCGCTCCTGGGCCTTTGAGCTCCACCTCGAACACGGCCAAGTCCGCAGCCTCCACCTCCACCCCATCGAAATCGTCGCATGCCAGGCCCGCCGCGCCCAGCACGACGTCAGCCTCGTCATGATCGAAGGAATGCAAGAACTCTGCCGCCCCTTCGGGACCGTCTCCACCCCCTCCATCCATCCCCCAGGATTGGTCATCGATGTAGGCCTCAACTCCAGCAACCACCGGCGCTCGCGCGAGCCCATCGCCCCCCCCATCCCCATCCCCCTGCCCTTATGAAAACCCTGGCCACCTGCCGCGGCGCCCTCCTCGCCGCCGCCCTCGCATCCGCGCCCCCCTCCGGAGCCGAAATGAACCGACCCCACCTCAGCCAGGGCGATTTTGATAAAAAACTCACCCGCGATACCGCCGTCCTGCCGCCCTCCGCCCGCGGCGTCGGCGGCTACGCCGATGTCGTGCAGCGCATCCTGCCCAGCGTCGTCAGCATCGCCACCTACTCCCGCACCCCAGGCCGCGCTTGGGGCTTCCATTTCCAGCAGGACGACCTCGATCAACTCCCCCCCATGCTCCGCGATTTCTTCGGCGACTGGATCGGCCCGCGCCCATTCCAAGGCCCCCGCCAGAGCCGCCGCCCCAAGGCCCCCCAGGCCATCCAAACGGGCCTCGGCTCCGGGGTCATCATCACCTCCGATGGTTACATCCTAACCAACCATCACGTGGTCGACGAAAACGACGAACTCCGGGTCTCCCTCTCCGGGAAAACTAAGCAATTCCCCGCCAAGGTCATCGGCACTGACCCCCAGACGGACATCGCCCTCATCAAGATTGAAGCCGAGGGACTCGCCCCCGCCACCCTGGGCGACAGCGCAAAGCTCCGCGTCGGCGACTTGGTGCTGGCGATCGGTTGCCCCCTCGGGCTAGAGGGATCCGTCACCCACGGCATCGTGAGTGGCCTGGGCCGCAGCGATCTCGGCATTATCGGCAAGGGCACCGGAGACGCTCCAGGCTATGAAAATTTTATCCAGACAGATGCCGCCATAAACCCCGGCAACTCCGGAGGACCCCTGCTCGACGAGCACGGGCGAGTGATCGGCCTCAACGCCGCCATCGAAACCCGCAGCGGCATGTTCGCTGGCATCGGCCTCGCCATTCCCGTCACCATGGCCGTGGCCGTAGCCCGCGATCTCCTAGAAGACGGCAAGGTGGAGCGCGGCTTCCTCGGCATTGAGATGGGCTTGCCGGACGCTAGTCTCCTCGACCAACTTGGGCTCGAACCAGGCGGCGCGGTCGTAGTCAATGCCGTAGTCGAGGGCTCCCCCGCCGCCGCCGCAGGCTTCCAGGAAGGCGATGCCATCATTACGATCAACGACCAGAAAATCGCCAGCCCAGCACAAATCCGTCTCCTGATCAGCGCCCTCCATGCAGGCACCGAAGTCCGCTTCGGCGTGCTCCGCTTCCAGGAAAAATCCTCGCAAGCCGAGCCGCTCACCCTAACGGCCCGCTTGGCAACACTCCCTAGCCAACCAGACAGCCGGGAACCGCCAAAGCCTTCTCCCACTGCTTTGGGTGATCGCTTCCTCCCCGGGGTCTCCATCGCCAATCTCACTCCAGCCCTGATTCAAGAGTACCACCTGCCCGAAGATGTCCAAGGCGTGGTCGTCACCGCTGTAGAACCAGACTCCCCAGTGGCTTCTAACCTCAACGAGGGCGACCTCATCGTGCAGGTCAATCGCCACCCCGTCCCCGACGTGGCCGCGGCCCTGGCCCACCGCGGGCCCAGCGATCGCTCCGTCTACCTCAAAATCCACCGCGAGGGAGGCGTTAAATTTGTCATCATCAAGCTTTGAGTTCCCCCACTCAGCCGCACCCTGGCCTCGCCACCCGCAAACCCGCCCAGTCCCCCCAAGCCGGTCCCGGCTGCGGCCCGTCCCCTTTACTCCCCCAAAAATTGGCTCCCTCAAGGCCTCGGTCGAAGCCTTTGTGCCGCTTCCCAGCGGCGGCGCCGAAGTCGGCCCCATCCCCAACCCCCCGGACCCCCTCCATGAGAAAGCCCTCTGCCCCCCCCTTCAGTCCCAGCTCTCGCAAACGGGACGACCTCCACCCCCTGCGAGAAGGCCAAATGAGCGACTACGACCCCTTGATGGAGGACATCGGCGACGCCCGCTTTGTCCTCTTGGGCGAGGCCTCGCACGGTTCCCACGAGTTCTACCGCGAGCGCGCCCAGATTACGAAACGCCTCATCAGCGAAAAAGGATTTTCGGTCGTGGCCGTAGAAGCGGACTTTCCAGATGCCCACCGGGTGAACCGCTACGTAAACGCGCTGAGCCAGGACGCTGAGGCGGTAGATGCTCTCGGCGGATTCAAACGATTCCCCGCTTGGATGTGGCGCAATGCAGATGTGTTGGATTTTGTCGGCTGGTTGCGCAATCACAACGATGACCAACCCGACGCCCCGCACAAAATCGGCTTCTATGGATTAGATCTCTACAGCATGAATTCATCAATGGAAGCCGTCTTGAGTTATCTCGACAAGGTAGATCCCTCCGCCGCCAAGCGCGCCCGAGAGCGCTATGCCTGCTTCGATGGATACGGCGGCGATACCCAGCGCTACGGCTTCGATACCACTCACGGGCGCAGCGTCTCCTGCGAAGACGCCGTCATCAGCCAATTCGTTGAACTGCACTCGCGCGCCGCCCATTTGGCTCAGCTCGACGGCCGGGTGGCCGCCGACGACTTTTTTATCGCAGAGCAGAACGCCCGCTTAGTAAAAAATGCCGAACGCTACTACCGCACCCTGTACCGCAGCGATATCTCCTCGTGGAACCTGCGCGACAGCCACATGGCGGAAACCTTGTCGGCCTTGGACAGCTATCTGACCAGCAATGGCAAGCCCCCCAAAATGGTAGTCTGGGAGCACAACTCCCATCTCGGCGATGCCCGCGCCACCATGATGGGCCAGCGCGGAGAATGGAATGTCGGCCAGCTCGTGCGCCAGCGCTTTCCCGGAGAGTCCTTTCTGGTAGGCTTCACCACCCACCACGGCACCGTCACCGCCAGCTCGCAGTGGGGGGGCAAAGCAGAGCGCAAACAGGTCCGCCCAGCACTCGACGGAAGCTACGAAGCCCTGTTTCACGAATTTGAAGTGCCGCGCTTTCTGGTCCGCCTGCGTCGGCAAGGCCGCCTCCAGGAAGTCCTCCGCCGCCCCCTCCTCGAGCGGGCCATCGGAGTGATCTACCGCCCCGACACCGAGCGGCAAAGCCACTATTTCTATGCCAAATTGGCTGAACAATTCGACGCCGTCATCCACTTCGACGAAACCCGCGCCGTCGAACCCCTCGAAAGGACCTCCGAATGGGATTTCGGCGAAGCTCCGGAAACCTTCCCCACCGGCATCTAGCCCCAAGCCTCCACCCCAAAAAAAAGCAAAGGCCCCAGCCTAACCTCACGGCTGTTTTGGCTTCCGTTTGCGCCCAACTCCGGAAGGGGGCGACAGCGGCGCGGAAGCGACACGACTGGCCCGCAAGACCTCGGCCAAAAAGGGCGCGGTTCGGCTCATGCGGTGCCTCGCCACCTCTTCAGGGGTGCCGCTGACTACTAAAGTCCCCCCCGCATCGCCCGCTTCGGGGCCGATGTCGAGGACGTGGTCGGCCTCGGCGATGACGTCTAAATTGTGCTCAATGACCACGACGGTGTGGCCATCGTCCACCAGGCGATGCAGCACTTCAATCAGCTTGGAGACATCGCTCGGGTGCAGGCCAATCGTCGGTTCCTCAATTAGGTAGAGATTCCCCTTGGGCTGGCGGTTTTTGCGGATGCGCTCGTTGGCGGTGCGGCGCAGGCCGCGGCTCAGTTCGGCCACCAACTTGAGCCGCTGCGCCTCGCCGCCCGACAAAGTAGGGCTGGGTTGTCCAAGCCGAAGGTAGCCAGTGCCGGTATCTGCGAGAAGCCGCAGGGTGCGGGCAATCTTGACGTGGGCCGCAAAAAAATCCGCCGCCTCGGCAATGGTCAGGTTCATCACCTCGCCGATGCTCTTGCCGTGGTACTCGATCTCCAGAGTGGGCCCGTTGTAGCGGAGGCCTCGGCACTCGGTGCAAACCACGTGGCTCGTCGGAAGGAAAGCCATCTCGTGTTTGATCAATCCATTGCCGCCGCAGGCCTCGCAGCGCCCACCCTCCGTATTGAACGAAAAGCGACTCGCACTGTAGCCGCGCATCTTGGCAGCCGGGAGGTTAGCAAAAAGCGCCCGGATCTCGTCGAAAACCTTGAGATAGGTCGCCGGGGTGCTCCGGCTGGTTTTCCCAATCGGCGACTGGTCCACTTCATAAACGGCTTCGATTTGGTTCATTCCCTCCACGCGGTCGCAGGGGATATGGGCCGCGGCCTTGCGGGCGCGCCCGCCGCTGCGCAAAGCCTCGCTCGCCGCCGGATGAATCACCCCGCGCATCAGGCTGCTTTTTCCCGAACCAGAGATTCCGCTAAAAACCGTTAGAGCCCCCAAGGGAATCGCCGCATCGAGTTGTTTCAAATTGTTGGCGCGAGCTCCCCACACGCGCAGCCAGCCCAACGCGGCATCGGCGGCAGGCAGCCCGCGCCGCGCCCCTCGCGAGGGGTGCCCCATGGGATTTCGCAGCGCCCGCCCGGTAACGCTGGCCGGATTATTTTGGATAGCCTCGCAGCTGCCCTGGGCCACGATCTCTCCCCCAAACATGCCAGCCCCTGGCCCGAGGTCGATCACCAGGTCGCTGCGCCGCATGGTGTCCTCATCGTGCTCCACCACTAACAGACTATTCCCTTTGTCGCGCAAGGCCACCAAGGTGTCGAGAAGTTTAACATTGTCCCGGGGATGCAGCCCAATCGTCGGCTCGTCGAGCACATAAAGCACTCCGCGCAAATTTGATCCCAACTGGGAGGCCAGGCGAATGCGCTGGCTCTCGCCCCCACTCAAGGTAGTAGCGGCGCGATTGAGTTGCAGGTAGCCTAGCCCAACTTCATCGAGAAACGTTAGCCTCTGAGCCACTTCCGCAAGGATGTCCCGCGCGATCACTTCCTGATTGCCTTTGAAGCGAAAGGCCTGCAGCGAAGCCTTGGCCCGCGCGACCGATTGCCCGGTGAGGGCCCCGAGCGACAAACCGTGCACGAGTACGCTGCGCGCCTCTTGATTGAGCCGACTGCCTTGGCAGTCTTGACAAGGGAGCGAGTCCTCGTCGTCCACCCCGCGGCGCTGCTCCTCAAGCAATTCCGCTTCCAGCAGGGAATTGGCGTGGGCCGTATCAAGTTCCCTCGCCTGCCGCGGCACCGTGCCGTAGCCTCGGCAAGCCGCGCAAGCCCCGTGCGGACTGTTGAAAGAAAATAAGCGGGGATCAAGGTTATCAAAGGAGCGGCGGCACTCCGGACACGACCGCCTGGTATTGAGAACGCTGATACCCCCCTTCCGGTCCCTCAAGCGGATCACGCCCCGTCCGAGCTGCAGTGCCGATGCCACCAGGGCATCCAACTCCGCGACCCCAGGGGCCACTTCGAGGTGAGCCACCACCGCATCTATGGTGTGCTCCTTAAAGCGCGCTAACTTAGTAAATAAAGCCGTGGGTATAACTTCCCCGTCCACCCACATTTCCTCGCAACCAGCGCGAACCGCGATGGCCGCAATGCGGTCGTGAAAACCTTTGCGGCCCCGGATCAGGGGAGCCATCAGGCGCAAGGACCCTTTGGCTAGGGCCGCGCGAATCAGCGCCGCAATCGCGCTGGGCGACTGCTGGGTCACTGCCACTTGGCAGTCCGGACAATATTGCTCTCCCACTTTGGCATAGAGCAGGCG
>CANHIJ010000107.1 GCA_947460575.1 Verrucomicrobiales bacterium | reverse complement strand
CTTGGAGGCCACTGGATTGAAGGTGGGGGAGGCGGCTCTAGAGGCGCTGCGCTGGCAGGCGGAGGCCAAGGCGGGGGCCGTGGAGCTGGCGGAAGGGCTGGTGCGCTTGGACGGGGCGAATCAGTTGGATGCGAGCGGCCGCATCGATTTGGCGGATGCGGCGCGGGCGCTGCGGGGGAAGCTAGCGCTGCGGCTTCCGGATGTCGCGCGGGCCTCGGCGTGGAGCACGCAGTTTGGAGGGCCCAAGCTGCTGGGCGGGCAGGTGGGGCTGGACTGGCAGGGGGAAGGGCAGCTGAACCCTCTGGGAATGAAAAGTGAGGGCTCCGCGACAGTGGCAGGCCTGCGGGTGGAGGGGCTGCCCGAAGTGCTGGGCTTTTCCGCCGCCTTGACGCAGTCGGGCGCGGTGGCGGAGTTCACCCGACTGCGGGCCAGCGCGGGGCCGTGGCGGGCCGAGGGCCGGGCGCACTGGGATGGATTTCACCTCGAGGTCCCCCAGATGCAGGCCTTTGTGGGGAAGCAGCGCCTGGCGGATTTGCGGCTGCGGGTGCCCTGGCACGCGGGGGCGGTGCCGCCGGACGCGCCGCTTTCCCTCCAGTTCAAGGTAGTGGATTTGCCCGCGGCCTCCCTGGCGTCGGCCTTGGGGCGCGCCCTGCCCGTGGAGGGTCGGCTGCAGGCGGACGCCACTTTTGAGGGCACCCTGGAGGCGCTGCAGGGCCTTGTGAAGGTTGCGGCCACTGAGGTGAAGCCGGTTCCGGCGGTGGCAGGTTCCCGCTTGGCGGCGGCGGCGGCGAGTTTGACCGCCCGCTTGGAGCGGGGGCAGCTCAGCGTGGAGGGCAAGGTCCAGCAGCCTCCGCTGGCGCCGCTGGAGCTGACCGCGGCGCTGCCAGTGGACTTGGTCGGGTTGCTGGCGAACCCCGCAAGTTGGTCTGGGCTGCCGCTGGCGGGGCGGTTGCGGCTGCCGACTTCGCCCCTGGGGTTCCTACCGTCGTGGGTTCCGGTGTTGCGCGAGGTGCAGGGGACCGCGGCGTTGGACTTCGGCGCCAGCGGGACCTTGGGCCACCCCATTTGGCAGGGGAGCGCGGCGGTGCAAGTGGCTCAGGCCGCTTTCGTTGCGGGCTCGCTGCCCACGGTGCGGGACTTGAAGTTGCAGGCGCGCGTGGACGCACGGCGCTTTGTCTTGGACGAGGCCACCGTGATGCTGGCGGGCGGGCGCCTCCGCCTGGAGGGCGGAGCCGACTTGGAGCGCCCGGACGATCCGCTGTTAGATTTCAAGCTCAACGCGGACGAGATTTTAGTGCTGCGCGACGAGAATTTGTCCCTGCGCGCCAATGCCGACATCACTTGCCAAGGGCGAGTTTCCGCCGCCGCAGTGCGCGGGCAAATTGGCTTGGTGCGCGGCCGCGTTTTTAAGGAAATCGAGTTTTTGCCGCTTTCCTTGCCCAACGATTTGCCGCCGCCGCCGCCCAGCGCCACGCTGGGGCGGCAGGGCCCGCCGACGCTGCCAGCTCCTTTCGATCGGTGGAACTTTGATTTGGCCATCAAGACGCGGGATCCCATCCGCCTGATGGGCAATGTGGCCCGGGGCAATGCGGTGGCTGATTTGCGCTGGGCAGGCCCAGGAGCCCGTCCAGAGCTCACCGGCAAGGTGCGCCTGGAGGAAATGTGGATCAAGCTGCCCTTCAGCCGCCTGACAATCACGGAGGGTGAGCTTTCTTTTACCCGGGAGCAGCCGTACGACCCGCAAATCAATATCGCGGGGGAATCGATCACGGGCAGCCGCACGGTGGAGGTTTTTGTGCAGGGCCGCGCCCTGGACCCCAAAGTCCGCCTGACCGCCAATCCGCCGCTCCCCGAGGGCGAAATTGCGGCGCTTTTGGCGACCGGGGTGACCACCTCCGACCTCACCTCGAGCAAGGACGAGGCCGCGGGGCGGGCGGCCATGGTTTTGCTCAAGCAGACCTACCGGCACCTCTTTCACCGGGACGCCAGCGCCGCCGCCGACGACGAGCCGCCTCGCCTTTCTTTTGATTTCTCGGTTTTCGGGAGCGATCCGGAGCGGCGCGGGGTTTCGGCGATCTATGAGCTTTCGCCGCGCTGGCGGGTGGTCGGGCGGGTGGGCGAAACGGGGAATTTTCGGGGATTGTTGCACTACTTGATACGATTTCGATGAGGTCTTTTCTATACATTGGGCTGGTCTCGGGGGCGCTGCTGGGGCCGCTGCGGGCGGAGCCTGTGCGGGAGTGGGTTTTTTCTGGCATTCCTATTTCGCTGCGGGGGGTCAATCCGGGGATGGACGCGGCGGTGCGCCTGGTTTTGGAGAAGCAGATCGGGCTTTCCGGCGACCGGGCGGTTTCGGCGCCGCTGGCGGACGACCTGGCATTTTTTGTGCGGCAGCGGTATTTGCAGCTGGGGTATTCTCGGGTTCGGGTGGACTGGCAGGTGGAGGGGCGCGCGGCGCGGCTGGAGGTGGTGGAGGGCCCGCGGCTCACGGTGGGGCGGGTGGCGTTTAGCGGCATTGAGCCCGCCCAGGAGGAAGTGCTGCGACCCTACCTCACTCGGCAGACGCGGGAGCGGGAGGGCCGCTTGGCCAAGGCTTTGCCCTTTGTAGAGGATGACCTCCAAGCGGGCTTGGGCCTAGTGCTGCGGAAAATTCAAGCCGAGGGCTACCTCCAGGCCCGCGTGGCGCCCCTGGTTTTTCAGGAAAATCCCGCGGCCGGGGCCACCGATCTTCGGGTGGAAGTCGCGCTGGGCTCGATCTCGCTCTTTGGGCCGATCGCGGTGGAAGGCGACGCCGGGCCGCTTTCGGCCGCCGCCCGAAAGCAGATCGCGGCCTTGGCGGGCCAGCCGTTTAGCGAGGTCCGCTTGGAGGGGCTGCGCCAGGCGGTGAAGGGGGATTTGCAAAGTCGGGGTCGGTTTGCCGCCGAGGTCACGAGTTCCTTTCAGCTGGGGGAGGCGGGCGCAGTTCCCGCGGTGCTTTTGGTGCGGCCGGGGCAGCTCTTCAAGGTAGCCGAGGTCCGCACGGACCAGGCCTTGGGGCGCGGGGCGGGTCGGGTGGCCGATGCCGTTTTTCACGCGGCCACCGGGCAGGGGTACGACCCCGAGGCCCTCGATTTGCTCTACCGGCGCAGCTTGGACACGGGGATTTTCAGCCAACTGGAGGTGGAACCGATAAAGGTGGGCCCGGACCGCCTGGCGCTTTCGATCCGCGGGGAGTTGGCTAAGCCCAAGACGCTGGGATTTTTCGGGGGGTATGAGACTTTTTATGGGCCGATTGCCGGGATTGAGGCCCGCCACGTCAATTTTCTCGACAGCGGCAATGCCCTGGGGCTGCGGGCGGAACTGCGCGGGACGGGGGCCAACGGCAGCCTGCAGTGGGCCGACCCAGCATTTTTGGGCTCGCGCAATGCCCTGGGCTTGGGGCTGGCCGCAGAGTCGTTCACCTTTAAGGACTACGGGCGGCACACGGTTTCCCTGCGCGGCAGTTTGACCCGCCGCCTCGACCGCCACCTCACCGCAGAGGCTTTTGCGGGGGCCACTTTGAACGCGGTGGAGAGCGACGTGCTGACGGCCGCAGAGTTGGGGCCGACCGACTACGGGACCCTGAGCGCGGGCGGCCGTTTCACTGGCGACTTCCGGGACAATCCACTCAACCCCCGCTCGGGATGGTTGGCTGCGGCCAGCCTGGAAGGAGGCTTTGATCAAGGCAGCGACGCCGACATCAGTTTTGCCCGCAGCGAGTTTAGCGCCTCTTGGTATCACCCCCTGGGCGGGGCCTGGAGGATGGCGCTGGGGGCGCGGGCGGCCGCCTTGGCCAGCAGCGGCGACTTAGCCGAGTTGCCCATCGACTTGCGCCTTTTTAACGGGGGCGGGACCAGCGTGCGCAGCTTCGCGGAGCGGGAAATGGGGCCGTCCTCCGCCAGCGGCAGCACTCCGCTGGGGGGCACGGCCACGGCGGTGCTCAACGGCGAGCTGTCGTATCTGATTATCAACAGCTTAGAGGCCGCCGCCTTCGCCGATGCGGGGAGCTTGGGGGCGGCCGACAATTCCCTCTGGGGGAACGGGGATCTGCGCTATGCCTTGGGCATGGGGCTGCGCTATCAACTTCCTATTGGGCCCCTGCGGTTGGACTACGGCTGGAATCCAGACCGCCACCCGGGGGAAGCCGCGGGGGCTTTCCACGTGACCTTTGGCTTCGCCTTCTGAAGGCTGGCGGCCTCAGCTGAATTCCTCGGCATTGACGAGGTCTCGGTAGGCCATGGCGCGCCGGGCGGTGCAGAGCGCCGCGCCCAGAATGGTGCGCTCCTTGGCGACGCGGGAGACTTGGGCCGCGGGGCGGGCCAAGCCGAGCACCAAGTGGCCGTAGGTTTCGGCCCCGGCGGCGAATTCTAGCATTTTGCAGGCCACGTGGGCGGCGTTGAGGTCCGGAAAAACCAGCACGTTGGCTTTGCCTCCCAAGGGGGAGCCGGGAGCCTTGCGCCGCATGGTGTCGGGGTCGATGGCGGCATCCAATTGGAGTTCGCCGTCGATGGCCATGTCCACGTGGAGGCGCTTGGCCTGCTCCCGGGCCAGTTCCATGGCCGCGAGGACCTTGGTGGTGGAAACATTGCGGGCGCTTCCGCGGGTGGAAAAGGAAATCATGCCTACTCGCGGCAGCTCACTCGAAAGCAGGGCCGCCGCCCGCGCGGACTCTACCGCGATCATGGCCAACTGGCGCACCGTGGGATTGGGGATGACCGCGCAGTCGCCCAAAAACAGGGTGCCTTGGCTACCCAGGTCGGGCCGCTGCGGCAGGTAGGCCGGTAGGCAGGAGGCGGCGCTGTCCCGCCCAGGAAGTGGGCGAATCAGGTGGAACAACGCACGAAAAAACGCCGAAGCATACCCTTCATTGCCTCCCACCAAGCCGTCGGCGTAGCCGTATTGCACCATCATGGCCGCAAAATAGGTCGGCTTCACCATGACCTCTCGGGCATCCGTGACCTGGCGATGGCGGGCTTTTTCCACCCGGCGGTAGCGCTCGCAGAAGAAATCAAAGTCGTCGGACTCCGCCGGGTCGATGATCCCAATAAAGTCGAGGCTCACGCCGAGCTCTGCCGCCAAGGCCCGGATCGAGGGGCGATGGCCCAGCAGGACGGGGGCGACCGCCTCCAGCCGGACCAGTTCCGCCGCCACCCGGAGCACTCGGGCATCCAAGCCAGAGGGAAACACAATCCGCTTGGGGTGGCGGCGCAGCACCTCCACCATCGGCGCCAGAAAAGCGTTGTCGGGATCAAAAAGGGGACAGGGTGGAGGGGTCATGAAAGACCCGGCCGCAGGATGAGTGGCGCGGGGAAACCATGAAATGGCGGCGGCAGACTGAAAATACAAGAACGATTCCCGGCCACTGCAGTAGATGAAGTTTCTAGAATCGATTTCCGGGCGGGCCCGGCGGTAGAAGTTGCAGGGGACGGCAGTTTCCTGAAGGATAGCTTATAATTTCGTAATGCCTGAATCCCCCATCGATTTCCCGAGCGCACCGGGGCTGCGCTTTTGTTGCGGGGGCTGCGGGCGCGAACTGGAAGCGCCGCTGGCCTGTGCTGGGGTCGAGGGGCCCTGTCCGGTGTGCGGCGCCCCGGTGCGGGCTCCCGAGGCCCCCCCCCAATGTCCCGCCCCTTCCGCGCCAAGCCCGCCGCGGCGGCATCGCACCGAGCCTTTTCGGGCGGATCGACCCGGGGCGAAGAACCAGCTGCGGCGGCGGCCTTTTCCTTGGGCCTGGGGCTCGCTGGTTTTGGGCGCCCTCGGATTAAGTGGGGCGGCCTGGGTTTGGCATCAACGGGGTCCGCAGGGTGAGCCCGCAATTGCGCCGGAGCTTTCCGCGCAGGTGGTGGATCGGATGCAGCAACGGGATCGCCAGCGGGAAGAGGCGGTGCAGTCGGCTCGGCGTGCCCTGGAGGGGCTGCGGGGCGCCGCGGACCGGGAGGTGGCGGCAGGCCTGCTGATGCCGGGGAGCGCGGGGGCCCCAGGGATGCGCTTTCCGTGCTTTCCAGGGCTGGGGCCAGGCGATTTTGAATTTATCCAGGCCCGCCGGATCCCCGGGACAGAGCATTTTTTGACGCTCTTCGAGATTGCGGCCGACCCCCCGTTGGTGGTTCCCGTAGAGCAGACTGCGGAGGGCACCAAGGTGCACGGCTGGGCGCTAGCTCAGCAGCAGGGGGGGCGGCTGGGGAAATTCCTCGGCAACTCAGCGGAGGAAACCGGGCTCTTTTATGTCTTGCTGCGCCCGGCTTCACCCGCCCAGGCGGCCCAACTGCCGCGGAGCCGCCTCGGCTTGCAGGCCTTCCAGGCCGTGGCCCTGGAGCCAGCCTTCCCGGCGGACGCGGCCACGCCCTGCGTGATTTGCCTGGCGCCCGACTCCCCCGCGGGGAAAGTATTTGCGGCCCGCCTGCAGGACCCCAGCCTGCGCCCGGCGGTGGTCCAATTGGCCTGGCGCCATGGCCAGGAAGCCGGGGACTACCTGGAACTGCTCTCGTTTCAGCCCAATGCTTGGAGCCAGCAATGAGGCTCCTCAGGCAGGGGTTCGCAGGTGCGCCAGGGCGTCGCGGAGGTCGGCGGGGCCGACCGCCTTGCTGAGGTGCGCGCCGCCAAGCCGGGAAAGCAGCACAAAGCGGATCGCCCCCTCGTCAAATTTTTTGTCCCGGCCCAGTTTTTCCATAATGGCCTCGTCTCCCAAGGCGGGCTCAAGGACGAGGGGCAGGCGGAAAAGCCGCAAGAGGTCGAGGATTTGGGCCGAGTCCACCGGGGCCAGGCCCGCATGGCGCTCCGACAGGAACAGGGCCGCGCGCAGCCCCAAACTGATGGCTTCCCCGTGAAAAAGCGCGCCGTAGCCAGCGCAGGACTCGATGGCGTGCCCAATGGTGTGGCCGAAATTGAGCAGGGCGCGGAGCCCTTTGGTCTCAAATTCATCCTCGGCCACAATCGCGGCCTTGATGGCCACATTGCGCGCGATCAACTCCGCTAGCGAACTCCGCGGGGCCCTCGCGGCCTGGGCAATCGCGGGAAACATGGCCGCATCCCGGATCGCGGCGTGCTTGATGATTTCCGCAAATCCCTCGTTGAATTCGCGTTCCGGAAGCGATTCCAGGACCTCCGGGTCGGCCAGCACCAGGCGCGGTTGATGAAAGGTGCCGATGAGGTTTTTGCCTTCTGGGGTATTGATCCCGGTCTTGCCGCCGACCGAGCTGTCCACCAGAGAGACGATCGTGGTCGGCATTTGGATGAAGGGGATGCCGCGGTAAAAGACGGAGGCCGCAAACCCCGCAAGGTCTCCCACCACCCCGCCTCCCAGCGCCACCAGAAAGGACTGGCGCCCTATTCCAGCCCGGATCATCTGGCGGGTGATGGACTCCACTTCCGCAAAGCACTTGGAGGCCTCCCCTGCCGGGACCGCGATCAAAGTTGGCGCAAAGCCCGCCGCCCGCAGGGAGTCGGCCAGAGCCTCCCCGTAGAGCGCCCCCACCGTGGCGTCCGTGACCACCGCGCAGGCCCGCGCCGCCGGAAACAGGGCCCGCGCCTCTGCCCCCACCGCGGACCGCAGGCCGGGCGCGATTTTGACCTCGTAGGGGGCTTGCGGCAGGTGGACGGCTACAGTCGGCATAGCCCCCATTCACCCGTGCTCAGCGGCCCCGCACAACCCGGAAGTGCGGGCCGCGAGGGTAAAAATTGAAACAAATTATTCCCGGCCCCGCGCTGAGATATCGTAAGGTTCCTGTATGAGCACTCAGACCATGAAGACTACCACGGAAGAACCCGTTCAACCCGCCGGCTGGAAGCAGTGGTTCGCCAACCACGGCTCCCGCCTCCTCCTCTTCGCCCGTCAGCAAACCCGGACCTCCGAAGACGCCGAAGATGTCCTTCAAGAAGCCATGCTCCGCCTCTGGCGCAGCGGAATGATCGAGATGAACGAAGACGGCCTCACCGAGCCCAGCTTGGCCGCCGCTTTCACCCACATTCGCCGCTCCGCCATCGACCAGGCCCGCAAAAATATCCGCCGCGCCAACCGCGAGGCCAAGGCCCTGGACTCCGACGAATCGACCATCGTCTGGTTCAAGGACACCCTCGAAGAGGACGAGCGCTCCGCGCAAATCGAAAAAGCCATCCAGGGTCTGCCCGACTACTACAAAGAAGTCATCATCCTCAAAATCTGGGGGGAACTGACCTTCGAGCAGATCGCGGAAACTCTGGACATCCCGATGAACACGGCCGCCAGCCGCTACCGCTACGCCCTGGAAAAACTCCGCCGCACTTTGACCCCAGCGAAACTGGCATGAACGACGAGCCCCAAGATTTTAACATCTTCCAAGAGACCATGGATTCCCGCCTGCTGCAGCTTGAGCGCGAACTCTTTTCGCTGACCCCAGCGGAAGCCCCCCGCTGCCTGGCTTCGCGCTTGGACGGGCAGTTTGCCGCCCCGCTGGCCTTGCCCCGGGTCGCCGCCCCTGGCGGAGCCGTCGGCCCATTCCGCTGGCGCCGCATGGTGGTGCCCGCGGCCGCGGCCGTAGTGGTAGTGTCCGTGTTTTACCGCCTGGAGGGCAATTCGGGAGCCAGCCCTTCCCTGGCCCAGCAACCTGGGCAGCGCTCCGTCGGTCCCCCAGCGGCAACTCCCCCTGTCGGCCTGTCCACCGGCTACGTCCTGAGAGCTGAGCCCGTCTACGTCAGCCCAGTGAACTGGGAAGCCGCTGATCACCAGTACTGGATTCAGCCCGGCAGCCAGTCCGGCTTGATCTTGAGCCTTCCCCAGCGGTCCTCCGCGGTCCTCCCCGCCAGCTTCCACTGACTTTTCCCAGAGAAAGGGAGGTCGGCAGTGGAATTGGTCGCTTTTGCTCTCCTCGTTTCTCCGCCGCCATGCTCCGCTCCGCTTTCCTAGACCGCCGCGCCAGGGGCCGGAGTGTCCTGCTGTTGCTGGCCTGCTGGGCCTTGCCCGCCCCCGCCGATCCTGAACTCCCGCACGCCTCGGAGCGCGGCTATCTGGGCGTCAGCCTGACGGAGATTTGCCCGGAAGTGCGGGCCCAGACCAGCCTGCGGGCTGGGGAAGGCCTCATGATCGGCCGAGTGGCCCCGGGCAGTCCCGCCGCCGCCCTGGGCTTGCTGCACTACGATATTCTCACGGCTTTCAATGACCAGCGCATCATGTCGCCGGGTCAGTTTGTGACCCTCGTGGAAAACACTGGTCCCGGCGTGGAGGTCGAAATCACCTACCTGCGGCGCAGCGCGGAATTGAAAGCCAAGGTAAAATTGGAGCGCGCCCCCGCCGCCCCGCTGAGCACCTCCAGCGTGACGCCCCTTCCCGAGGAAATGCTCAGCGCCGTCATCCGCACCTTGCGCGACCACCCGGCGGCGCTCCAAGCCGTTCACCAAATGCTCCACGGTGTCGGCCCCAGTGCGGCCGAGGGGCCCGCCGAGGGCGTCCTGCGGCCGGGGGCCCGCTTCGTCTTGCGCGATGAGGAAGGGGAGTTAGAACTGACGCTGGTCGGCGGTCTGCAGCAGGTGCGGGCCTGGAACCGCGAGGGCGCCCTCCTCTTCGAGGGGCCTTGCCACACCGAAGAAGCCCAGGCCGCCTTGCCCCCAGAACTCAAACCGCGTCTGCAGCGGCTGCAGCGCGAAGCCCGCATCGCTCCCCGCCATCCCGCCGCCGCCGCGGAAAAAAACGCCTCGAACCGCCCGGATCCGCCTCCCTGAAGCGCCCAGACTCCGGCCCTCCCGCCCTCTAAACATCCAAGCGCCCCTCGCCCGCTCCGGTAAGCCCGATCAGGGAAGAAAAGGGCTGTCTGGCCCGCTTCAGCGGCCCACCAACTGCGGCAAAAGCCCCGCGTCGAGGGCTCGCCGGATGTTTCCCGCTTCGTCGAGTTGCCACTTTTCCAGCGCCTTCTGGTCGAAAAAGTACACTTTGACCCCGAGAACGTCGCGGCTCGGACTGTCTGGGCAGATCAGATTTTTGGTCTTCATGGGACAAAACTTTTGCCGGAGGAGCTCGATTTTGTCCAAGCCCAAGGCCGCCTCCATGCCCTTAAACTGGGGCAACCATTCCGGGGCCGCCTTGATATAGTAGGTAGCATTCTTGACCCAGAGCCTGCCGCACTTGCTGCAGCAAACCCCCACTTTTTTGCCGGCGAATTCTACGGTTTCCTCCGGGTCGACATCGCCGTCCGTCATGATTGGGCACTTGGCGTTTTCCTGGGCCAAACTCGGCAGGCACATCGGGCCCCAGAAGGTGCCAGAAAGGGCCGCAAGGAGAATGCATTTCGGGGCTTTCATGAGGGATGATATGGGTTACGCTGCCGAGTCCAGGGGCTTTTCAGCGCCCTTGTCCCCTCCTTCCATGTCCCCCCTCACCGTCATCGCCGGCTGCGGCTACCTCGGCAGCGCACTGGCCCGCGAACTGCTCGCCAGTGGCCACCCAGTCCTTGCCCTCACCCGCCAGGAGGCCTCCGTCGCGGCCCTCGCCGCCGCCGCCATCCCCGCGCTGGCCTGCGACCTCGGCGACGCGGCCTCGGTCGCCGCCGTGGCCGCTGCGGTCGGCCCCGCGCCCCTCCGCGTAGTCCACTGCGCCGCCAGCGGCCGCGGCGGCCGCGCCGAACAATACCGCGCCGTCTACCTGCAAGGCTGCCGCCACCTGCGCGCCGCCTTCCCCCAAGCCCTGGGCTTTTTCTTCACCTCCAGCACCAGCGTCTATTCCCAGATCGCCGGCGAGATCGTCGCCGAATCCAGCCCGGCTGAGCCGGACCGCGAAACCGGCCGCATCCTGCGCCAAACCGAGGAGGAAACCCTCGCCGCCGGAGGCTTGGTCGGCCGCCTCGCGGGCATCTACGGCCCCGGCCGCTCATTCCTACTGAAAAACTTCCTCGAAGGCCAGGCCGCCATCGATGTGCGCACCGAAGCCCCCGCCACGCCCGACGGCCGCTGGGTCAACCAAATCCACGTGCGCGATGCCGCTCGCGCCATCCTCCATCTCCTCGACCTCGACCCCTCCCGGCGCCTCTGGAATATCGCCGATTCCACCCCTCTGTTGCAGCGCTCCCTCTACCAACGCCTGAGCCAGCGCTTTTCGCGGTCTCTCCCTCCAGAAGCCCTCCCCGACCTCGACCGCAAGCGCGGCTGGACCCACAAGCAGGTCAGCAACGCCCAACTCCTCGCTTCCGGCTGGGATCCGCTCTACCCAGACTGGTTCCAGGCCCTGGAAAACGACCCCGCATTTCTTCCCTCCATCGCTGCCCTCTGAGCCCCGCCCTCCCGCGGCCTTTCGCTCCCCACTTTTCCCCCAACCCACTAAACCATGAGCCTCCTCCTCTCCCTCCTGCAAGCCAAACTCAATTCCTCCGGCTTCGACTGGATCAAAGTCGAAAACGTCCAGCTCAGCCCGGCCCTAAAGTCCCTCACTGCGGACCTCAAATTGGCCGGAGAGAGCGAATTGATCCGTCTTTCCGCCACCTACGCCATCACTGCCGACCACCAGGTCCACCTCGATTCTCTAGTCGCTTCGCGGCAGTGGCTCACCGAAGTCGCCGAGCTGGTGCTGGCCAAAACCGGCCGCACCTTCCCCTTGCCCGAAGGCATTAAGGGAAAACTGATCCGGCTCTTCCTCTGATATCCAAGCTAGCCCAAGCCAAAAGCTCCCTGGGGCGCTTGCGGCTGCGGCTTTCAACTCGCCAAAAAAGGGCAGCCCCGCGGCGGAGGGCTGCCCTTTTTTGTTTGGCGGTAGGTTCCCACCCGGTCGGGCCGGGCGGCTCTAGCTCAGAGCGCCGCCGCAAGGACTTTTTCCATCCGCGCCAGCATGGACGTGGGGGTATCCAGTAGACCGGCGGCGATCAAGGCGTTGTCTCGCAGTTGCTCGGCGATCAGCGGGGCCAGTTCGTCCCCTGCCTTCTCCCGCAGGGCCAATTTGCGCATCAGGGTGTGGCGCGGATTAATTTCCAAAATCACCCGCGCCGCGGCCCCCGAATCCTGGCTCATCGCCTTCATCATCGCCCGCATCTGCGGACTGAGTTGACCGTCCGGTTGCAGCGCCACGGCCGGACTGCTCACCAGGCGCGTGCCCGCGCGGACGCTCTCCACGCTGTCCCCCAAGGTCGCTTTCAGCCACTCGCACAGCGAAGCTGTCTGGGCCTCCGTCAGCGATTCCCCCTCGCTCGGCGGGGCGTCGCCTAAGTCCAAGGCATCGCTAGAAGCGGCCACGAGGGTCTTTTCCCCAACTTCCGTCAAGGAGGAGACCACGTATTCATCGATCGGCTCCAGGAAGAAAATCACTTCCAGGCCCCGGGCCTTGAAGGCTTCCAAATACGGTCCCGCCTCAATGGCGGCGCGGCTCGTGGCCGTCAGATAGTAAATTTCCTTCTGCCCATCCTTGGCGCGGCTGAGGTACTCGTCAAAACCCGTGAGGACCCCAGGCTCGGTCATCGAGGACTCGAAGCGCAAGAGCTTGCACAAAGCCGCGCGGTGCCGGTCATCCACCGCCACGCCCTCCTTGAGAAAGCGGCTAAACGCTTTGTAAAATTCCTGGTACTTCTCCGCATCCCCCTTGGATTCAGTCTCCAGCATCTTGATCAAGCGCTTCGTCAGGACGTCCCCCAATTTCTGCACCAAGGCACTGTCCTGCATGGACTCGCGGGAAATGTTCAGCGGCAGATCGTCGCTGTCGATCACCCCCTTCACAAAGCGCAGCCACTCCGGCAGCAAGCCGCGGGGCTTGGGGTCAATCAGGACGCGCCGACAATACAGGGCCACCCCGGGCTCGGTCTGCCCCATACCATAGCGCTCCGGATTTTCCCGTGGCACGAAGAGCAGGGAATTGATCACCAGCGGGGCATCGGCGCTGAAGTGCAGCCGGTAGCGCGGTTCGTCCCAGGCGTGCGCGATGAACTTGTAAAACTCCGTGTACTGCTCGTCGGTCACCTCGGACTTCTGCTTCAGCCACAGGGCTTCCACGTTGTTCACCCGCTCGCCGTCCAACAAGATGGGGAAGGGTACGAAGTTGGAGTAGCGCTCCAGGATCGTCTTGAGCCGACCCGCCGCCGCGAATTCGGCGTGCTCCTCCTTGAGTTGGATCACCATGCGGCAACCCCGCGCCTGGCCAGGAGCTTCCGCAATGTCATAGCCCCCTCGCCCATCGCTGGTCCAGCAGAGGTGTTCGCCCTCTTCTCGCCAAGAATGTGTGAAAACGCTCACCTTCTCCGCCACCATGAACACGCTGTAAAATCCAACCCCAAACCGCCCAATCACATTCCCCGCCGCGCTCGCCCCAGGCTCCAGATTTTGCAAAAAGGCCTTCGTGCCGCTGTGGGCAATCGTCCCCAGGTTCTGCACCAATTCCTCGCGCGTCATCCCGATGCCGTAGTCGCAAATCGTAATCGTCTTAGCCTCGGCGTCCGTGGTGATTTCAATCTGCGGGTCCCGCGCTCCATCAAAAACCGCCGCTTCCGTGAGGCGCAGGTGCCGCAATTTCTCCAGCGAATCTGCCGCATTCGACACCAGCTCCCGCACAAAAATCTCCCGGTCCGTGTACAGGGAGTTGATGACGATATCCAGCAGCTGGCGGACTTCCGCTTGGAAGGGTTGGTGATGAGTCGTTTCGTTGGACATGGGGGTAGGGTTCATTTTGACAATGCAAAAATCGCAGGCCCTCAAAGTAGCCAGACCGCCCAACTTGTCAAAAGCCCCATAGCCCTTCTCTGCAAGTACGCTGTAACTTTCCCTTGTGCAGGTGACCGAGGGCGTTTTCAGAATTGGCCATGAGCAATAGATTGAGCACGATTTCGTCCGCGATGCAGGGATACCCGGATTGGCAAAATGTTTTGGAGGTGATTCTCAAGGAGTTTGCCTGTCAAACCGGCACCCTCCACCAATGGGTCGACCTCCACCAAATGCTGGAAATCATCGCCCACGCGGGCATCCCCGACGACTTGCGCGACAAGGTGGAGCGCATCCCTCTCGGCAAGGGCATCGCCGGCACCGCGGCCGAGCGCATGGAGCCAGTCCAAATCTGTAACCTCCAGACCGACCGCAGCGGCGTCGCCAAGCCCGCCGCCAAAAAAACCAAGGTCGGCGGCTCCATCGCCGTGCCTGTCGAATTCGGCGGACTCCTCATGGGCACTCTCGGCATCGGAAAAATGGAGGCCTACGACTTCACCTCCGCAGAAATTAGCGACCTGCAAACCATCGCCGCCGAAATCGCCGAAAAATGGGCCGACGGCTAAAACGCCCCCATAGGATCTCCCGCCCCCAGTACCTGGCGCCATAGGTCTCCTGCGAAGGCCAGCGGTTCAACCGCTGGCCTTTTTCGCGCCCGCAGCCCGCGGGCCCCGCCCGGAATCGGCCGGAAATCCACCCTCGCGGCGAGCCGCGCGGCGCCATTCAGGGCCGCGCGGCAGCGGGCCACACCAGCCCGCGCCAGGGAGAACGCCGCTTTTTTAAAAAAAGAGATCAAAAGAGCTTGCGAAGTCTCCAGGGTGGGTTATAAGAAGGGGTCGCCCGAAACAAGGCGATCAGCGGTCGGAACTGACAGTCGCGAGTGAAGAGATTCACCCGCGGCTATTTTTTCCCCTGAAACTGGAGTTCTTTGCAAGATTTGGCTTTAAGTAGCGCGGTTGGGAAACCAAACGAGCTGCTCATAGCAGGAAGAAAAAAGACTGAATAGTGCGCTGCGCTTTTGGAGACAAGAAGGGTGAAGCCTTCGGAGCG
>CANHIJ010000106.1 GCA_947460575.1 Verrucomicrobiales bacterium | reverse complement strand
CCCGCCGCGAACAGTCCGCGAACCGACGGCGTCGCAGGGAATTCGGACGTGCAGAAGGGGGCGGTGGACATTTTTGATACGGCGACGGGTTTGTGGGTGGTGCGGTTGTACGCATCGGCTAGCGCTAGTCGGGTGAGTCGGACGTTGGGAGTCCGGATGACTGGCGAGGGCGCTACCTTAGCGGTGATCAATCACTGCCTGGAAACTCCCCTGACTCGGGTGGAGATTTTTCGCCGGGGCGCGGACGGGGGGTGGGGTCCGGCGGTGGCGCTGGCGCCGCCCGATCTCAGTCCGTGGCTCTATTTTGGGAATACGATGGCCCTCTCTGGAGGGGTGTTATTGGTGGGATGCCCCACCCAGCGCGATACGGTTCCAGGGCGGATTTATGCGTTTGAGCGGGGGGCGGATTTGGTTTGGCGGCAGACCTGGCGTTTTAATCCGAGCAGTCCGACGGATGATTTTTTAATAAGGAATGTGGCGATCCAGGGAAACCGGGCCGCCTTTTACTTTTACCGTTCGGGGAGCTTGTCCGCGGCGGTGGGGCTGTGGCAGCGGGAGGCGGATGCGAGCTGGACGCGATTGGGAACGACCGTGCAGACCGCGCCGGGGGATGCGGCGACGGGAAATGTGAGTGCCCTAGCGATGTCGGAGGGCTATTTGTTGCAGTGTGGGGAGCTGAATTTTGCGGCGCGGATCCGGTTTTATATACACCGGGCGGAAGCCAATGAGGCGCCGGTGTTCACGAGTCAGGCGCAGTTGTATGGGGAAGAGGGGCGGGCTTATCGCTATGAAGCGGTGGTTCTGGACAAGGATCCCGGGGACAGCGTGACCTTGTCGGCGAGTGGTTTGCCGCCTTGGTTGGCCTTGCAGGGGGGCACGGCGGGTCGGGGTCTTTTGGTGGGCACGCCGCCGCTGGGCACCACGGGGGAATTTCCCCTGCTGCTCACGGCCACCGATTCGCGGGGGGCGGCGAATGTGCAGGCTTTCACGCTGAGGATTTTACCCCAGGGGGGGCTGCCGGTGATTCGTTCGCTCTCGCCTGATCAGGAGGTGAATGACCACGAGCGCTTGGTTCTGGAGGTCGCTTTGGAAGGAGCGGGGGCGGCCACTTATCAGTGGTTGGTGAATGGCATTCTGCTAGACGGTCAAACTTCGGCGCGATTCGAATTGGCGGCGGTCCAAGCTTCGGATGCTGGGGTTTATACGGTGCGCGTGACGCGGGCACCCGCGGTGGTGGAATCAGGCGGGGTGAAGGTGGTGGTCCGGCAACAGCCCGATCGCTTTGGGGGCGACTGGGTTACCTTGGGGGGTTCTAGTGCGCACCGGGGGCGCTATCCGGCGACGCTAGGAAAGCATCGCTTAGTGCCTGCTTGGACGAGTTTAGTCGCGGCGGATGGCAGCGCGGTCAATCAGGTGGCGACTGGCGGCGGGTTGGCCTTGGTGAGTTATAGCAATGCCGGGCGATCGGCGCCGCGGCTGCGCGCCTTGGATTTGACGAGTGGGGTGCTTCGCTGGGAGCGGACGGTCCCGCTGAGCAATGGATTTAGTCCGCCAACGTATCACCGCGGCGTGGTGTATGCGCAGCGCGCCCGAGCGGGGACGGATTCGCCAGATGTGCGGGCCTGGGATGCGGCCACGGGGGTTCCGCGTTGGACGACGAATTATGACGATCAATACGCGGTGCCCTATGCGCCGGTGGTTTCGGATGCGGGGGTCTTCACCATGGGAGGGGTGCACGGGGGGCTGTATCGCCACAGCCTAGCCGGAGCCCGGCAATGGTTTGCCGAGGCGCCGCAGCGGGATGAGTGGACTCCGCTGTGGCACCTGGATCGGTTATTTCTTTGGACGGGCGGAATCTTTGATGAGGTCAGCGCTGCCGATGGAGTGCGGCTTTGGACGGTAAATACGCCATGGAGCGAGTGGAAAGCGTATGCGGTGCAGACAGTGTCGGCCGCGGATGGCCAGTTCGCCGCGGTGTTGGATGCGGCGGCGCTGCGCTTGGTGGATTTGGCGGGGCGGAAGCTTCAGTGGACCCAGAGCGGGAGTTTTCGGGGACATCCGGCCCTAGCTGATGAGGTGGTTTATGCGATTAGTCCGGGGCAGGTGCGCTGTTTTCGGGCCGCTGATGGCATCGAGTTGGCACCTTATGTGACGCTGGGGGGCGATGGGCTGCCTCGCACCGGGCGGCATCAACCGGTGGTGCTGGATGACTGTATTTTAATTAGCGGGGAAACGGAGACTTGGGTTTTTGACCGGGCCACGCGGGCCCTGTTGCAGCGGCTCCCCGCCGGGGGGGCTTTGACTTACAGTGACGGCATTCTGATGGCTGCAGGGCTCGATGGCGTGCTGCGGGCTTTTGCGGTCAATCAGCCGGTAGTCCTAACTCCTCCTGTGGAGCCGGTGGTGTGGACGGAAGACCAGGCGAAGGCTTGGACGGTGGGGGTGAAGGATCCCGAGGGCGATGCCTTGCAGGTGCGGGTGGAGGGGCAGCCGAGTTGGATGGTAGTGAGTGGGGTTGTCGATGGGGCGATTACGCTATCGGGCTTTCCGACCCTGTCCTCGCAGGCGGGCGATTTTACGCTGCGCTTGCGGGTGGATGATGGGAAATTTGGGGAAGTGGTGCAAGAGCTCGCGTTTCAGGTGATCGCGGTGAACGATGCCCCAACGGCGCATGGTCCTGGGGAATTGTCCGTGGATGAGGACGGGGTGGTGCCGGGGGTGAATTGGCGGGCGTTTTTCGACGACGAGGAGGATGGATCCGCCGGACTGCTTTATGCGGTGGAGGAACCGTTGGGAGGGGGCTTGGCGTCTTTTGCTTTTGATCCGGCCACGGCTCGGTTGGACCTGCGGTTGAGTCCCGATTTTGCGGGTACGGTGCCGCTGCGGGGGACGGCGCGGGACTCGGGGGGGCTGGAAGCAGCGGTTTCTTTTGCTCTGGTGGTGCGCCCGGTGCCGGATGCTCCGCGGGTGGCAGCGGTGCTGCCGACGCCGACGGTGCCGGAGGATGGCAGCGCGATAACGGTGGAGGCGGGGGCTTATTTTAGTGATCCGGATGCCGGAGAGGTGCTGCGCTATGAAATCGTGGCTAACGATGCGCCGCAGCTTTTTTCCTCGGCTTCAATAGGTCGGGAAAACGGTCGCCTGGAGTTGGTTTGGGCGCCCTATATGTGGGGCACGGCCCGGATGACGCTGCGCGGCACCGATTCCACGGGGCGCTTGGCCGACACCTTGCTGACGGTGGCCCTGGCCGAGCCGCCGCCTCCGCTGGCTCGTCTGCAGGGGAGCGCGCGGCTTAACCGCCAGACCGGTTTGGTGGAGCAAACGGTGTTGATTAAAAATCCTGGTCAGCGCGCTCTGGGGGGCTTCCATCTGTGGGTGGAAGCGGGGCCCGGGGCGGCCTTGTATAATGGGGTTGCGGGAGCTTCCTTAGCTGCTCAGCCGGCAGCACCTTGGGCGGTTCCCTATCAGTTTCCTTTGGCGGCCGGAGCGGAAGTGGCTATGGTGTTAGAGTTTTATGCGCCGCAGCGCGCGGCGTTGCCAGGGTTGGCGGGCGCGATGCCTATTATGGGGTCGGTCCCGCCGATCGGTGGGGGCGATGGTGGCACCGCTTTTGCGGTGAAGCGGGTGTTGCCGGTGCCAGACGGGGTGCTAGTGGAGTTTTCGGCGGAACCGGGGAGTCCCTATCGAATCGAGTATTCGGCGGATGGGCTGGACTGGAAAGTTTGTCCGCTGCCCTTGAGGGCTGGGGGCACGGCGGTGCAGTGGATTGACCGCGGTCCGCCATATACGCGGTCCCGCCCGGAGGTGGGTTCGTCACGCTTTTACCGGGTGCGGCGGGGTTGAGGGATCAATCCTTGGGGGTTTGTATTCGTATTTTATCCATTTTTTATGAAAGCTGTGATCTCTTTTGCTTCTGCCTGGTCATTTCTGTTAGCCTCGGTCGCGGGGGTGGGGGCAGGCGAGTTGGCGGTGCCCACGGGGCCTGCCGCAGCCGCGGTCGTCCCTGGGGGGCCGCGTTGGCGGGTGGGACTGGGGGTGCAATGGCGCGCGATGGATCGTTTGAGTTTGCAGGCGAGTCCTCACGCCAACTTGGGGGTGGTGGGAAATCTGGTCGATGCCCCCCGGGAACGCCTTCCCGCCAATGGCCCGGAGGGGGCGACGGGGGATCGGCGCTATGTCGATGGTTTTGTCTATGCGGACGAGGGCACGGTGCGGGACGGGACGACTTGGTGGTGGGGCTACCAGTCAGCCAGTCAGGTGCAGGGTGATACCCTATCATTTACCGCGGAGGGGGATTACACCACGGCGACGTCCTCGGGGCGGGAGGCGGCCTGGGATCAGGGCGGAAGCAGCGAGGATGGTTTTGGACCGGTGTTGGAAGTGGAGGCGGACTGGGCGGGGCCGGGCGACTGGCGGCTTGGGATGGCCTTTTCTTTTTCCTATCTGGGGCTGGGTTCGGGGGAGCGGGATGCCCTATTTTCCGGCCGCCAGCAGTCTTTAGGATATTCTATTCTGGAGACCGATCGCTATGCCTTGCAGGGGGTGGTGGTGCCGTCAGCGCCCTATGAGGGAAGTCGGGACGGCCCGGGGCCGGTGATCGATAACCTTCCCGCGCGGAGTCGCCGCGACACGCTGGTGCGGCAGCGGGAGGCGCGTTTCGAAAGCGTGACCGAAATTGACTTTGGGGCGCAAGTTTACAACTTTTCCCTGGGGTCGACGCTGGCCTGGGAGCGGGGTTGCGTGTCTTTGCAGGGCAGCGCGGCGCTGGAGTTGGACGTGGTTTCCTGGGACTTGGCGAGCCGGGAAATCCTTACGGCTTCGGGCAGTGATGGCTCGAGGCGGATGGCGCGCTGGCAGGATAGGGCGGCCGGGACTGCTATGGTTCCCGGTCTGGGGTTAGGGGCGCGCGCGGCTTGGCAGTGGCGTCCGGGTTGGGACCTGGCGGGGGTGGTCAAGTGGCGGGCTATGGAGAATCTGGCGGTAGACAACGGCAAGACCGCGGCCTCGCTGAATTCTGGGGGATGGAGCTTGGGTCTGACGCTGGGGTATAACTTTTAGCTGTGATGGGGGCGCGGGGGGCGCTCTTGGGTTGCGCTGGTTGGAGGGGCGACTTAAGGAAATCGTTGAAATGCGAACTCTCGATCAATGCAAGCTTTACGGCATTCTGGACACGGGCTACTGCGCGCCGGAGCGGATGGGGGCGATGCTAGAGCAGATGATAGCGGGAGGGGTGGAGATAGTGCAATTGCGGGCCAAGGGGATGGAGCCGGACCGAATTGGGGAGCTGGCGCGGGAGCTGCATCCGCTATCGCGGGCGGCGGGGGTGCCTTTCATGATCAACGATCATCCGGAACTCGTGGGGGAGACGGGGGTGGAGGGGGCACACGTGGGGGTGGAGGACATGACGGTGGCGGAGGCGCGGGCCCTGGCGGGGGCGCGGTGCTGGATCGGGAAGAGTTCGCACAGCGTGGCCCAGGCGGTGGCGGGGATGACGCAGGGGGCCGACTATTTGGGGTTTGGGCCGCTTTTTGCCACTGCGACCAAGCCTGACTATGTGCCGATTGGCACGGCGGAGATTGCGCAGGTGCACGGGCAGGTGAGTTTGCCGATTTTTTGCATTGGGGGCATCAAGCTGGAAAACCTGGCGGCGGTGCGGGCCGCGGGGGCGCGGCGGGTGGTGATCGTGAGCGGGATATTGCAGGCCGACGACGTGGAGGGGTATAGTCGGCAGTGTGTTGCCGAGCTGCGGGGGGTGGTCATTTAGGGTTGAAGCGGGGAGGTGGGCGAGGTAAGGCAGCGTTGTCTTTTGGCCCATTTTTTCCTGAACTCACTCTATCCATGTCTATACTCATCGCCGGCACCGTTGCGCTCGACTCCATCCACACCTCTTCGGCGATACACCACGAGTTGCTCGGCGGCAGTGCGGCCTATGCGGCTTTGGCGGCGGCGCTGAATACGCCGGTACAACTCTGCGCCATTGTCGGCTCAGACTTTCCCCTGGAGCACCGCGCACTGCTGACGGGGCACGGGATCGATTTGGACAATGTGGAAGCGGTGGAGGGCGGCAAGACCTTTCGCTGGACGGGCCGCTACCACGATGACATGAACCACCGCGAGACGCTCGACGTGTCCATCGATGTGCTAGAGCACTTCAAACCGCAGCTCAATCCGGCGGCGGTGGGGGTGAAGGTCCTGCTCCTCGCTAACATGAGTCCGGACAACCAGATGGATGTGCTGCGGCAGTGCCTGGGCAAGCCTTTTGTGATCGCGGACAGCATGGATCTTTGGATCAACATCGCGCGGCCTCGGCTGTTGGAGTTGCTGCCGTTGGTGGATCTATTTGTGATCAATGAGGACGAGGCCAAGTTATTTGTGGATACGAGCAACTTGGTCAATGCGGGGCACCAGTTGCAGGCCCTGGGGCCGAAGTATGTGGTCATCAAGAAGGGGGAGCACGGGGCCCTCCTGTTTGGACCGGATCAGCTTTTCATGACCTGCGCCTACCCGCTGCGCAAGGTGTCCGATCCCACCGGGGCCGGGGACACCTTTGCCGGGGGCATGGCGGGGCACCTGGCCTCCTTGGGCAAGGATGGGTTCTCGTTTGCCGATCTGTCTGCGGCGGTGGTTTACGGCAGCGTGCTGGCCTCCTTTACCTGCGAGGAATTTGGCGTGAAGCGCCTCGCCGCCTTGACGAGCGATGAAGCGGCGGCGCGCCTAGCGGATTTTCGCGCCTGCACGACGATTGCCTGAGGTGGGTTCAGCCAGGGCGGTCGGCCGGTGAACTTTCTGGCAGGCACCCTGCTGGGGAGGAGGGGGTTGGGCTGGTCCGCTGGGCGGCGGTGTTTTCGATTGCCTTTGAATTTTTGTTATGGCTCGCGCTTCTTCGATTCCCGCACCTCCGCCGGTCCCGTTTTGGGGTTCGCCGACCTTCCGCTGGGGAGCGCTGGCGGTGGGCGCCATGCTGTCGCTGACTGGGGTGCTGGGGCTGGAAAAGATGAATCGCTCGTATCAAAAAGAGCGCCGCTTGGAGGAGGACGCGCGCCTCGGCCCGATGGCGCGCAAGCTCAAGTGGCAGATCCAGGAGGCGGGGCGGAGCGGGATTTTGCTGGACCCGGTCAAGGCGGCGCAGGGGCAGGTTCCCCAGGCCCTTTGGCTGGGGCGCATCGCCGAGGTGGTGGAGAACGAATCGCGAGACGCTAGCCTGCTGGTGCTGGGGGAGGCCCACTTATTGGCGGGTAGCGCGGGCAGCCACGATCGGGCGGGGCAAGTGAGGGTGGGCTGCCGCCGCCACGTTTTTGGGGAGGGCCGCCCGCAGGTGGGAGAGACCTGGTTGATTTCGGTTTGGCGGGATGGGGCGGGCAATGCGATCCACTCGGCGGCCCGGGAGTGAGGGCCGGGGGAGGCGGGCTTTGGCGGCGTCGGGGGAGATTAGAGGCCGCGGCGCATCGCGGTGGCGAGGCCGTCGATTTTGAGGCGGAGGGTTTCTTCTTCTTTGATTTTCCCGTCGATGCTGCGGCAGGCGTGCATGATGGTACCGTGATCGCGGCCTCCGAAGGCGTTGCCAATTTCCTGGTAGGAGGAGCCGGTTAGCTCGCGCGCTAGGTACATGGCGACCTGGCGGGCAAAGGCGATATTGGCAGGGCGCTTGCGGCTGGTCATATCGGCCAGGCGGATGTCGTAGCTTTCGGCGATGGTGCGCTGAATTTTGTCGATGGTGATGGACTGGCGGGATTCCTCTTGGAGGAGATCGCGGAGGAGGTCCTCGGTTTGGCTGAGGGAGATGGGACCGTGCAGGGAGATCCAGGAGGCGACGCGGAAGAGGGCGCCGTGGAGGCGGCGGACGTTGCTGCGGATGCGGGACGCGAGGTAGTTGATGACGGTCGGGGGGACGTCGACGCGAAGGGCGACGGCGCGATTGCGGAGGATGGCGACGCGGGTTTCTTCGTCTGGAGGGGTGATTTCGGCCATCATGCCCCATTCGAAGCGGGAGGCGAGGCGGGCCTCGAGGTTGCGCATTTCGGAGGGCGGGCAGTCGCTGGAGAGGACGACTTGTTTATTGCCGTCGAAGAGGGCGTTGAAGGTGTGGAAGAATTCCTCTTGGGAGCGCTCCTTGCCGGCGAGGAACTGGACGTCGTCGATGAGGAGGACGTCGGCTTGGCGGAAGCGCTTGCGGAAGCGGGGGAGGGAGTGTTCCTGGAGGGCGGCGATGAACTGGTTAGTGAACTCCTCGCTAGTGATGTAGAGGACGCGGGCTTTGGGGCGGGTTTCGCGGATGTGGGCGCCGATGGCGTGCATCAGGTGGGTCTTGCCGAGGCCGGTGCCGCCGTAGAAGAAGAGGGGATTGTAGGCGCGGGCGGGGCGCTGCGCGACGGCGCTGGCGGCGGCGTGGGCAAATTGGTTATTGGCGCCGACGACGTAGGTTTTGAAGGTGAGGCGGGGGCTGATCTGGTCGTGGGGTTCGTGGTCGGCGTCGGCGAGTGGGGAGGGGGCGTCGTCGGCGTCGTCGCTGGCCTGGAGGAGGGGAGGCAGGGAGGGCGGGGCTGGGTGGGCTGGGAGAATGGAGGGGGGCGCGGCGGCGGCTTGGGTTCTGGGAGCGCGGGTGGGCAGCTTGCGCGATTTGGGAGGAGCCGGGGTGGCGACGGGGGCCGCGGCCGGGCCGGACTGGAATTCCAGTTGGGGGAGGATGCCGGTGATGAGCTGGAGGGAGTCCTTGAGGGGCCCGAGGTAATTCATTTCGATCCACAGCTGGTGGATGGAGTCGGGGACGACGAGGCGGACGCGATCGTCGTTGGCTTCGGCGAGGGAGATGGAGGAAAACCAGCGGTCGTAGGCGTCTGGGGAAATGCGCGTTTGCAGGTCTTTGGCGACATGGGCCCACAGGGTGGTGAGAGGATTCACATCGGACATTGCAGGCGGGGACGGCGAGAGGGTTGCGGGTGGGGGGGGGGGAAGCGGCCTCGGGGAATCAGGGAGCGGGTTGAGGGAGGGGAGGGAGGAGGTGGCCGAGGCTGGGTCGTAGGGGGTCAAAGAGGGGGAAAGGGCTGGGGAAAAAGGAGGCATGGGGGTCTGGTGGCGGAGGCAGTGGGGGTCTCCTAACCAGGAACTGGAGCCGCGGCTGAGGGTAGCCAAACCCGCTGCGGCGACAAGGAGTTTTTGAAAAAGGGGGTGAACTTTTTAAAAAACTTGCCATTGCAATGGGGATTGGGGGCCAGGGGGGGCCGGGGAAGGAAATCGGTGGGATATTGGTTGTCGCGGCGCGAGTTGGGCGGATAATCTGGCCCATTTCCTGCCCCACCATGAGCAAAGCACCTGAGTCCCACCTGATCGAAGACCGCATCTTCCCCCCGAGCCCGGAGTTTTCCCAAGCTGCGCGCGTGCGGAGCCTGGCGGAGTACCAGGAGCGCTATGCGGCGAGCATCCGAGACCCGCAGGCGTTTTGGGCTGGGGAGGCCGCGGAGTTGGCTTGGCAGAAGCCCTGGGATAGCGTGCTGGAGTGGAAGCCGCCGTTTGCCAAGTGGTTCAATGGGGGCAAGCTCAATGTGGCGGAGAACTGTGTGGACCGGCACGCGGCCAACCCGCTGCGCAAGAACAAGGCGGCGATCATTTGGGAAGGCGAGCCTGGGGAGCGGCGCACCCTGACTTATCAACAGCTGCAGCGGGAAGTGAGCCGCTTCGCCAATGTGCTCAAAGCCCAGGGGGTGAAGTCCAAGGATCGGGTCATGATTTACCTGCCGATGGTGCCGGAGGCGGCGATTGCGATGCTGGCCTGCGCGCGGATTGGGGCGGTGCACAGCGTGATTTTTGGGGGGTTCAGCAGCGAGAGCATCAAAGACCGCACCGAGGACTGCGAGGCCATGATGATCATCACCGCGGATGGGGGCTACCGCCGCGGCAAGGTGGTGCCGCTCAAGGACAACGTGGACGCGGCCCTCGCGGCGGGGGCGCCATCGGTGCAGAAGGTCATTGTGCTGCGGCGCACCAACAGCACGGTGCATATGCAGCACGGGCGCGATCTTTTTTGGCACGAGGAGGTGGAGAAGGTCAGCGCCAAGTGTCCGGCCAAGGGTTTTGATAGCGAGCACCCGCTCTTCTTGCTCTACACGAGCGGATCGACGGGCAAGCCCAAGGGCATTTTGCATACTTCGGGGGGCTATTTGACGGGGACGTATGCGACGTCGAAGTACGTGTTCGATTTGCGCGACGACGACGTCTATTGGTGCACTGCAGACGTGGGCTGGATCACGGGCCACAGCTATATTGTGTATGGGCCGCTGGCCAACGGGGCGACCCTGTTGATGTATGAGGGGGCCCCGGATTGGCCGGACAAAGACCGCTTTTGGAAGATCATCGAGGAGTATTCGGTGACGATTTTGTACACTGCGCCGACGGCGATTCGGGCCTTCATCAAATGGGGCGACGCCTATGTGAAGCCGCACGACCTAACGTCGCTGCGCTTGCTCGGCAGCGTGGGCGAGCCAATCAACCCGGAGGCCTGGATGTGGTACCACAAGGTGATTGGGGGGGGGCGCTGTCCGATTGTGGACACCTGGTGGCAGACCGAAACGGGTGCCATCATGATCACTCCGCTGCCGGGGGCGATTGCGACCAAGCCGGGGACGGCGACGCTGCCTTTCTTTGGGATCGACGCCGCGATTTTGGACGAGACGGGGGCTGAGTGCGGGCCCAATGAGAGTGGCAAGCTGGTGATTCGGCAGCCCTGGCCGTCGATGCTGCGGACGATTTACGGCGACAAGCAGCGCTACAAGGACACTTATTGGAGCGAGTATCCCGGAGGCGTCTACCTCGCTGGGGATGGGGCGCGGAGGGATGCGGAGGGCAATTTCTTTATCGTGGGGCGGCTCGACGACGTGCTCAATGTCTCGGGGCACCGCCTGGGCACGGCGGAAGTGGAGGGCGCTTTGGTGTCACACCCTGCGGTAGCGGAAGCTGCGGTGGTGGGGCGCCCGGATGAAATCAAGGGCCAGGCGGTGGTGGCCTTTGTCACCCTCAAGGGGGGCATTGAGCCCTCGGAGGTCTTGAACAAGGAATTGAAGCTGCACGTCGGCAAGGTCATCGGGGCGATTGCCCGCCCGGACGACGTTCGCTTTACGGCGCTACTGCCGAAGACGCGCAGTGGCAAGATCATGCGGCGCCTCCTCAAGGAAATTTGCGCCGGCGGGCAGGTCAAGGGCGACACCACCACTTTGGAGGACTTCAGCGTGGTGGCGAGCCTGCAGGCCTCTGGCAAAGAGGAGTCTTGAGTTAGGAATCGCGGCCCCCGCGGCACAGAGGTATCTGTGGTTTCAGTTATAAAAGTGAAGCTAGGCGAGTAGGCTGCGCAGGTCGTCGTCGGTGAGGCCCTCCATGAGGGGGGCCTCGTCGTCGAGGGCGGCGTCCATGAGGCCGCGCTTCTTTTCTTGGAGGCGGAGGATTTTCTCCTCGATGGTGCCGGTGGCGATGAGTTTGTAGACGGTGACGGGGCGGTCTTGGCCGATGCGGTGAGCGCGGTCGGTGGCTTGGGCCTCTACGGCGGGGTTCCACCAGGGGTCGAAGTGGATCACGGTGTCGGCCTTGGTGAGGTTGAGTCCGTAGCCGCCGGCTTTGAGGCTGATGAGGAAGACGCGCTTGGCGGGGTTGTTTTGGAAGGCGTCGACTTGGGCGGCGCGGTCGCGGGTCTGGCCGTCGAGGAGGCAGTAGTCGAGGTCGCTGGCGCGGACGGTTTCCTCGAGGAGGCGGAGCATGGAGGCGAAGGCGCTGAAGATGATGACGGAGTGGCCGCCGTCGCGGATTTCCTCCAAAAGTTCCGCTAGGGCCTCGATTTTTCCGGACAACTCAGTGGCGGGTTGGGGGGGCAGATCGAGGGGGAGGAGGCGGGGGTCGCAGCAGGTTTGGCGGAGGCGGAGGAGGGCGGTGAGGAGGTGCATGCGGGCCTGGCCGACTTGCTGAGCGTTTTCGGCGTCGATGACCTTGGCGGCGCCCTCGCGGAGGAGGCTGGCGTAAAGTTCTTGTTGGGTGGGGCTGAGGGCGCAGGGCTGGATTTTTTCGATTTTAGAGGGCAGGTCGCGGGCGACTTCTTGTTTGAGGCGGCGCAAGATCCAGGGGGCGAGGCGGCGGCGCAGGCGGGCCATAAGGGCGGTCTGGCCGCCAGCCGCGAGGGGGGTTTGGTAGCGCTCGGCGAATTCACGGCGCGGGCCGAGGTAGCCGGGGACGGCGAATTCGAGGAGCGACCAGAGGTCGCGGATGCCGTTTTCGATCGGGGTGCCGGTGAGGGCGAAGCGGGCGCGGGCGGGGAGGGCGCGGGCGGCCTGAGCGGCTTGGGTGTCGGGATTGCGGATGAAGCCAGCTTCGTCGAGGATGACGGGGCCCCACTCGATGGTTTGGTGATGGGCGAGATCGCGGGCGAGCAATTGATAGCTGGTGATGACGAGGTCGACTTGTGCTAGGTCTTTGAACTGATTTTTGCGGCGGGGCCCCTCGAGGACGACGCAGCGGAGGTCGGGGGTGAAGCGGGCGGCTTCGGCCTGCCAATTGGCGGTGAGGGATTTCGGGCAGACCACGAGCGCGGGGCGTTCGGGCCACTGGCGGCGCAGGGCGGCGATGAGGCTGAGACTTTGTAGGGTTTTGCCGAGGCCCATTTCGTCGGCGAGGATGCCGCCGTGGCCGGAGGCGGCGCGGTCGAGGAGCCACTGGACGCCGGTTTTTTGGTAGTCCCGCAACAGAGTGAGGAGTTCGGGGGGGACGCTGGTTTCGAGTGGCCAGTGGGGCGCGGGGGAGGTTTCGCCGAGGGCTTGGCCAAAAGTATTTTCGAGGTAGCCGAGCTGGGCGCGGTTGACCCGGAAGGCTCCGCCGGATTGCTCGGGGGAAACGTCGCGGAGGACTTCGTTGAGGTCCAAGGCATCGGCTAGGGAGACGACCGCGATGCGCCCGTTGGGAAGCTTTTGGTGGCCGCGGCCAGTGGCGAGGAGGCGGGCGATTTCGATGCGGTCGAGGCTGGTGCCGCGGGCGGAGGAGAAATTGAAATCGAAGGCGAGCCAATGGTTGCCGCTGCCGGCGGGTTTCCACTGGGGGGCGAGGCGCTCGACCTTGGCGGTGGCGGCGGCGAAGCGGGTGCCGAGGGTGACGTCCCAGAGGTCTTGGAGGCGCGGGAGATCGCCGGCGAAGAATTGGAGGATAGCATTTTCGCCGGTGAGGGTCCAGTCAGCCGCGGGGCCCGAGCCGGGCTGGAATCCGCAGGCGGCGAGGCGGTTAGCGGCGGCGGCTTCGGCGGCCAGGTTGCGGCTGCGGAAGGCGTGGGGCTGGCCGGGGGTTTCCAGGGGAAAGCCGGCGATGTCGCTCGCGGTGGGGGGGAAGGGCAGGGGGCCGTCGGCGTAGTGGACGCGCAGGCGGGCGGCGAGTTTTTCGAGGTTTCCCTCGAGGCTGAGGGCAAAGCGCGGGGTATCGGGCAGGATGCGGAAGGCGAGGGCGTCGGGGGAGGAATGCGCTAGGTCGAGCTCAAAGTGGTTTTGCAGGGTGGCGAGGTGGCTGGCGAGCCAGCGGCGCGGCTTGTCGAGGGGGCGCTGGGGGGGGAGGGTTTTGAGGAGTTCGAAGAAGGGTTCGGGGATGGCTAGGGGGGCCAGGCTGCGGGCAGCGGGATGCCACAGCCAGCCGATTTCCCGGGGGGAAGCGGGGAGCATGGTTTGGGCCGAGGGCTCGGGGAGGCCGAGGGAAACCCGGACATTTCCGGGGCCGACGGTTTGCACCGCGAGGGATAGGCGGGCGGGTTCGGAGGCGAGGGCGAGGGGGATTTTGCGGGAGCCCTCGAGGAGATAGAGGCGGGGGTGCCCGGCGAGGGCCTTGAGGGCGGCGGCGATTTGAGGGGAGCCCGCGAGCGCCAGGTGGGGGGGGACGGTTTTTTGCTGAAGGCTGCCCAGCCAGAGGAGGAGGGGGCGATCGGGTAGGGCAGAGGCTGCTTCGGCAGGCGAGACGGGGTTGACGCTGAGGGAGAGTCGCTGGCGCTGCAGGGCGAGGAGGAACTGGGGCGTCAGGATGAACTCAAGGGGGCCGGGGGCCGCTGCGGGCGGCGGGGCAGCGGAGGAGGTCGGGGCGGCAGGCGAGGTTGGGGATGGGGAGGATCCCGGACGGGCGGGCGGCTTGTCGTGGCGGTGCACCCACGCGGTGCCGACGGCTAGGGCATGGGCGCAGAGGCTGCCGTGGCGGCGGGCTTGGAAGCAGGTGCAGAGGTTGTCCATGTCGCTGCGGCTGCGCAGGAGGAGGCCGGTGGAGAGGTCCTTGCCGAGGTCGCGCACCAGGCCAGTGAGGCGGGTACCATCAAAGGCGGCCTCTTGGACCGCTCCCGCGGCGTACAGGGCGCGGGCGCGCTTCATTTCTTGCCAGCCGCCCATTTCCATGAGCCAGGCGTCGGTGATCTCCATGGGATGGGGCAAAGGTGGGGGGAAAATAGCGGAAGCGCGACCCGATGCATGGTCTGTCCCCCAGTGGATTGCAACCGGCCTCCCGAGGGGCCTCGCCGGGCCGTCGGAGATCGTCTCGAGCGAGTCGGGCTCAGCCGATTTCGACCACCAAGCGGAGCCGTGGGAGGCCATTTCCTTTGGGTTCTATGGGTTCTTTGGGGTTAAAACCATCGTGCGCCGCCAGCAGCCAAGGGGTTAGGCGAGGAGCAGATTCGAGGGCTGCCGGGGGACCGCTGGCAGTGGCGGCGGCTGGCAGGGGAGACTGGAAATGGGAAATCACAGGAGGGTTAACCCCAAAGAACCCAAAGAGCACAAAAAGCACGAGGGAAGAGCCGGTGCGATGACGTCCTGGAGATGAAAGGTGAAGTGCACGCCATCCTGGGCCGCGCAGGTTTCCACCAGGGCGAGATTCGGAGGCAGATCAATGTCATAGGAATCCAGGCTGGCTGGCCGCGCTGCGAGGAAGGCCCAGGTGGAAACGATGCTCCGCACTCCAAATTCCGTGATCCTGGCGCAT
>CANHIJ010000105.1 GCA_947460575.1 Verrucomicrobiales bacterium | reverse complement strand
CTGGGGTGCGGGCCCTCTTGGGAAGCGGATCCGATGGTGTCGCTTTTGCTCAACCACCGGCTACTGGATCGTCTGTCTCCGGGATCATGCTGGGCGGCCTCCGGCATCGCCCCTGGGCGGGTCTACCGGACCCGATTGGGAGGGGGAGGTGGACCGCGGAAGGGAATCAACCAACAGGTGAGCCTAGCGAGCTGGGAGAAAACGGACCCTGCCCCGTCGTAAAGGTGAGAGAGGGCCGCCTCGTCGCGTTCCAACTTCCGGTTTTAGGTTTAGGGAGCCAACTCTCCCGCCCCAGCCTCCAACTGCTGGGAAAAAAGCGCGAAGCGTCGCGGGGGAGTCGCTTAGGGGAAGGGCATGCAGCTGACGCCGCCCCTGATGGACTTGCTCCGAGGGTGTCCGGTGATTAGCCTATTGCGAAATAGGCCATGTACTTGGGGGAAGATCAAGATGTGTCGTGGGCGCTGTTGCCAGTTCGCTCATCGAACTGCGGTCCCTTTCAGCTACCGAACGCCGCGGCTCCACACTCTTTAGCGATCCAGGTTGCGCTTCAGCCACTCTTCCCTCCGTCGCACCATCTCGGCATACTTGGCGCGAATGGCGGCCAAGTCCTGCTCCCCTCCGCTCGCTATTTTGCGCCCCGCTCCAAAGCGCGTCCACGGCCCATCTGGCACCTCCTCCGCGGTGCAAAAGCGCCAGTCGCACTGGGCTCCGCTGCTGATCCCCAAAAAATCGCGCACCGCTGGGGAAACGTCTAAGCCTGCCCCGTTGTTTTCTGGATTCTTCGGCGGAGCCGTTCCAAACACGTAGTTGTGGTCGTCGGTGGTGAAGGGCCCACAGTCCTCCCACTGGGCGAAGCAGGTCTTATTGCCGCTGCGAATCGCGAGCCAAGTCCCATGGCAGGCGCTGTCGCTGTCCTCGTGCTTGCGCGTCTTATACCAGGGAATCTTGGTCGCCGAGATCTCCTTGTTCGTTAGATCATTGAAGGGCAGCGCCACATAGAAGGGATTCAAGTTGGGCACAAACCCCTTGGGGTGGAAATCGTAGGTTCGATTCTCCCGGTTTGGGTCGTCAAAACCCCCGTAGTTTTCCTGCCACTCGGTGTCCCACGAGCTCTTGTGGTTGGGCGTGGTGTTGCGCCCATCCGGCGCCTCCCCGATCCAAAACACCGTAGTCGTGATGTTGCGCTTCCAGGGAAACTTCGGCGCCACCTCCCGCGGCCGCGTCGGCGCATACACTCGAGGCAGCGCCGCCACCGGACCTACCGCCCCGGCCGCTCCCCGACTAGCCGCCTTGGTCCCCGCGGCGGCTTCCGGACCCGCTTTCGCCGCTTTGCCCACCGCGTCGGCCTTGCCCAACTCCTCTTTGGCCGAGAGCGCACCCGCGGTCCCCAGCGACAATCCCAAGAGGGCCAAAAATCTAACAGAAAAAGCGAAGGGGATCACAAGGCGAAAATCGGCAGGGGGAAGAGTCTAGACGAGACCGATATTACCAACCCGCACCCCGCGCGCAACGAAAAATCTTCCGCGCCCGCGGCGCCCCTCGCGTCGCCGCCATGGCTCCGGCCCCCAATTCACCTTGTCCGGCGAGCTCGGCTTCTGTAGAAAGCAGCATGCTCGCCCGCTTTCCCGCCATCCTTTTTTGCCTCGCCCTCGGCGCCGCGCCCGCGCGGGCTCAGGAAAGCGTCCCCCAGCCCGCCGCGCTCAGCCTCCTCGAGCCCACCTCCGCCCTCGCCGCCGCCCTCGCTTTTCTCCAACCCAGCGCCGCGGCGCCCGCCCAAACCCTCCACCTCCGCGGCTCGTTCGCCGAAACCCGCGGCGCCCTCGCCTTCCTTCAGGGCGGCCACTTCGACCTCCTCATCGCCCCTCCACGCCACCTCCGCCTCGAGGTTTCCCTGCCCGATCTCGCCTTCAGCCTCGGCCAAAACGACCGCCAACTCTGGATCCACCTCCCCGCTAAAAATCTCCTCCTCCTTGGCGACCCCGCGGTCCCCCGCTTCCGCACCCGCCCCGACAGCGTCTCTCCGATCTCCCTCAACCTCCTCCGCCTCCCCATCAGCCGGGTCCAGTTGGCCCTCCTCCCCACCCTGCTCACCAGCGCCACCGCCGCCACCCCCGCGGGCGGCCGCAGCGTAACTTTAACACCTTCTGCAGCGGCCGCCGCCCTCGACCTCCCGGTCCGCCTCCCCCGCGTCACCGCCACCCTCCCCCCAGGCCAAGCTTGGCCCGACGCCGTCTGCTATCAAGACGAAGCCAACGCCGCCACCCTCCAGCTCGCCGAGGCCACCCTGCGCGCGGCCCCGGTCGCCGCCACCTGGAACCCCACTCCCGACGCCGACGACCGCACCGAAACCGTTTCCCTCTCTCACCTCGACCGCTTTCTTAAAGTCTCCCTAGCCTCCTTTGGAAACAGCGTCCCCGCGCTGCCGCCCGCTACCGGAAAGCGCCGCCTCCTCGGCAGCGTCGGCGATGGGCGGCTCGAAGACCACGACGGCACCCGCGTCCTCTTCCTCGTTGGCTCCCCCGAAGCAATGGGCCGCCAGCACGGTACTCTTCTCAAAAAAGAAGTGCGCCAAATCGTCGACCGCATCCTCTACGGCATCGGCGTCGGCAGTTCCTTCGAAAAGGGCCGCTGGTTCTTCGGCGAAATCGAAGAAGCGGTTCGCCGCAGCGCGCCCTTCGTCGACCCCCGACACCTCGCCGAAATGGACGCCCTCGCCGCCGCCGCTGGCGTCGAGCCCGAAGAAATTCGCCTTGCTAACTTCTTTCCGGAACTCTTCCACTGCAGTGGCTTCGCCCTCTCCGGCCAGGCCACCCAGGGCGGCAAACTCTACCACGGCCGCGTTCTCGACTACCTCCGCGGCGTCGGCCTCGAAGAGCACGCCGTCGTCATCGTCTCCCGACCGGACCAAGGCCACGCCTGGGTCAATATCAGCTATGCCGCCTTCACCGGCAGCGTCACCGCCATGAATGACCAACAACTCTGTATTGGCGAAATGGGCGGCCGCGGCGAGGGCGCCTGGGACGGCAAACCGATGGCGCAACTCGTCCGCGAAGTCATGGAGCGCTGCTCCACTCTCGAAGAGGCCCTCGATTTGATGCGCCGCACCCCCCGCACCTGCGAATATTATTACGTCCTCAGCGACGCCAAAACCCACCACGCCGTGGGCATCCGCGCGACCCCCGAGGCCTTCGAAGTCGTCCCCGCGGGCCAGGCCCACCCCCAACTCCCCGACCCCGTCGCCGACACCGTGCTCCTCTCCGCGGACCTCCGCTATCATGAGTTGGTCAAGCGCGTCCAAGGCGGCTTCGGCAAGTTCGATGCCCCCGCCGCTATCCAGCTGATGTCCCGCCCCGTCTGCATGACGAGCAATATCCACAGCGTCCTCTTCGCCCCTGACACCCTCGACTTCTGGGTCGCCAATGCCGACAGCCAACACGTCGCCAGCGAAGCCCGCTTCACCGCCTACAACCTCAAAGCCCTCCTCCAAGATCCCCCCGCCCCGCGCCGCTCCCGGCCCTAGCTGGCTGCTTCCTCTAGCTCCCGGATCATCACGCGGGCCGGGACCCCTACCGCGACCACATTGGGGGGCAGCGACTTGCTCACAACGGCTCCCGCCGCCACCACCGTGTTGTCCCCAATGCTCACCCCCTTGAGAACGACAACCCGGCTTCCCAGCCAAACATTGCGCCCGAGCCGCACCGGAGCCGACGGATCGCTCCCCTGCCAACGCTGCGCCGGATCCAGACGGTGAAAATCGCTATCCATGATGGTCACCAAATCTCCGATCAAACACTTCTCTTCTATTTCGATCGATTCCGTCGCTATCATCGAAATATTGTTGCTCATGGGGGTGCCTCGCCCCATCCGAATTCTCCCCTGGCCTCGGGTTGGCAGCAAGAGCGGCTTTTCCCAGGCCGCCGCGCCCGCCATCTTTCCTCTTTCCCTCCCCCCCACCGCTCCCCTAGGATCATGCAATGTGGGAGCAAGCAGAAACCGGGTCCCGGTTGAAAATTAGAGTCACCCCGGCCGCCGAGGTCGCCGTCCGCCAGGGCCACCCCTGGGTCTATGGGGACAAAATTCGCCAGCAAAACCGGCCCGGGGAAACTGGCGAAATCGCCGTCCTCTACGACCGCGCGGACCGCTTTTTGGCCTTGGGCTTTTACGACCTGGACTCCGCGATTCGCCTCCGCATCCTCCACCAGGGCCCCCCTGTCACTCTCGACGAGGCTTGGTGGCGCGCTAAATTTGAGGCCACCCTAGCGCGCCGCCGCGGCCAGTTCGACCCCGCCGCTACCGACGGCTACCGCCTCATCAACGGAGAAAACGACGGCTGGCCCGCCCTCATCCTCGACCAGTACGGCGATACCCTGGTGCTCAAAATCTACGCCGCCTTCTGGTTGGCAAAGCTCCCCGCCCTGGAGTTTCTCATCCGCCAGGTCCTCGCCCCGCACGCCCTCGTCCTCCGCCTCAGCCGCAACCTCATCGCCCGCGCCGCCAAACACTATCAACTCGAAGAGGGCTTCCTCGGCACACCGGGAGACGATGCCGTGGTCTTCCGGGAAAACGGCCTATCCTTCGAGGCCGAGGTCCGCTTCGGCCAAAAAACCGGCTTCTTTCTCGACCAGCGGGAAAACCGCCAGCGCGTCGAATCCCTCGCCAGGGGACAGGACGTCCTCAACGCCTTCAGCTTCAGCGGCGGCTTTTCCCTCTACGCCGCCCGCGGCGGCGCCCGCTCCGTCACCGACCTCGACATCTCCCCGCACGCCCTGGAGAGCTCCCGCCGCAACTTCGCCCGCAACGCCGACCACCCCGCCATCGCCGCCACTACCCACCACCGCCACCAAACCGACGCCTTCGCCTGGCTCGGAGAAGCCGCGCAGCCTAACGGCCTTCGCTTCGGGCTCGTCATCACCGACCCTCCATCCCTAGCTAAGCGCGAAATCGAGCGCGTCGGCGGGATCGAGGCCTATCACCACCTCGCCCGCAACGCCTTCCATGTGCTCCAACCCGGCGGCACCCTCCTCGCCGCCTCCTGCAGCGCCCACGTCTCGGCTGCGGAATTCCGCCAGGCGGTGGAGCGCGCCGCCCGCCACGTCCTCGGCGACCACTGGCAAACCCTTTGGACCGCCGGGCACGCCCCCGACCACCCCGTGAGCTTCACCGAGGGCGAATACCTCAAGGCTATCGCCGTGCAGCGGCGCTAGCCGAACCCGCCGCCCGGGCTCGAACCCAGTCCATCCTTGGGCCGCGGCTGCCGAGGCAACCCCTACCCTACACCGCCGAGGGGTCCGGGTGCACCCAGGGCCCCCGGTACGGCCGGGCCAGCAGGGCATTGGCTTCGGCGTCACCCATGATCTGTCCCGACGGCCCCGCCGCGGGGTCATAGCGCAAGGTTCGGCCGCACTTCATGGCCAGGTTTGCCAGAATGCACGAGGCGCTGGAAATGTGGCCCTGCTCGATGTCGGCCACCGGCCGTCCCCGGCTGGCGACGTTGCGCAGGAAATCCCGCAGGTGCCCCCGCACGGCTGGCGCGACGTTCCGCTCCAACTCCTTCTCCTCTCGGTCTTCAGGGTATTGGTCTAATTCCATCACGCAATCGCGGTGCTGCGGCGCCCCCTGGAGCGGAATGAAGTCGTAGCTGTTAACACTCAATTTAAGGGTCCCCTTTTCCCCATAGATGACCGCCGCCCAGGGATACTGGGCATCTGAGGCCGAACCCCAGGAGCGGTGCGTCCACACCACATTGAGCTCCGGATAGGCAAAAGTCGCGCTCTGCGTGTCCGTGATGTTGGCCCGGCTCGCCGGATCCATGAAAATGCCCCCCTGACTGGAAATCGCGCTCGGCCAGCCGAGCCCTAGCATCCAGCGCACCATGTCGAACATGTGCACGCACATGTCGCCCACGATGCCATTGCCGTATTCCATAAAAGCCCGCCACGACCGCGGATGCACCATGGGATTGTACGGCCGCAGCGGTGCTGGGCCGCTCCACATTTCGTAGTCCAGGTGTGCCGGAGCCGCCGCGTCGGCGTCCTGGCGCTTGGAACGCATGTGGTAATAACAAAACATGTCGACGTGGGCTACTTTCCCTAACTTCCCCGTCTTGACGATCTCATTCATGGCCTCGACCAAGTGCGGCGTGCTCCGCCGCTGCGTGCCCACCTGGACGACGCGGCCATACTTTCGCGCCGCCGCCAGCATGGCCGCGCTCTCCACCACGTCCACCCCGGTGGGTTTTTGCACGTAGACGTCGGCGCCCGCCTTGACCGCCTCAATCATCGGCAAGGCGTGCCAGTGGTCCGGCGTTCCAATCAGCACCAGATCCAAATCCCGCTCCCGCAACATCTCGCGGTAGTCCCCATAGAGGCGCGGGACTTTGCGGGAAAGCTGCCGCGACGCCGTCAACTCCCCTGCTTCCCGCAACATGTTGCGGTCCACGTCGCACAGCGCCACCACGTCCACGGGCGCCACCTGGATTAAGCGCAGCAAGTCCGTCTTGCCATACCATCCCGTCCCGATCAAACCGACGCGCTTTTTCATGCCGCCGAACTCATCGGCAAAAGCCGGGCGACCCGACAGGATAAAGGGCGCGGCGACAGCAGTTTGCAAAAATTGGCGGCGGTGCATGACGGTTCTTCTATGACCGCGCAGGCCCCTTGGCAAGTCCCACCGACAAACAATCATGGCGCCGCCCTGCCCGCCCGCCTCCCACAAAACCGATTGCCCCGCGCCCCAGGCCCACCCAGCATGGTCGGCAACGCCACGCTGCCCGCCGATGCCCGATTCCGCTCCTCTCCCGCCCGCGCTCCCCGAAGCCGTCTCCCCCCCAGCAAGCCCCGCCGCGCCCCCCTTCCGCTCCCGCGACCCCCTCCACGGCGTCACCCTGGAAACGATCCTGCGACGCCTCGTCGACTTCCACGGCTGGGGCGGCCTAGCCGACCGCATCCCAGTGCGCTGCTTCATGTTCGACCCCACCGTCACCAGCAGCTTGAAATTTCTCCGCAAAACTCCTTGGGCCCGCCTCAAGCTCGAAGCCCTCTTTCGCGATTTGCTCGACCGCTGAACTGGCCCCGCTAGTCCCAAACCTCAGCGCTGGCGGACCTTGGCCCGGAAGAACACCTCCGCTCGCCCTGCCAAGGATTCCGGGACCCCAAAGGTCAGAGCGGTCGCGCTGCTGCCGAGAAAAACCGCCGGGCTCCAGGCGAGCAGGTCGCCGCTGACTTCGCCCACAATCTCGGCGTCGTCCGCATTGGCCACCCGCGGCACCACGAAAACCCTATCCGCTAGAGATGGCGCCGGATTCTCTCCCAGGGCGTACTCCAGCAGATTGGACCAGCCATCGCCGTCCGCGTCTCCCGCGGCATCGCCCGCGAAGGGCAAACTGTCCTGGCCGCCCGGATTGCCCGTGCTCGCAGTGCTGGGGCGCCAGTTTTGAGCGAGCCCGTGGTCCGGATTGGTCCGGGGCGCAATCAGCACCAAGCTCGGGCCCTCCCCGTCCGGGGCACGCGGCCACGGGGCCTTGTCACCGTAGGAAAAATCCCGAATCACCACCCCGCCGGGACCCTCGAGCCGCAGCCGGTCGCCCCCATTGTTCAGGGCGCTGGCGTTGAGAAACGAAGCCCCGTCGATCACCAGGCGCGCCCCCGGTTCCAGCAGCGTGCCTGCCGCGAAGACGTAGTCGATCCCCGCGCTGATGCGACATCCCGTTAGGTCAACACGGTTGGTCGGGGAGATGTTCATCAGCTCCAGGAATTCCCGGCCGCCATCCGCCCCCGGGTGGTAATGGATTTCGCTGATCACGGTATTGGCCGCACTGGCCTGCACTGTCGCAGAGGTGTTATTGATGGCGATGGTGTCGCTGCCCACCGCCACCCCGCGGCGATCGATGGCCGTAAAAGTTAAGGGGTTGATTCCGCTGCCGAGCGGCACCTTAAGCCGCCAGGTGTTTTGGGTGAGCCACTCCACGGGGAGGGACTCCGGAGATGACCCCAGGCGGATCTCCGCCACGTCCACCCAGCCCTTGCCCTCCAGCACCACCTGCGCGCCCTCGGTGGCGAAATCGGCCCCGGCGTTAGTGCTGATGCTAAAGGCCACGGGCGCCACCTGGCTATTGATTTGGCTCAGCACATAGGTGCGGCGGCTATTGATGTTGCTGAGATAGCCGCTGTAGCTCACTCCCGCTAGGCTGCCGTAGCTGGCCAGCCACGGAGTCATGTAGGTGCTGTTGAAGGTGGTGTCGATGATGTGCTTCAAGTGCCCCAAAAAGAGCCGCTTGAAGCGCGGGCGGCCGATCACCTTTTGCAAATTGCTGTCCCCCCAAAGCGGGGCGCTCGTCGAAAGGCTAAAGACAAAGTTCCAGTCCCAGGGAATCGCCGAGATCTTCCCGTCCGGCGTCGGGGGCATGTAAAAATTGATGTTGTGAGGATTGCCCTGAGTGTAGGCGTCGTTGATCCCAAAAAGCGACATCATGGCGAAGCAGCGCATCCATTCGTCCACCTCCATGAGCGGCTCAATGGCGGCTTCAAAAGCGGTGGCCTGCAGCGCGGTGCCAGTGGGCAGGCTCATGGCGCGGCAAAATTGCACAAAGCGGGCGTTGTCGTTCCGGCTAAAGTTATTCAGCCAGCGAAACGAGTGCCGGTACTGTTCGCTGTCGGGACCGAGGTCGGCGATGTCCAAGTTGCCCACCCAGCTCATGCCATTGGTCGTCAAGTCCTTGTAGCCCTCCGCATTCCCCGCGGGGATAGTTCCATTGGCCACCGTCAAGGTGGGAAACCGTATCCCCTCCATCTTAAACTGGGTTCCCTCCGAGCCTTCCGGGTAAAATTCGTCGAGCCAGCTATTGCTAAAGCGCTCCATTTCGAGGCGAGCCGGGCCCCGGATGTCGCTGCGAAAACTGATTAACTGGACGATGTCGTTGTAGTTGTCCGGCAGGCCCCCCGCGGCATTGATGGCGTGCTTGACCACGATTTCCTCAATGCCCCCGATGCGCGCCGAAACGGTGCGCTGAGTGCCACGGAAGAGGTGGTCCGCAGGGAATGTTAGACTTTCCCCAGAGGTACTCAGATTCCCTCGGCTGTACATGCTGCCGCGGAGGCGGATTTTGCTATTGTAGAAAATTTCTTTTTCGTTGTGAACGATGGTGCAGCCGCGGCGGCGGTTGCTCATGATGCCGACGGTGCTGGCTAGGGCATTGGCGTCGGCGGTGGTGGTGATGACCCGCAAGTTCTGCTTGTTTCCGGCCGCGGCGCCTTCGTTCACCTTGATGAGCGCCCGAGATGCGGGCCCGCCACTCGGCCACTGCGCCGTCGTCGGCACCGCCGCCGCATCCGTCCCCTCGATATAAAACTGGGTCACCGCATTGGCCACCTGCCCAGGAATCGTGGCCGTGTGCAGCCCGTCCGCGCCCAAAACCATCGGCACCGCGGTGAAATTCGCCGTGCCATTGACGCTGTATTTCAGCACCACTGAGCCCAGCCCTTGGGGGTCGCTGGCTCGGGTACTCACCGCCACCGCCTGCCCCACTGACGGCACCGCCGGAGCATGGATCGTCTCGACAAAGGTCGGGCCCGGATTGGCCACATAAGTGGAATTCCGCATCCCCGGAGTCCCGCTGTCCGCGGGCAAATCTAACAGAAAAGTCTTAGCAACCTTGTTATAGTAAAATTCGGCGTGCAGCCAGGGACAGCCGCGCAACCACTTGGCGCGCAGGGAAATGGTGTATTGCCGGTTGTTGACCACGGGCACAATCGCGGTGCCCGACTTCAGGGTGGTTTCCAATTGATTTCCCAAGTAGAACAGCGGCCCCGAGGCCCGCAGTTGGAGCACGGAATTGCCCGCGTCGTCAAAGATTCCGGAGGTATCGTGATTGCCCAAAAGGCGCCATTTGGCGGTGGTCGCAGTGCTGAAAGTGCCATTTTGCATCAACTCCACCGCGGGAGCGGTGGTGATCTCCCGCACCGAAACATCGTCCACCAGAACCTCGCCCTCTTCGAGCAGCCCCATGCGCAATTCGTGAAAGGCGGTGGTGCCCGTGCTGGTGATGGTGGGTGAGTAAATCGGCGTCTTGGCGGCGGCGGTGAAGGTGTAGTTTTGCCACGCCGCGCGGGCGCTCTCGTCGCTGGCGGCCCAACTTTCCGGGCTGGCATTGTCGGCCTCCGGATGCTTCAGCTCGAGGCTGCTGCCCAATCCATCAGTGTAGATCGGCCAGGGCTCTTTGTCCCGATAAAAGACCTCGTCCACGGCATTGCCCGAGGCGTCGCGCAGCACAATCCGCTCCCCGCGGTTGCTCAAACTCCCCGAAAAATCCCCCAGCACTGCCACTCCAGGATGCGCTAAAGAAAAAGCTATAGCGTTGTTAGATAAGCACAAATAAGCCCCGGGCGCCAACACCGTCCCCACCGGCGCCCGCCAGCTGACCGCCTCATCCAAGCTCCACTGGCTCAAATCCACCGCCGCATTTGATTTGTTATAAAGCTCGATCCATTCTTCTCCGTTTTCCACAAACGGCTGAAACTGGGGGCGCCGATGGTACATGATTTCATTGATGACCACGCCGTCGGCCAGCGCGATGTGGTTGGGCGCCCCGGGGCTGCGGTCCGCGGGGGATTCCGAGGCCAAAAACTCTCCCGGCCCCCGGCCAGGAGAAGGCGGGCGGCGCAGGCGGTGGCGCGTCCCGTGCACGGTGGCGCCATCGACCACCCCCTCCTTGGCCGAGGAAAAGAGAAAAACCTTGTCTCCCGCCTGTGGATGCAAGCCCGTCGCCGCCTCATCCAAGACCAAAAAGCCCCCGGGCGCCAGACTGGTGGGGGGCAGCGTGTAGGAGGCTCCCAGGCTGGTTTCCAACACCATGCCGCCCAAGTTTAGCGGGCTGGCCCCGTAGTTGTATAACTCTAGCCAGGCCAGAGCCGCGGCTCCGGCCGCCATTTCGTTGATCACCAGGGGCGGCGTGGCCCCGCTGAAACTCCCCGCTTCCCGGCTGCCGAAAACCTCCATCTCGTTGAGCCCGACCTCGGTCCCGTAGGAAGACGTCAAAGCCTCAAACTTCAAATAGCGCGCCGTGGCCGCGCTCAGCCCGTTGGCCGCCCCAAAGGCATCGGCCGGCACCGGCGCCGTAGGAGGCTCCATCACCGGCACCGTCCGGGTCGTCAAGGTGCCCTCCAAGATTGCCGCCGGAGACACCAGCTGGCTAGCGGCATCCAAGGCCAGCGCCCCCAGCACGCGAAACTGCGCCGTGCCCGCGCTGTTAGCCTCCCCGCGGTGGGTGTTGCGCAGCAAAATCTGCGAAATCGCCACTGGTCCTCCCAAATCTAAAATAAAGTACCCCGCGCTGGCCCCGGCGCGCCCCAGCCAATAACTCGACCCCGCCACGTCGCTCGCCGAGCCGTCCGTCACCCGCAGGGCGGAAAAATCCAAGGGCGCCACCCCCCCGTTGAAGGCCAAGTCCGGATAGGCCCCGCTCCCCGCCACCACTCTCCGGCCCAAGGCCTGATTCACCAGGGCCGCCTGCGTCGGGGATCTAAAGTTTGTGGCGATGTGCCCCACCTGGGTGGCATCCATTGGACCCTGCCAAAACGCCACCTCGTCGATCAAGCCATCAAAATAGGCCATCCCGCCCCCGGAATTCGAGCCGATCATCCAGCGCGTCCCGGTGGCCACCAGGGTGCCAATTCCCCGCGCGGCCCCCTCCTCGGTGCCGTTTACATAGAGCCGCATCTGCCCATTGTTCCGCGCCACAATCGCCACGTGATACCACAGCCCAGCCACCGCCTTGGTCGTCCCCACCACGGACTTGGCTCCGCCGGCATTGGTGTAGTGCTCAAAATAACCCGCCGCGGTCATGCGAATTTGGTGCGAAAAAGACGCCGTGGCCCCACTGGCGTCCGAGCGCAATACAATCGACTGGGCGCGGATCAGATCCGGCTTGACCCAGGCGGCGACGGTATAAGCGGTGGGCTGCACGGTGTCGGTGACATTGACATACTGGCTAGTGCCGTTGAAGTCCATCGCCTGGCCGCTGCCCAGCAGGGACGGATATTGCGCGGCAAAAAGCGGCGCATTCACCTTGGTCGCCGCTATGTTGCTCCCGGAACTGTCCAGGAGGTCCCCCTCAAAGCGGTAATAGCGCTTCGCCACCCCAGGCGCCCCCACCAGCGGCACCGGCGGCCCATTGAACTGCTCCACAAAATTAAAGGCCCCCGGAGACCCCCCCACCAACGCGCTCGCCCGCCAGTTTTCCGGACTGACGCTGTCTTCCAGCTCGTTCACCTTGGCCAGGCTGGCCCCCGACCCATCCGCCGCCATCGGCCACGGATACTGGTCCCCGTAGGCGATTTCATCCATGCGCCGCCCATTGTTGTTCTTCAAGGTGACCGACTCCCCCCTATTTGCTAAGTTGTTAGAAAAGGGGCCCAGCACGCCGCCGAGGCGCGCCGCCGCCATCAGGGCCGCGGGATTGGCGGCCACCACCAGGTACTGCCCGCCCCCAATCGTGGTGCCCGCCGGAAACACGTAGTCCACCCCGCCATCCAGCCGCCACCCTGACAGATCGACATCGGTGGAGTTTTGGTTCTTTAGCTCAATCCATTCGCCCGCCCCCTGTGCCGCGGTGGGGTGATAGTGCACTTCGTTAAAAGTGACCACCGAGTCGACCCCTGCTAGGGCGCGAGAATTTCCGCCCAGCAACAGGCCAAAAACAAGGAGCGGAAGGGCGGAAAAAGATTTCATGGGACGAGGGGGCAGGCGGGGCGCGAAGAAAGGCCCCGCCGAGCCACTCTGAGCGCGCCGCCCTTTTTAAATCAATGAAAAAATCCGCCGATTGCCCTCCTGGAGGACCCTCCCCTAGCGCCGCTCAACCCACCGACTGCCCGAGCGCCGCGATCGCAAAGGAACTCTCTGGGTATTCCGCCTGCAAGGCCTCCAGGAGCGCCTCGGAACGCGCCGGTTCCCCGTGCACCAAGTAGACCTCGCGCTTGGACCCGCCAATGCGGTGAAACCACTCCAGCAAGCCGCGGTGATCCGCGTGGCCCGAGTAGCTATCCAGAATCTCAATGCGGGCCCGCACCGCGACCGGGTCGCCGAAAATCGTGACCTCCTGGTACCCCTCGCGCAATTTCCAACCGAGGGTGTGCTCGGCGCAATAGCCCACAAAAAGCACCGTGGTGCGCGGATCGGGGAGGTTGTTCTTGAGGTGGTGCACGATGCGCCCCCCCTCACACATACCCGAAGCCGAGATGATGATGAAGGGGCCCTCCATGCCGTTGAGGTCCTTGCTGTCCTGCGGCGAGCGGATCAGCTCCAGTCCCTCAAAGCCAAAGGGATCGCGCTGCTCAAAGAGAAAGCGGTAAACCGTCTCGTTAAAGCCCTCGGGGTGCAGGCGAAAGATCTCCGTCGCCGATACTGCTAGGGGGCTGTCCACGTAAACCGGCACGTTGGCAATGCAATTTGTCGCGATCAGCTCGTGGATAACGTAGAGAATCTGCTGGGTGCGCTCCACCGCAAACGACGGAATGAGCACTTTGCCGCGGTTTTTCAGGGCCGCCGAGAGAATCTCAGTGAGGCGCTCCCGGGAGTCGGTGTCCATTTCGTGCTGCCGCCCCCCATAAGTGCTCTCCATAATCACGGTGTCGATGTCGGAGGCGTCCTCCGGGTCGCGCAATAGGTCATTTTGGCCCCGGCCCACGTCGCCCGAAAAAAGCAAACGCCGTTTCTCGCCCGTTTCGTGGTCCTGCAATTCTAACACCACCTGTGCCGAGCCGAGGATGTGCCCCGCATCGATAAAAGTCAGCTCCACGCCCCCCCCGATCTGCATGGGCCGGTGGTAGTCAAAGGTGACGAACTGCCGCAGGCACTTCTCGGCATCAATCGGGCTGTAGAGCGGAGAATAGGGCGGTTGGCCCCGCCGCGCCCGCTTCTGGTTGGCGTAGGCCACATCCGCAGTTTGAATTTTCGCCGAGTCCGCCAGCATGATTTGGCAGAGATCGCGCGTCGCCGGCGTGCTGTAAATATTCCCCCGGTAGCCCTGGCGCGTCAAGTTAGGGAGATTTCCCGAGTGGTCGATGTGCGCGTGGGAGAGCACCACCGCGCTGAGGCTGGCGGGATCAAAGGGAAAGTGTTTGTTGCGGTCGTAGGCCTCCTCGCGGTGCCCCTGGTAGAGGCCGCAGTCGAGCAAGATGCGCTGGCCATTGACCTCGAGGAGGTGCTGGGATCCGGTCGTGGTTCCGGCCGCGCCGTGGAAGGTGATTTTCATAGGGAAAGCAGGACCCGGCGCGCCGGAGTCCCGGGCGCTTCGGGCCACGCCAAGATAGGAACGCCGACCCGCTTTGACAAATTTTAAAAGCGCGCCAGTTCGCCCCGTCGCGGCGGCGGCAGCGACGCCTCCCCACGCAAAAAGAGACCGGGAGTTGCCTCCCGGTCTCTCGCTATTTACCCGTTAGAAGGAATTACTGCCGAATGCGGTAGAACTTCTTCGCCGCGCTGACGGCCACGCGATAGCCGCTGGCGGGGAAGCCCGCGACGTCGCTCCATCGGTCGCCGCCATCATCGGCACGTTGGAAAGCGCCAGCGCAACAACGTAAACAGGCACCGCTGCCTGATCGACATCCTCACTGGTCTCTCCGCCGATTAAATGGCCGCCCTCGCGGCAACCCCGACACCCAGGACAAAGTACGCCGCCCGCACCGCGACCCTCAACCCCGCCCCCACCGAACTCCGGCGTGATGGGTTTCGGCAAAGGTTACGGCTCTTTTCCCTATTCCCTAGCTCGGGCTGGGATTCCATTAAAAAGCCACCCGGCCAATGACCGGGTGGCTTAGGATCAAGGCCTGCGGGCCTTGGGGGAGGTCAACTCAAGGGTTTTGGATCACCTTGATGCGGAGGAGGCGCAGGCCACCAGTAGTGATCGGCTTGGCATCGCGCACGGATATTGATTCCTGACCATTACCAAGGTTGGTGATAGTAGTGATGACTTCGGAAGGATCAGAACTCCAAGCGGTGGCACTGACGGAGACTTGACCGACAGTGGTGATGCCTTGGATTCCAGCCGGACGACTCCAGCCGACCGCGAGGAACGAATCGGCACCGATGGTGACGGTCGAAGCCGGAGG
>CANHIJ010000104.1 GCA_947460575.1 Verrucomicrobiales bacterium | reverse complement strand
GCTTGGCAGTCTCAGGTGATTCAAATCCCCGCAGGGGCCGAGGCGCGCTGGATTTACCGCAAGGACGCCGCCAACCAGTCGGGCACGGACTCCGGCTACCTCGCCGAGGTGCGCTTCGATAAGTTCACCGCGGCCCCAGTTAGCTTCATCGATTGGAGTGCTGCCCAGGGCGGGATCGCGCCGCTCGACGCGACGGGGCCGGGGAAAATCCAAGGCATGTTTGCCTGGCTGGGCGGCTTTGATCCGACAAATGGGCCGGGCGATGGCCAGTACGTGCCAACGGTGAGTGGCGGCTTTTACCGCTACCGCTATGCGATTTCCAAAACGGCGGCGGGGCAGGTGCAGCCGCAGGTTTCGAGCGACCTAGCGAACTGGAACAATCGAGGGCTGAGCCAAACCCTGCTCAGCGAAAACGAAGCGGCCGCGACCGTGGAGCTGGCGATCCCGGCGGCGGGGAGAATCTACACCCGCCTAAAGGCGGACCTGCCAGCATCAGGTGCCGCCCCCGTCAGCCCCATCCAGACCCTCCTCGACGGCGTCGGAGCCCTCGAAATCATCCCCGTAATGCGCCACGTCAGCGTGGTGAATGGCGAAAGACTCGGTCTCTGGTACAGCACCGACGAGTGCCGCCATTTCGCGGAACTCTACACCGGCGACCTCCCCATTGTCGGCATCCCCGCAGGTGACTACCCCCGCGACCCCTCCCTTCTCATCCGCAACGACGCCTGGTATGTCGCCTACACCGCGGGCAGTTTCGGCGCTGTCAACCATTGGGGACTAGCCAAATCTACTAGCAAAGGCGCTACCTGGGACTTCGTCCAAAACACCGTCGTTGCCGCGTCCGCCACCGGCGGCCCAAACACATGGGGCCCCAGCTGGTTTGTCGATCCTGCCACCGGCAAAACGCACATCGTCGTCTCCATCTCACCCACGGGATACGACGGTTTTCACCAACCCTACATCCAGACCGCCACCAACGCCGACCTCACCTCCTGGAGCGCCGCTGTACCCCTCACCGGCATCATCGACTACACCCGGTCCATCTGGGACATGCGCATCACGTACGCGGGCGGCTGCTACTACCTCGTCACCGCCTACAAAATATCCCTCACAGACTATAGCCTGCGCATCTACCGCGCCACCGCCGTTGCCGGGCCCTACACCCTGTACAAAGAGCCCTCCAACTACACCGGCAGCACCACTAGCATTGAGCAGTGTCAACTGACCTACCTTGGAGCCGGGCGCTGGAGGCTCAACTATACGCGGCCGAGCGTGGGGCTGTACGTCGCCGAGAGCTGGGACAACCTCGAGAGCTGGCAGCCCGAAATCTTGGTGGTGGATTATTCGCTAGTCACTGAAGCCAATAAACACAACTTCTCGGAATCAGTCCAAATCCGCTCCCGTATCTCCGACCCCCTCCCCGCCAACCCCGCGCCGCCTCCGGCCTCAACGGCAGCACCCTCGCCACTGGCGTCACCGCCTCCAGCACCCTCGGCAGCGTCTCAGCTAGCGGCCAAAGTCGGTCGTATGGACTAGTGCCATCGGCGGCTACCGGCCAGACAAACCCGATTGGGGTCTACCTCGGGCAAGACGCCAGGACTCCGCGAGTAGTCTGGTCAGATGGAAATCTTAAGCGTACCTACCTTAGAGCTTGTCCCACGGGGAATTTGAGAGGGTGGGATAAGGGTTTGCGGTCGATAAAAAAGAGGCATGAAGACGCGATTGGCGCTTCGTGCCCCAAATCCGTGGACTATGAGCCTGCGACCAAGTAAATCTCTCTTCCACGAATCTGTGATCACTCTTGTCTTCCAAGAGGTGCCCGCGAAAAGGCCGCGGTGGATTTTTGCGCGATTTTCTGAGGGTCGAGCGGTTTCCATTTTCTAACTTAAAAAGTGGCAGATGGCGGCTTTTCCCCTTTTTCTCATCGCAATGGACGGCTCGGGCGGCCTGGGGAACATCTCATACGTTCAGTTATTAACGAGAGCGCCCTCCTCGCGCCTCCTCTGGCGGGTTGCCGTTTCTTTTTTCGGGAGGCGATGCCGCGCTGGGCATAGGTGGCTCTTTGAGGACGACCACCGGCTTTCCCTGGCTGCCTTGGGCGGGTTTGAGTTCGCCATGGTCTTGAAAAATGCGCACCAGCGCGTGCCAAGTGCTGCGCCCGTTGAGCTTCTCGTGGTCGGCGAAGCGCTCGATCAAAAAGGGGAGATCCTCCGCGGTTTGCTGATTGCGCCGCGCCAACGCTTGGCTGTCAGCCCTGGTTTTTCCTTAACCGAAAATGCGGCCTTCAGCGGGCGCGTAGCGCAGCCGCAGCGCTTCCGGCAGGGCGGCGGGGGCGCTGGGATCGTGCCGCAGAACTTGCGTCAGGAAGCGTTTGACGGCGACCGTCATGAGGTTGTCCCGCGTCAGCCGCGCCATAGTGCTAAAGACGTGAGTGCTGTCGAGGCGCTGCCGGGTGATTTCGATCTGGAATTCCTGGACGAGGGCGGAAGTGACGGTGCCGAAGATGTCCGCGCAAGGGTCGTCGCCTTCGCGAAGGAGTCGCTTATAACTCTCCACAGTGCGCGTAGAGACGTATTGGTGGTCGCGCGGCAAATGGAGGGCAAACGGCACCCCGGCATCGAAACTAAAGGCCTCGGCCGCTGCTTCGGCGGTCCACGGTTTGAACTCCATGATGACCAGGGGGCCGATCATCGAGTAAATTTCCTTGGTAGGGCGGCCAAAAGCTTCGCTAAATTGCTGGGCGAGTTGCGGAGCGGGCAGGCACTTGAGGACCGTGCGGCGGAAAACGGCCTGTCAAGCTTCGCTGAGGATGCGCGTCGCGGAGGGATTGCGATGGGGGTAAATCCAATGCGCCTCGGAAATATTGAAGAGCCGGTTTTGGGGGAGGTCGTCAGGGGTGGTGGGGCGGCGCGTTTTCGACGCAAGTAGTTGATGCTAAGTCATATACGATGCAGCGCAATACGCAATAACATTGGTTGATTTTTTGCGATCACATCTTGTAACGCTCTGGGGGGCTACTCCCGCCCCGGAAACTGCTGTCATGGTGGGGTGGAGAGACTGCCCAGCTTCGCCGCTACTTCGATAGGAACAGCCATCAGGGTTTTCGTCAGTGTGCCGGTTTTCGTGTCGTAAAAGCGGAGCTGTCCGTCGGCTCCGGCGGTCGCCAGATGCAATCCGTCATGGGTGAATGCCAGCGTGAACAGAGCGCCTCCCGGCGAAGGAATCTGTGCGACTCGCTTTCCATCCACCGTCGTCCAGATCAGCGTTTCGCCTTTGGCCCCGGTGGCCGCGAGCAGGTTTCCCTCTGGCGAAAAGGCGATGGCGTTCACCGCGCCAGAAAGTCTCTCGAATTCGCGCACGGTGCTTTCCTCTTTGTTGTCGCCCTCGGCGAGACGTCCGCCGCGTGGCGCGATTTTGTGGAGGCGGATTTGTCCGTTGTCGCTGCCAAACGCAATTAAGTCCTCAGCAGGATGACGCGCCAGGCAGAGCAGTGGCTCGCGTGGCTCCGCGATGTCATCGACAAGATGACCGGTGGAAACATCAATGAGCTTGATTGCTTTATCTCGACTGGCGGAGACAAGCCTCGCGCCGTCGCGGCTCCATGCGGTGGCGAACACCCAGTCAAGGTGATTGTCGCAGTGCATGGCTTCCTTTCCGTCGGAAAGGGTGAAAACGCGGACGAGTTTATCCGCGCAACCGACGGCTACCCGGCTGCCGTCGGGCGACCAGGAGATCCCGTAGAAGCAATCGGTCGAAGCCTTGATGGAGCGCACCTGCTGCTTCGCGGCGACGTCCCAGATTTGCACTTCGCCATATTCCGAAGGCGCGCCACCTGCGATGGCGAGTTGTTTCCCATCGGGCGAAAACGCGAGCGACTCGACCCGCGGGGAATCTCCGACGAGCCGACCGAGCACGTGTTCTCCATCGCCGCTGCGCAAAATCACCTCGTGCCAGCCGGACACGGCGAGCACTTCACCATCTGGGGACCCCGCCAGCGATGCAATTGCGGGGGCGCTGCGGTAAACTGGGGGTGAAGTGAGGCGGTGCGCGGCGCCGGGTTCCGGTGGCGTGTCGTCTTTTGCGCCTTCGTTGATCCAGCGCCGGATCGTGGCGACTTCGTCGGCGGTGAGTGGGTCGGCATCCTTGGGCATCTCCGGTTCTGCGCCTTCAATTTGGATCAGAAGCTCGCTGTCTTCCGGGTGGCCCGCTTTTAGTCCTTCGTCTGTTTTCCCGCCTTTGATAACGGCGGCGTGTGTCGTAAGATCAAGCCCTCCCTTGGTCTTGCCCGGTTTGTGACAGCCAATGCAGTTGGCCCGCAGAATCGGATGAACGTTGCGGAAGTAGCTGATAGGCTCCGCGCTGACTACGCTCACACTAATCAATAAGCCGGAGAAAGTAAAAAGGGCTGTTTTCATGGCTGGGTTTCGAGTCGATATTCGTGCCACGCGCCGCCACGGTCGTTGGCATCGCTCACCACGATGAACAGCGGGCCGTCGCGTTGCGGGACAATGCGGATTTGCGGGTTATTTCCGATGCCGGGAGAGTCATCGGCGCTGGACCGGAGCCGCCCGTCCGCGTCGAAAACCGAGAGATTTGGATCGATCGCTAACGAACCTGCGGCAGCGGCAACCACTCTCACCGCGAGCGTCTTGCCCGCGTGTCCTTCCACCCGAAAAACGTCCACATCCTTATCGGCATCGATGCTCCCCGCCATCGGTTTGCCGGTGTCCCACGCCTGCGCTTCCCGGAAGCCGTTGTTCGGCTCCTTCTCACGGGCTTCCTCGTCTTTCGGCACTATGGCAAACTCACGCGGGATCGTCGTTCCGCCCGGCGTGACCACTTCTAGCGAGACTGTTTTCGCGGGGCAATCTGCCGGCACAATCACTTCGACGACGAGTTCCTGATCGCCCGCGTCTTTCGGTGTTAGGCCATTTGGCAGCGCGGCGTCCTTTTTTTCCTTTACGGAGAGCGCCATGGGCGGCGTGCTGCGGACTTCGGTGACGTCCTTCAATTTCAGTCCGCGCAGCCGCACTGTCTGGGTCTCCCCAACGACGAGCCGCAAAGGGGCAACCGCGAGGATTTTAGGCGGTTCGGGCGTCTTGTCTTCGGCTTCCGCAAAAGATGCAAATAGACAAGTGGCGACGGCGATTCGGTGGATCATGCGTAGAGTTCCCGGATTGGTGCACCTTCCGTCAGGATGAACGATGGGCGGCCTTCAGGCGTCATTAGTTCGCGATTCGCATCCATGCCCAGCGCGTCGTAAATCGTCCACGCCACATCCGCCGGACGCACCGGACGATCAGTGACGTAGGCGCCATTCTTGTCGGTCGCACCGATGACATTTCCGCCGCGCACTCCCGCCCCTGCGAAGATCATCGAACCTGCGCGGCCCCAGTGATCGCGGCCTGCTTTATCGTTGATCTTCGGCGTGCGACCAAATTCACCCAGGCAAACCACGAGGGTGTCCTTCAGGGTGCCACGCTCGTCCATATCGCGGATGAAGCGGGCGAAGCTCTGGTCAAACTCCGGCAACTTCTTGTCGAGTCCCTCGAATATCTTGCCGTGCATATCCCATCCGCCGTAGTTCACCGTCACAAACCGAACTCCGGATTCCACAAGCCGTCGCGCCATCAGCAAACTTTGCCCAAACTCTGAGCGTCCGTATTCGTCGCGGAGCTTCCCGCTTTCTTGGTCAATGTCGAAAGCCGCTTGCGCCTCCGGTGCCAGAATCATCTGCGCGGCCTTTTGGGAAAACTCATCGTAGGTTGCGATCTGGTCGTTCGCGTGGATCTGCGACTGCAACGTATCGAATGCTTGAAGCAGCGTCCTGCGGCGATCGAGCGTCTGCGGCGTGATGTTAGGCTGCGAGAGATCGCGCACGCGGAAATCCTTTTCGTTTGGATTGCCGCACTTGAACGATTCGCTGCGACCACCAAGCCACGCGCTGCGGCCGAGTTCCCAGGTGAACGACGGATTCTTTGGAATGGCGACATACGGCGGCACCGCACCGCTAAATCCTGTCTCATGCGCGACCACCGCGCCGATGGCCGGATGATCGCCAAACAATGAGCCAAAGCGGCCGCTGAGCACCCAGTTTGTCGCGGTTTCATGATGATCATTTTCGTGGGACCCGCTGCGGACGAGCGCAACTTTATCCATCACCTTCGCCATGTTGGGGAGTAGTTCGGTCACGTGCAGCCCCGGCACATTCGTCGTGATGGATTTGTATTTTCCGCGAATCTCCTCCACCGCATCGGGCTTAGGATCGAAGGAGTCATGATGCGAAATACCGCCGCCGAGAAAAACCAGAATGACCGACTTCGCCCGTGCCTTGCCCGCCGCCGCCTTTTCGGAAGCCAGCAATTGTGGCAGCGAAAGTCCCAGCGGAGCCAGCGCACCGATGCGCAGAAAGTCGCGGCGTGAAAGACCGGAACCAAGCCGGTGACGGGTTGGTGAAAATGAGAAGTCGAGCATGGTGGTCAGTGGTTAAAGGCGAATTCCTTGGTGTTAAGCAGAGCCCAAAAAACATCGGTAAAAGCCGCCCTGCGTTCCTCCGGTGTGCTCGAGGCGAGCTGCGGAAGAATCGCCGCAAACTCCGCATCCGTCGCCTTGCGCTGCATCGAGAGCGCAAACAAAGCATCGGTCGCGGCACGGTCATCGGCGTCTTGCAAAACCGCGGGCAAAAGCCCGTCGGTAGCCGCGATCTGACGCTGGATTTCATCGCCGTTATGCAAGTGGAGCAACTGCGGGAGGGTCACCTCGCCCTTCCGCTCGCAGGCGCAGGCCGTGACGCGGTCGCTGCGCCCGAAGAGCGAGAGAAAGTAGGAGCCCACTTGCGGGTCGGGCAACTGGATGGCGCGGATTCCTAGCGGATAGCCGTCGAATTTCGTCGGTACGCCAGTCGCCGAAGCAATCGCGTCGCTCAAGACCTCCGCCGGCAGACGGCGCGCATAATAGTGTGAGTAGAAGCGCGTTTCGGTTTCATTTCCACCAAGGGTCTGCGACGAGAGACCATAAGCACGGCTCGTGAGGATGAGCCGCATGACGTGACGCAGGTCGAAGTTCGCCTTGCGGAACTCACCGTTGAGCACCGACCACAGTGGGCCATTGCTTGGGGGATTACTCGAGCGCAGGTCATCCACCGATTCCACGAGTCCCGTGCCGAAAAAGTGTTTCCAAATGCGGTTTGCCATCGCACCGCTGAATTGCTCCGAGTCCAGCATCCATTCGACTAACTGCTCTCGGGCATCGCGGCCAGGCTCATGCTTCCAGAGAGCCCGGTCGAGCGTCTGCGGCGCGAGCTTGGCAAAGGTGCGGGGCTGAAACGCCTCAGGCGGTTTTGCCTGTGCTTCCGCGAATTGTTTCGCGGCGTCTGCGACTTTTTTGGCGCGCTCCGCGATCTGCTCTTTGATCTCTTCGCCGGTCATCTTTCCGCTCGCGGCAAACTCCGCAGAAGAAACTTCCGCCAGCTTGGCCGCGGCCTCGGCGACCCGCTTTTGCGCCTCGTGTTCGTCTGGCGTCATCAGTTCCAGTTTTGTGAGCCCCGATTGGGGTTCCACGCGCTTCATCGACACCTTTCCGAAAAACGCGGCGAAGTGGTAAAAGTCGTCCTGCGTATAGCGTTCCAGCGGGTGATTGTGGCAGCGCGCGCAGCCGATCCGGGTGCCGAGAAAACTCTGCGCTACCGAGTCCGGCAGTTCGCTTTTCTCCACACGATCCATCTCGCCCACGACGGTCGTGAAATAGCCCACCGCCGGCTGCGCCACGACATCACCCTTCGCTAGTAAAACAGCCCGCGAAATGTCCGCCCATGATTTGCCGGCCGCGAGTTCCCCGCGCAGCCAGGCGTGAAACGAACGCACTCCCTTCACCCCGCGCACATCGTGGTCCCGCTCCCGTCGGTTTTGGAGGATGTCAGCGATTTGCAGGGTCCAGTAGTCCAGCCACTCTGGCCGCTCCACCAACTCCGCAGCGAGGCGCTCGCGCTTGTCCGGCGCGGTATCCGCGAGGAATGACGCCACCTCGGCGTTCGACGGCAACGTTCCCATGGTATCGAGATAGGCGCGGCGGACGAATGACCTGTCGTCCGCTGGCGGGGAAGGCGGGATCCGCAAAGCGGCGAGCTTCTGGAAAATCGGACCATCGAGCACATTGCGGGTCGTTGCGAAATCGGAGCCCGCGACATCGTTTTCAAACGGCATCGTAAAGCGCGTCACCGCTACCAGCGTCTGGAAATGGACCCGCACCACGCCTTCGCCGTGGCGCACCGCTTTCACCAATCCGTTCGGCTTCACTTTCACGACGCCCTCGTCATTGGAAAAAAACTGCGCGAGCCAGGTCACCTCGCGCTCGCGGCCATCGGCGAAAACGGCTTTCACCACGAGTTGCTGCGTTTCACCCGGCTTCATCGTCCGCGCCCCGCCGGAAATCTCCAGCTTCGTCGCATCGGGCTCTTCCGCCTGCGGGCCGGGTGCACGGGCAGCGATCCAGTCCACGAGGGTCTGCCACTCACGCGACCCTTTGCGGAATCTTGTGCCGCCTTCATGCGCCACATCGCCGCAGGCCTTTTCGACGAGGAGACTCTGCCCGGGAAATGCGTAATTCACCCGGCGTCCGTTCACGTCTTTGGTGATCCAGTCGAAATCCCACTCCGCCGCAAACCCGCGCAGGGACAGCTTGAATCCGTTCTGCCCTGACAGCTTCCCGTGGCACCCGCCCGAGTTGCAGCCCGCCTTGGTCAGCAGCGGAAGCACATCCTGTCGAAACGATGGGGTCGGCACGTCAGCCGCCATGCCGCCAGCCGTCGCGAAGCTGAGCGCGGCGGCGAGGGATAAGTGAAAGCGAAAGGGCATGGTATCTGCTGGTTTGGCATAGCCAGAGAGCGAGGAGGACCCAGAACTCCGGCCACTGGGGTGTTAAACGAGTCGGTGGTGTAAGTTGATAGGGTGCTTTAGTGCATCCTGTGCGCATGTCAAGCATCGGCGGCGTTCATAGAGGAGCTTTATGGTTTTTAGAGTTAGTGATTGCGATTCTCCGGCGGCGGGCCGAATTTCCTCCGCTGTTGCTGCGATCCGCATGAGAGCTTCTTGGTTAAAGGCCGCTGGCGTGAGATGGCCCAGCGCCTGATAGGGAGATGCCACTGATATAGGGACCAAAAAGATTAGTTATTTTGAGAGAGATTTGACTCGAATTGCAGTGGGTTTGGTAGGCCAGGGAGGAGGGTTTTCGGGGCTTATTGTCGGAGGCGTCGTGGGGGTCGATGAAAGCACCGTCTTGGAGCGTTTCTGCTTTCAGAGAGCCCATGAAGGATTCAGTCCACGCGTTGTGATCGGGATTGGCCCAGGCGGATAGGCTTGGCGTCAGTTTGTGGGCCTGGAGCCGTTGGGGCCCAGAAATCAGTCGCAATTCTGGGGAGGGGGCGCGGAAAAGCAGGGTCAAACCTTGACCAAGGGTGCCGTGCGGGGCGTAGTGGAGGGCATGAAGCGATGTGCTCTTGTATCCAGTCTCGTCATGTTTACCGCCGCCGCTGGCGCGGGGGTCGCCGTTGCCGCGGAGGTTGCGGGCGGTTCTGAAGCCATGCTCTCGGGGACCCGGCAGTTGACCTTCAGCGGCAAGCGGGCCGGGGAGGGCTATTTTGGCGCGGACGGGAAGCGCATGATTTTCCAGAGCGAGCGCGACCCCACCAATCCCTTTTATCAAATTTACCTGCTGGACTTGGAGAGCGGGGACAGTCGGAGGTTGTCGAGCGGGGTGGGGAAAACCACCTGCGCCTGGCTGCACCCGGATGGGCAGAGTTTCCTCTATGCCTCCACGCATGCGGACGCGGCCTCGCCGGGCTTGCAGGCCGCCGAACTGCAGAGTCGGGCGGAGGGCAAGCAGAAGCGCTACGCCTGGGATTACGACGAGCACTATGAACTCTATGCCCGGAAGTTGGACGGTAGCGCGGAGCGGAATTTGACGGAGAGTCGCGGCTACGATGCCGAGGGCAGCTACAGCCCAGATGGAAATTGGATCGCCTTCGCCTCCAACCGCCACGCCTACCAAGAAAAGCTAAGCGAGGACGAGCAGCGCAAGTTTGAGGGGCAAAAATCCTGGCTGATGGACATTTATCGGATGCGCGCGGACGGCAGCGACGTGCAGCGGCTCACCGCGGTGCGTGGCTACGATGGCGGGCCGTTCTTCAGCCCGGACGGCCGGAAGATCTGCTGGCGTCGCTTCACCGAGGAGGAAGACCGCGCCGAAGTTTGGACCATGAACGCGGATGGCACCGATCCCCAGGCTATCACCCGCTTGGGGGCTATGTCCTGGGCGCCCTATTTTCACCCCTCAGGGGAATACCTCATTTTCACCACGAACAAGCACGGTTTTGACAACTTTGAGCTTTATGTGGTGGCCGCCTCTGGCCAGGGCGAACCGGTGCGAGTCACTTACACGCCTGGCTTCGACGGCTTGCCGGCGTTTTCCCCCGATGGCCAAAAGCTGTCCTGGACGAGCACCCGCAGCGGGGACAAGACCTCGCAGATTTTCCTGGCGAATTGGGATCACGCGGCCGCCCTCCAGGCCCTGCGCCAGAGCGGGGCCGCCAAGACCGCGGAGGTGGCTCAGCCTGCGCCCCCGGCGGATGCAGCCCCTGCGGACCCCGCGGAGTTGGCGCCGGAAATCCGGGCGGCCGACTTGCAGCGCCACGCTACCTATTTGGCCTCCGATGCCCTGCAGGGGCGGCTGACCGGCACTGCGGGGGAGCAGTTGGCGACCGCCTATGCGGCGCGCCATTTTCAAGCTAGCGGCCTTCTGCCGGCTGGGGATGGCGAGAGCTATTTTCACAGCTTTGAGTTCACTGCGGGGGTGGCCCTGGGGCCCGCCAATGCCTTGAGCGTCTCGGGGGTCGAGGGTTGGGCGGGCGGTTCGGTGGAGCGCGATTGGATTCCCCTGACGTTTTCTTCCACGGGGGCGATCGCGTCGGCCCCGGTGGTCTTTGCGGGGTATGGGCTAGAGGTTCCCGAGGGAGTGGACAGCAATGGGAAGCGCAGCGAGGCCTATAGTTCTTATTTTCACCTCGACGTCAAAGACAAGTGGGTGCTGGTTTTTCGCTATTTGCCGGAGGGCTTGAGTCAGGAAGAACGGGTCCGCTTTGGGCGGGCTTCGAGCTTGCGGTACAAAGCGCTCACCGCCCGGCAAAAGGGTGCCCGCGGCCTCCTGGTGGTCAGCGGCCCTACCTCCAAGGTCCAGCAACAACTCGTGCCGCTCAGTTTTGATGCCAGCATGGCGGGCAGCGGACTGGGCGCTATCTCCCTGACAGATACCGCGGCGGCGGCCCTGCTGCGCGCGGCCCAGCGAGACCTGGCGACGCTGCAGGCGGAACTGGACCGCGGGGACCAGGTGCAGGGCTTCGACTTGCCTGGGGTCAAGCTGGGGGCGGTGTTGGACATCCAACAAGAGAAGCGCCGCGGCCGCAATGTCCTGGCCCGCCTCAGCGCGGAGTCCCTCAACCCGCACGCTCCCGCGATCCTGATCGGGGCGCACATCGACCACCTCGGGGCGGGCGGCGGGCCGACTTCGCGGGAAACGAATGCCCGTCCGGAAGACATCCACCACGGGGCCGACGACAATGCCTCGGGGGTGGCGGGGGTGCTAGAGATTGCCCAGTGGCTTGCGAGCGAGCAGCGGGCGGGTCGCTTGCGGCTAGAGCGCGAGGTGATTTTCGCGGGTTGGTCCGGCGAGGAAATTGGGCTGCTCGGGGCCAACGCCTGGTGTCGCGACCTCGCCAAGTCGGCCTTCCAAGACGAGAATGCCAAGCTAGGGCTAGTGCTCGGGGCCAATCTCAACATGGATATGATAGGCCGCCTCGGGAAGAACCTCATCCTCCAGGGTCTCGGGTCGGCCGACTGGTGGGCGGGCGAGATCGAGCGGCGCAACGCCGTGGCGGGACTCAGCCTGCTGACCCAACAGGATTGCTATTTGCCCACCGACGCCTCGGTTTTCTATCTGAGAGGGGTCCCTATCCTCAACGCCTTTACCGGCCAACACGAGGACTACCACAAGCCCAGCGACACCGCCGACAAACTCAACTACCCCGGCATGGAGCAGGTCAGCCGCTTCATGGGATTGGTGGCGCGCGGCTTGGCCACCGGCAGCGAGGTCCCCGTCTACAAGGAACAGCAGCGCCCCGACGAAGGTGGGCGCGGCGGCCTGCGGGTCTATCTCGGCACCGTGCCCGACTATTCCCAAGAGGGTATCGAGGGAGTCAAACTGAGCGGCGTCAGCGCCATCGGCCCAGCGGCTAAGGCCGGGTTGCTTGCCGGGGACACCATTGTCAAGTTAGCGGGCAAGGATATCAAAAACATCTACGACTACACTTTTGTCATGGGAGTCCTCAAAATCGGCGAGGTCACCGCCATTGAAGTCCAACGCGCCGGAAAGCGGGAAACCCTCCAAATTACCCCAGGCAGCCGGGATTGAGGGTCGCAGCTTGCCGGGAAGCACCTCGGCTAGGCCTCGCCCAGCCCGGTTTTTACACCCGCTTAACAAAACAGCACCCAGAAAGACATAATGCCTTCACAATGGGGTGCCATGGTGTCAGGGTGAGAGGCAAACACCTCCCGCAGACAACCTAACCCCAATCCCCAACCCCCCAAAAAAACCAAGCTATGAAACCGATCCTCATTACCCTAGCCCTCGCGGCCTGCTCCATGTTCGCCCAAGCTCAACCCGAAGGCGGCGGCCCCCCTCCCGGCGGACCGGAAGGTGGCCCCCCTCCCGGCGGCCCTCAAGGGATGCGCCGCGCCCCCGATCCCCTGATGGTGGCCTTGGATGCCAACAAAAACGGGGAACTCTCCCCCGAAGAAATCGCTAGCGCCACCGCCGCCCTCAAGGCCCTCGACAAGGACGCCGATGGCAAACTCACCAAAGAAGAACTCCGCCCCGCCCGTCCCCCGCGCGGCGAAGGCCCCGGCAAGCCCCCCCACGATGGCCCTCCCGATGGCCCTCCTCCCGGTCCTCCTGAAGGCGGTCGCCGCCCCGCGCCCCCCGTCGCCGCGGCCCTCGACACCGACAAAAACGGCGAATTCTCCTCCGAAGAAATCGCCAACGCCTCCGCCGCCCTCAAGACCCTCGACAAGGACGCTGACGGTAAACTCAGCAAAGAAGAACTCCGCCCCGCGCGTCCCGCTCGCGGCGAAGGCGGTGCCGGCGGTCCTGGCAAAGGCCCGGGCAAGCCAAACCGCGGCGGCCGCCCCGGCGCCGACGGCCCGCCCCCCGGCCGCTGAACTGGTTTGAGGAGCAAGCCCGCGCTTGCTCAAAGCCTCGCCCTAGCATGAAGTGCGCCCGGTTCGCCGGGCGCCCTTTTTTTGCCGCCGATGGCCGGGGGAGGCGCGTCCCGGACGGGACCGGGATTTTGCCTTCGAACGCTCCGCAGAGGGGGCCTTTAAACCGAGACCTTGGGTCGGCGCTCCGGCACGGGGTGGTGGCAGGGTCGGGGAAGGGTCGGGGAAGGGTCGGTGGTGTCGTTTGGCTCAACCTGCTCCTGAATAACCCTTGTGCAAATGGTTCAGCAGGAACGCATGGCAACCCGATGGCTTCAGCTCAGCCCAACGCCAATTTTTTCGTGAATGGCGGCGCCTCTGCCCTGTAAGGGTAGCGCAACCCAGCCCAGGGCAACGCCCTGGGGTAACCAAGGCCCCGAAGCCTCGCGTTCTGAAGGAACGCCGCATGGCGACGCGCGGCGGGCGCAGGCCTCTCATCCACCGCCTGCGGCGCTCCTTCAGAGCGCATTGGTTTGCGGCGTATTCTACCCAGGGCGTTGCCCTGGGCTGGTATGCCAAGCCCCGTTGGGGCTCTCAACAGGAGCCCCAGCGGGGCACCCCAAGACAGGCAGGGCAACGCCCTGGGTAATACCAAGCCCCGTTGGGGCTCTCCATCAGATCCACACAGGGCAACGCCCTGGTTTTCTCCACCCCAATAGGGTACCGCAAACCAGCCCAGGGCAACGCCTGGGTTTTCTGCGCCCCAACGGGGCATCGGAACCCAGCCCAGGGCAACGCCTGGGTTTTTTGCGCCCCAACGGGGCACACCAAGGTAGCCCAGGGCAACGCCCTGGGTTTTCCCCGCACCAAAGGCATGAAGCCCTGAAGGGGCGACCTAAGGCCGACTCCGCGCGCGTCCCCCGGACGTCGGCCGCCAGAGAGGAGACAAAACAGGCGCAAACCCTCCCGAGGCTTGGGCCATGGGGTCCGCGCCGGGGGGCGACGAGACGTCGGCGGTCCCAGCGGGGGACGGCCCGCGGGCCGGTGGGACCGCAGGCCCGTGGTCTGGGCGCTTTTCCGTTTGTGGCTGGTGGTGGGCGTCCTATTCTCGCCCATGGCATCCCGCCCGTTTCAACAACTCATCGACCACAGCCTCGAGGCCATCGCTTGCCTGCGCGGGCTGGAGGAAGCGGTTGCTTCCGCCTCTACCCTGATGGCGCAGGCCCTCGCCTCGGGCCGCAAGATTCTGTGTTGCGGCAATGGCGGCAGCGCGGCGGAAAGCGGGCACCTCGCCACGGAATTGCTCTGCCGACTCGACAAAGACCGCCGGGCCCTCCCCGCGCTGAATCTGTCGGGCGACTCGTCCTTCCTCACGGCCACGGCGAACGACTACACCTTTGAGGAAGTGTTCGCGCGGCAAGTGGCAGGCCTCGGCCAGGAAGGCGACGTCCTGGTGGTTTTCACCACGAGCGGGCACTCGCCGAATGTCCTGCGCGCTCTAGCGGTCGCCCGGGCGCAGGGCCTCCACAGCATTGCCCTGTTAGGGCGCGATGGCGGCGCCGCGGCGGCCCTGGCCGACATCCCCTTGATCGTGCCGGTTTCTGCCACCATGCACATTCAGGAAGCCCACCAGGTCCTCCTCCACATCCTCTGCGTGCAAATCGAAGCCATCCTCTTCCCCGGCCTAGCCGAATCCTAAGGCCCCGACCCTGGCGGCCCTTTTTCTTCATTTCCCTCTTCGGTTTTCTCGGTTCTTTCTCGTTTTCACCTCGCCCCCTGACTCTTCCAACCTCTACTCCTCCTCACCCCATGTTATTCATCGGCCTCGACAGCGGCACCCAAAGCACCAAAGCCGTGGTGCTCGATTTGGCATCCGGCGCCATTGTGGCCCAGGCTTCCGAAAAATACGAATGCCTCGAGGGCCTGCCGCCGGGGCACCTCGAGCAGCATCCGAGCGACTGGACGCGCGCCGTGGACCTCACGATTGAGTCCTGCCTGGCGCAGTTAGGAGAAAGGCGCCGCGACATCCGCGGCATTGGCGTCAGTGGCCAGCAGCACGGTTTGGTGGCCCTGGATGCCCAAGACGAAGTGGTGCGCCCCGCCAAGCTGTGGTGCGACACCTC
>CANHIJ010000103.1 GCA_947460575.1 Verrucomicrobiales bacterium | reverse complement strand
GAGCGCTAGCCTCGGATTTCGCGTGCTTCGCAACTTTGCTCCCTAGTCACTCGTATGGCATGTATTTCAAAGGAAGTCGGGCCCTGCTGGGCTTGCTGTAAAATTCTAAAAACGGGCCGCAGGTGGCACCCTAGCGATAGGCTGGGGCGCGCTGTGCAGCCCTCTCCCTGAACCAAGTTGTCGCCTAAAAACGGGAGTTGAAAGGTAAGCATGGGACCCTTTTAGGCTATAGGGATGGGACCTGAGCGGTTTTTCTGGCATCAAGTGCCTCACCTGTGGGGGGCGTTTTTCTGGGGTCAAAAGGCATCGCCGCATCGTGGGCGGTGGACCGGTCCGTCGGGCACGGCGCAGGGTGCCATGAGCCGCCTCTGACCTGGGCGGGGTTGGTCCGGTGTTTTTCTCCTTTCCGGCGACTGGGGGATGCCGTCGGAGTCGTCTTTATGGCGCCCCTACAGGGCTTCATTTTCTTTGGTACTGGGAAAACCCAGGGCGTTGCCCTGGGCTGGGATGCGCGGCCGCTTGGGGGCAGGGGCGCCGCGCTTTCTCAAGTCCTTGGCGTTGGGGCGAATCGAAGCCTTCGGCTTTTGATGCGTAACTGCTGAGCGATTTGCGCTGGAGTTATTCCGGAGGTCAGTGGAGCGCACCACGTCCTGTGAGCGCTGGGGTTTGGCGTGGCCAGGGGGGTGTTAGTCGAGGAATTTGCCTGGGTTGAGGAGGCCGAGGGGGTCGAGGGCGGCTTTGAGGGCGCGGTGGGTGGCCTGGCCGGTGGGGTCGATGGCTTGGGGGAACCAGCGTTTTTTGGCGAGGCCGATGCCGTGTTCGCCGCTGATGGCGCCGCCGAGGGAGAGGACGTGGTGGAAGAGGGAGTCGAGGGTTTGTTCGGCGCGGGCGCGCTGGGAGGGGTCGGTCATGTCTGGGACCATGATATTGACGTGGATGTTGCCATCGCCGGCGTGGCCGAAGCAGGCGATGGGGAAGCCGGATTCGGCTTGGAGGGATTCGGCGAATTGGACGAGGTCGACGAGTTTGCTGCGGGGGACGACGACGTCTTCGTTGAGTTTGGTGAGGCCGGTGGCGCGGAGGCTGTAGGAGAATTCGCGGCGGAGGGACCAGAGGGATTCGACTTCTTGTTCGGTGGTGGCGGTGCGGATGGCGATGGCGCCGGCGCCGCGGAGGAGGGCGGTAAGTTTTTTGGCTTCGGCGCCGACGGCTTCGGGGTGGCCGTCGGTTTCGACGAAGAGGTGGGCGTCGCCGTGGGGGGTGCGTTCTTCGCCGAGGAAGTCGCGGGCGGCTTGGAGGGTAAATTTGTCGGTGATTTCGAGGGCGGAGGGGAGGTGGCCGGAGCTGAGGATGCGTTGGACGGCGAGGGCGGCTTCGGGGAAGGTGCGGAAGGTGGCGCCGAGGAGGGCGCGGGTGGGGGGGTGGGGGATGAGGCGGAGGGTGATTTCGGTGATGATGCCGAGCATGCCTTCGCTGCCGACGAAGAGGCCGGTGAGGTCGAAGCCTTGGCGATTTTTGTGGCAGCGTCCGCCGGTGCGGAGGATATCGCCGTTGGCGAGGACGACTTCGAGGCCGAGGACGTAGGGTCGGGTGACGCCGTATTTGAGGCAGCGGGGGCCGCCGGCGTTGGTGGCGACGTTGCCGCCGAGGGTGCATTCTTTGAGGCTGGCGGGGTCTGGGGGGTAGTACCAGCCGAGTTTTTTGACGGCGTCTTGGAGGTCGCCGGTGACGACGCCTGGCTGGACGATGGCGACGCCGTCTTCGGGGGAGATTTCGAGGATGTGGTGCATTCCGGCGAGGGCGACGACGAGGCCGCCTTGGACGGGGACGCAGCCGCCGACGTAGCCGACGCCGCCGCCGCGGGAGGTGATGGGGATGCGGTGGTGGTGGGCGATGCGCAGGGCGGTGGAGACGTGGGCGGCGCTGGTGGGGCAGACGACGGCTTGGGGTTCGCAGGAGGCGAACCATTTATCGGAGGCGTGGGAGGCCAGGGAGGCGGCGTCGGTGTGGACGAGGCCAGGGAGGGCGGCGAGGAGTTCGGCGATCCAGGGGGGCATGATGAGAGGGGAGGAGCGGCCAGGAGGGGCGGGTGGACGCTGATGTTGTTACGGCGGCGCGGGGCGGGGTGCCAATCGTCTTTTCGCAATAATCCTGCGGGTGGCGGGCTTGACGCGGGTGGGGTGGCGTGGCAGCGAGGGGCATATGACAAGTCCTCAAGTGCGGCTCTATGGGTACGATGGTTGCGACAGCTGTCGGGCGGCGCGGCGTTTTTTGGCGGCGCGGGGGGTGGCGTACGCGCATTTGGCGATCCGGGAGCAGCCGCCGGAGGAGGGGGAGCTGCGGGAGATGGCGGCGCGGCTGGGGGATTGGGGGAAAGTGTGCAACCGGTCGGGGCGGGAGTATCGGGAGCAGGGTTTGAAGGCGGTGTTGCCGAGTTTGAGCGATGAGGAGGTGGTGCGGCGGCTGCGGGCGGAGGGCAATCTGGTGAAGCGGCCCTTTTTGGTGTGCGGGGATGGGCGGGGGGCGGTGGGGTTTAAGTTGGCGGAGTGGGAGGCGCTGTTTCCGGAGGCTGGTGGAGTTGATACGGGCACTGGCGGGAGAGGAGCCATTTGACGCCGAACATGTCGGTGGTGGCGCGGAGGGCGCGGTTGCCGAAGCCGTATTTGCTGACGCCGGAGACGCGGGGTCGGTGATTGACGGGGATTTCGGCGAGGCGGTAGCCGGCGCCCTTGATGAGGGCGGGGATGAAGCGGTGCATGCCGCGGAAGAGGATGAGGGAGTGGCGGCAGGGAGCGCGCATCACCTTGAGGGTGCAGCCGGTGTCGCGGACGCCGTCGCCGGTGAAGCGGCTGCGGACCAGGTTGGCGATGCGGCTTTGGAGGCGTTTGAAGGCGGAGTCGCGGCGCTTGGCGCGGTAGCCGCAGACGAGGTCGAAGCCCTGGTGGAGCAGGTCGAGCATGGCGGGGAGGTCGCGGGGGTCGTTTTGGAGGTCGCCGTCGAGGAGGGCGATGATGGGAGCGGAGGCGGCCATGATGCCGGCGTGCATGGCGGCGGATTGGCCGCGATTTTCGGAGAACTGGAGGATGCGGACGAAGGGATGGCGGGGGATGTGGGCGACGGTGGCGTCGGTGGAGCAGTCGTCGACGAGGATGAGTTCGAGGGCGGTGGAGGGGAGGGCGGCGACGATTTCGCGCACTAGGTCCGCGACGTTGCCTTCCTCGTTGTAGAGAGGGATGACGAGGGAAAGGGAGGGCATGCGGGGAGGTGGGTTGGGACGAGGCTGGAGACCAGGCCGGGGAGGGGATTAGGCGGGGGGAGGGAGGTAGCCGAGGCAGGCGAAGACCTTGATGCGGCGGAGGGGGAGGCCGCGTTGGAGGGTGTCGAAGACGCTGAGGGGGGTGATTTCGCGGAAGGATTGGCGGAGGCGGAGGGGGGGCTGGGCGGCGTCGGAGGTGGTGAAGTAGAGGGCGGTGCGGCCTTGATAGGCGCTGCGGCCGTCGGCGGTGGCGCTGTAGCTGGGCCAGAAGTGGTAGTCGCTTTCGGGGACGGGGCTTTGGGGGATTTGGACCGCGGGGTGGCGCGGGGTGGGGCGGAAGATGGGGAGGGTTTGGGGGAGGTGGAAATTGAGGATGGAGGCGAGGCGTTCGTCTTCGGCGAGGAGGAAGAGGCCGCTGGGGGCTTGGGGGGCGGCTTCGGCGATGAGGGTGGCGGCTTCGCGGGCGGTGGTGCGCCAACCGCGCCAGTCGCGGGAGCGGTCGCGCTGGTAGGAGAGGGGGATGCCGGCGTGGCGGAGGAGGTCGGAGTCGAGGGCGAGGGGGGTGAGGATGAGGGCGGGGAGGACGCAGAGCCACTGGAGGTGGTTTTTGAAGGGGAGGTGGGGGAGGTGGTTTTCCCAGGCCCAGGGGAGGGCGAGGCAGAGGGCGGGGAGGGCGGGGGCGAGCCAGGAGGCGCGGGCGCCGCCGAGGAGGGAGCAGAGGAGGGCGGCGAGGAGGGGGGGGAGGGTGAAGGCGGTGAGGAAGCGAGCGGAGTCGTGGCGGGGGCAGTCGCGGGCGGCGCGCCAGACGGCCCAGGTCATGGCGGCGCAGATGACGGGGCTCATGAGGGCGAGCCATTGGGCGGAGAGGGTGAGGAGTGAGGCGAGGTGGGGGGTGGCCTGGGGAGGGAAGAGGTGTTCGCGCCAGTGGTAGAAGCCGGACCAGGCGTGGGCTTGGTTCCAGTCGTAGAGGGGCCAGAGGCAGAGGGCGAAGTCGGCGAGCATGAGCCAGGGGCCGGGGCGGCCGAGGAAGCCGCGCCAGCGGCGGGAGGCGGCGACGAGGAGGAGGGTGCCGAGGACGCCCCAGATGGCGCCGTACCAGCAGAGGAAACCGACGCCAAAGAGAAGGCCGGCGAGGGGCCAGTGCCAATCCCAGGGGGAGGCGCGGCGGAGGCCGCGCCAGACGGCGACGAGGCCAGCGGTGAGGAAGAAGACGCCTGGGGTTTCGGGGCGGAGCTGGACGGCGGCGAGGTTGACGAGGGGGCTGAGGTTAAAGAGGGCGACGGTCCAGGCGGCGGTTTTTTCGCCGGTGAGGGAGCTGGCGAGGAGGTAGAGCAGCCAGCTGGTGGCGGCGGCGAGGAGGGGGGCGGCGAAGCGGAGGCCGAGCGGGGTGGGGCCGAAGAGGTGGGTGCCGAAGCCGGCGAAATAGGCGGGAAGTTGTCCGCCGTTGAGGCCGACCAGGGAGGGGTGGCGGAGGGCCTCGAGCCATTGGGCTTCGGCGGGGCTGAGGTCGAGGAGTCCGGCCATGACCCAGCGCAGGACCGTGAGGACCGCCAGGCTTTGCAAGAGGAGGCGCTGGGTGAAATTGAGCTCCATGGGGGAGGCGCGCGGGGGGCGCCGCCGCGGAGAGGGGGTTTTATCATGTGGGGCGGGCGCAACAAGGGGAAAGGGAGCCGGGGGGCGAGGGGGGGAGAGTGGGCGTTGCCAAAAGCGGGAGTAGGTGTGAGAGAGGGGATTATGAAAAGCGAAGCGGGAGGACTCAGGCTGGGGCGCGGTCGGCTGCGGTTTGGGCGGGAGGAATGGGCGGGGAGTTTTGGGGACTTGGGGACCGCGCTGCCGCTGTTGATTGGGGTGATTGGGGCTACGGGGGTGGATGCGGCGGGGGTATTTGTGGTGTTTGGGCTGGCGCAGTTGGGGTCGGGGTTGATGTATGGATTGCCGCTGCCGATGCAGCCGCTGAAGGCGATGGCGGCGTTGGCGATCAGCCAGCGCTTGGCGCCGGGGGTCTTGTTTGGGGGGGGGCTGGCGATTGGGCTGATGATGATGGGGTTAAGTGTGAGTGGGGCCCTGGGGTGGTTGGCGCGGGGCATTCCGCAGGTGGTGGTGCGGGGCTTGCAGGGGGGGCTGGGGGTGACGCTGTGCTGGCTGGCGCTGGGGACGTATGTGCCGTCGGAGGGGGCGGTGGGGTATGGGTTGGCGGGGGCGGCGGGGCTGATGGTGTGGGGGCTGCGGGGGCAGCGGCGCTTTCCGGCGGCGCTGGGGGTGGTGCTGCTGGGGGCGGTTTATGGGGGGCTGTACCGGCTCGATGCGGGGCGTTTGGTGGAAGGCTGGGGGTGGGCGCTGCCGAAGGTGCGTTGGCCGGAAGGGGGAGCGGTGTGGGCGGGCTTGGTGGTGCTGGCGCTGCCCCAGTTGCCGCTTTCGCTAGCGAACTCGGTGATCGCGACGCAGCGGACGGTGCAGGATTTATTTCCGGGGCGGGGGGTCGGGGTGGGGCGGCTGGGGATGACGTATGGGATATTCAACGTGGTGGCGTCGTGTTTGGGGGGGGTGCCGGTCTGTCACGGGTGCGGGGGCTTGGTGGGGCACTATGCGTTGGGGGGGCGGAGTGGGGGGTCGGTGGTGATTTATGGGATGCTGTTTTTGGCGCTGGGGTTGGGGGGCAGCGTGGCGGCGGGGGAGTGGGTGCAGCTGTTTCCCAAGCCGATTTTGGGCGTGCTGCTGGGGCTGGAGGGTTTGGCCTTACTGGGGTTGCTGCGGGACGTGTGGGGGAGTGCGCGGAGCATGGGAGTGGCGGCGGTGGTGGGGGGGTGCGCGGTTTTTTTGCCGCAGGGGTATTTGATTGGGATGGCGCTGGGGGTGCTGCTGTGGCGGGTGCTGGGGGGAAGGAATTTGCACTCGACAGGGGGCGGGGCGGGTTTCCTGTAGGGGGGGCGCGGCGTTGATCTTTTGCCGCCATTTGCCTTCCTGCTTTTTAAAAATGAAACGCCTTCGCCACAGCTCTCCTTCGTTTGCCGCTCAACTGCGCAGCCTGAACCGGCGGCACGTGCCGGGGACCGAATTGTCGGCATATGTGGCGGAGATTATTGGGGAAGTGGCGCGGGGAGGGGACGAGGCGCTGTTGCGCTTCGCGGAGAAATTTGACGGGGCCAAGCTGAGTGCCAAGACGCTGGCGGTGGGGGAAGCGGAGTGGGCGGCGGCGGCGGCGGGGGTGCCGACGAAGGTCAAGCGGGCGCTGGCGCTGGCGCAGCGCAATGTGCGGGCCTTTGCGAAGCGCGGGTTGCGCAAGGATTGGTCGATGAAGAACGCGCAGGGGGCGGAGGTTGGGGAGGTGTATCAGGCGTTTCAGCGGGTGGGGATTTATGTGCCGGGGGGGAGTGCGCCGCTGATTTCCACGGTATTGATGACAGTGAGTTTGGCGCAGGCGGCGGGGGTGCCGGAGATTGTGGTGTGCACGCCCTGCGATGCCAGTGGGCAGGTGAATCCGGCCATGCTGCACGCCCTGCGCGTGGCGGGGGCGACGGAGGTGTACAAAGTGGGGGGGGCGCACGCGGTGGCGGCGATGGCCTACGGGACCAAGACGATCCGGGCGGTGGATAAGATCGTGGGGCCGGGCAATAAATTTGTGGTGGAGGCCAAGCGGCAGTTGTTTGGGGCGGTGGCGATCGACTTGCTGCCTGGGCCGAGCGAGATCATGGTATTGGCGGATGAGACGGCCAATCCGGCCTTTGTGGCCGCGGATTTGCTCGCGCAGGCGGAGCACGGCAAGGACAGCCAGGTGCTGGTGGCGACGACGTCGGAGGCCTTGTTGGATGCGGTGGAGGTGGAGGTGGCCAATCAGCTTTCGATGTTACCGCGGCAGGAGATCGCGGCGGAGTCGCTGCGCACGGGGGGCACTCTGGTGCTGCTGCGGGATTTGGAGCAGGGCATTGCCTTGGCGAACGCCTGGGCTCCGGAGCACTTGAGCCTGGTGGTGCAGAATGAAAAAGAGGTGCTGCGGCAGATTCGGACGGCGGGGGCGGTCTTTGTGGGGCACTACAGCCCAGTGGCGGTGGGGGATTTTTTGGCGGGGCCAAGCCACACCTTGCCGACGGGCGGGGCCGGGAAATCGTTTCCGGGTCTGACGGTGGACCAATTTCAGCGCCGTACCAGCGTGGTGAAGCTGAGCGCCAAGGCGCTGGAGAAATCGGCGCCGGTGGTGGAGTTGATGGCGGAGATAGAGGGATTGGCGGCGCACGGGCGCTCGGCCTCGATTCGGGTGGGGCGGCCTTTTTGAAGGGCAGTGGGGGATGGAAAACCGCGTGCCAAAAGCGGCGGCGGTGCTACGGGTGGGGAGGTCTCTTTTTTCTAAAAGTTTTGCGCGCCCCTCCGATGTCGAATCTCCTTTTGTGCTTGGCGGTCTGTGTGGTGGGGGCGTCGCTGGCGGAGGGGGCGCCGCTGATGGAGGGGGCGCCGCGGGCGGGGACGCTGGAGGTGCCGGAGTTGGCGCGGGCGGCGGAGGCGCTGCGGGACCGCTTACCGGAGGTGGCGGTGGTGAAAGTGCGGCGGGTTTTGGCGAGCGGGAAGTTGGTGGGGCCGCCGCGCGAGGCGGCGCTGTTGTTGCTGGGAGAGGCGCTGGTGCGGGCGAAGCGCCCGGAGGAAGTGTTGGCGGCGGCGGCGGACCCGGGGTGGCCGGAGGCGGCGGAGGCGGTGTTTTGGAAGGCGCAGGCCTTGGCGCAATTGGACCGCTGGCGGGAGGCGGAGGAGAGTTTGGCTTCGCTGGCGGGGCTGAAGGATTTTAAGTACGCGGTGGAGGTGATTTTTGCGCGGGCGGGGATGATGGCGGCGCTGGGGGAGCGGGAGCGGGCGCGGCGGGTGTTGAGTCCGCTGCTGGAGGGTGCGGGGGGCGCGGCGGCGGAGCGGGCGACGCTGTGGCTGGCGGAGCTGCGCTTGGCGGAGGGGGAATGGGCCGCAGCCGGGGAGATTTTGCAGCGGCGCGGGGGGGCGGGAGAGGCGAGAGAGACGCCGTCGCGGGCGTATTTGAAGGCGCGCATCGCCTTGGCGGGGGGGGCGGCGAAGGCGGCGGAGGAGGGCTTTGCGGCTTTGGCGGCGGAGCGCTCGGGGGCGCCGCTGAGGTTGCAGCAGGCGGCGCGCTGGGGGCGGGCGCGGGCGCTGCGGGCGCAGGGGCAGGAGGGAGAGGCCTTGGCGGCGCTGCGGCAATTGATTTCCGCGGCACCACCGCCGCCTGCGGAGGTGCTCGACGGCGCTTTTCAGGAGTTGGAGGTGTTGAACCGGGTGCCGACGCCGGAGACGCAGGCGTTTTTGAGTTCGCTGGCGGCGGGGGGGGATATCCATTTGAAGATCCGGGCGCGGATCGCCTTGGCGGCGGCGCTGGAGTCGATGGGGGACAGGCTGCAGGCGGGCGCGGCTTGGGCGGCGATTCCGCGGGATTTCCCCGACCATCCGCTGCGGGCCTTGGCGCTGCTGCGGGAGGCGCAGTATTTGATCGGGGAGAATCGGCGGGAGCAGGCGCGCCCGCTGTTGGAGCAACTGCGGCAGTTGTCTCCCACGCCGGCGGTGGCGGCGTGGACGGCCTGGGTGGCGGGACAGGCGGAGTACGACGCCGCGGCGTACCGGGCGGCGGCGGGGTATTTTTTGGAGGCGTCGGCGAAGTCCCCGGAGCCGGCGGTGCGGGCGGCGGCGACCTACAATGCGGCCTTGGCGGAGCTGCAGCTGGGGACGCCGAGTCCGTCGCGGAGCTTAGCGCTGTTAGAGGGGTCGTCGCTGGGGGAGTATGCCGCGGCGGGAGCGGATTTTCACTTGGAGCGGGCGCTGCGGATGGCTTCGCGGGGGGAAGCGGGGGCCGTGGCCGGGCTGGAAGCGGTGGCTCAAGCGCAGCCGCCCCACCCGCGGCGCTTTGAAGCCTTGATCGCGCTGGCCGAGTTGGCGCTGCGGAGCGACCCGCCGCGGGTGGGGGAAGCGGGGCGCCAACTGGCGGCGGCGCGGGCGGCGGCGGCGGAGGGGTCGCCGGGGCAGGCCGAGCGGGTGGCGCTCTTGGGGTGCTATGTGGCCGAGGCCGAGGGCGGTCCGGACGCCATGGTCGGGCAGGCGGAGGCGTTTTTGCGGGATTTTCCGAAGGCGGCGGGGCGGACCGACTTGCGGATGAAGGTGGGGCAGCTGAGCTATCGGCGGGAGAATTTCAGTGGGGCGAAGCGGTTTTTTGAGGCGGCGGCGGCGGACGACCCGATGCATCCGCTGGCGGAGTCGGCGCTGTTTTGGGCGGGGCGGGCGGCGCTTTTGACGCTGGAGCCGAATGCTCCGCAGCAGGCGGTGGCGCTGTGGGAGAAGGTGTTCCAGGGGGGTGGGCCGCTGAAGTGGCAGGCGCGGTTGCAGGAGGCGCTGCTCAATCAGCGGCAGCGGCAGGGGGCGGCGGCGCTGCAATTGCTCGAGGGCATCTTGGACGCCAAGCCGGGGCCGGGGGAGAACACGCGGTGGCAGGCCCTGAGCGTGCGGGGGGAATTGTTGGCGGTGCCGGGGCAAACCGCCGAGGAGCAGGAGCGCGGCTTGCGGTCCTTTGAGGAGGTGCTGCGGGCCGAGGGCCTGCCAGAGGCTTGGCGGCGGCAGACTTTAGTGCGCAAGGGGGTTTGTCTAGAAGCGCTGCAGCGGCCGGACGAGGCCCTGGAGGCCTACTACGAAGTGCTGCGGGAGTTTGCGCCCAAGCCCGCCGCCGAGGGGGAGGGCGCCGAGGAGGACTACTGGTTTCACCGGGCCGGGGACAAGGCGCGCCGCCTGAGGGAGGCCTCAGGAAAATACGAGGAAGCGATTGAGATTGCCAAAAAGTTGGCCCAAGCTCCCGGCCCGCGAGGTCGAGCCGCGGCGGAACTGGTGGACGAGCTTGCCCTGAAATACGGCATCTGGACCAGCAGTCCCTAGGGGGCTCGGCGAGCCCATCTTTTATTTTTTCCCATGTCACACGTCAAGCTTTTCATTCCCGGCCCCGTCGAAGTTAGTGCCAAAACCCAGCAGGCCATGATCCAGCCGCTGATGGGGCACCGCAGCAAGGAATTCCAGGCGCTATACCAGCGGATCATGCCGGGGTTGCAGACGTTGTTTGGGACGGCGCAGCCCGTGTTTTTGTCGACCTCGTCAGCCTGGGGGGTGATGGAGGGGGCGCTGCGCAATTTGGTGGCGAAGAAGGTGCTGAACTGCTGCTGCGGGGCCTTTTCGGACAAGTGGTACGAGGTGTCGCTAAGTTGCGGCAAGCAGGCGGAGGCCTTGCGGGTGCCGTGGGGCCAGCCGATCACGCCGGAGGCGGTGGACGAGCGCTTGGCGACGGGGGAGTTTGACGCCATTACGGTGGTGCACAATGAGACCTCGACGGGGGTGCTCAGTCCGCTGCGGGAGATTGCGGCGGTGGTCAAAAAGTACCCTGGGGTGAGTTTGATTACGGATGTGGTGAGCAGTTTCAGCACGGTGCCGATCGGGTTTGATGAGCTGGGGCTGGACGTGATGTTGTTGGGGACGCAGAAGGCTTTGGCGCTGCCGCCGGGGATGGCGCTGTTTGCGGTCAGCGAGGCCGCCCTGGCCAAGGCGGCGGGGGCGAGCGATCGGGGGTACTACTTGGACTTTGTGGAATTCCGCAAGAATGCGGACAACTTCATGACGCCGAGCACGCCGGTGATCCCCTTGATTTTCGCCTTGGAAAGCAAGTTGGAGGACATCTACAGCGAGGGGTTGGAGCAACGCTATGCGCGCCACGCGGCGCTGAATGGCATGGTACACGACTGGGTGCGGCGGCAGGGATTTGAGTTTTTTGCGCCGGAGGGCTATCGCTCGAAGTCGCTCACCTGCGTCAAGAACAGCCGGGGCATCGACACTGCGAAGTTGGTTTCTCTGATGCGGAAGAACCACCTCATGGCCATCGATGGCGGGTACGGCAAGATCAAGGATAGCACCTTCCGCTTGAGCAACATGGGCGATGAAACCGAGGCCACGATCGGGGAATTGATCGCCGCCTTGGACGACTCCTTGGCTAAATTGTGAGGCTTGGAAAGGGACGGGCCGCCCGCTAGGGGGGGGCCGCTCCGCCTGCGCGAATCGCTATTATTGCCGCCATGCTCTCATTTTCCACGTGCTGGAACAGCGTTCGCCACCGCGACGGGGAGGAATTGGTGGACGAGATCCTGGGCATGGGTTTTGACACCATGGAGATCAGCCACGGGCTGAAGATTTCCCTGTTGCCGGGGATTCGCAAAGCGTTTCACGCGGGGCGGATCAAGGTGTCAGGGGTGCACAACTTTTGTCCTTCGCCAGTGGAATTGATGATCGATGCGCCGGATGCCTATGAATACACGAGCCACCGGGCGGCGGACCGGCATCGGGCCATGGCCTTGACGCTGAAGACAATTGAGTATGCCGCGGAATTTCGGGCGCGCTACGTGGTGTTGCACCTGGGTTCGGTGCCGATGGGGCGGCCGTCGAGCGCCTTGACGGACATGGTGTCGGAGGGGAAATTGAACAGCCGGGCCTATGTGCGCAAGAAGCTGAAGATGATCCGGGCGCGGGAGGCGCTGGGGGGGCTATATTATGGTCGGGCCAAGGAGGCGCTGGGGCAAATCGCGGAGCAGGCGGAGAAGTGGGGGGTGCCGGTGGCGGTGGAGAGCCGGAGCCACTACGAGCAGGTGCCGAGCGAGCGGGAGATGGTGCGCTTGATGGAGGAATGCGCGGGGCCGTGGATTGGGTATTGGCACGATTTTGGGCACGTGCAGTTGAAGGCGAACCTGAGCTTGCTGGACCACTACCAGTGGCTGAGCCGGATGCGGCCGTATTTGATTGGGTGCCATTTGCACGACGTGATTTGGCCGGAGCAGGATCACCGGGTGCCGTTCCAGGGCAGCGTGGATTTTGATCGGTTGCTTCCCCTGGTGGAGCCGGGCAAGCCGATCGTGTGGGAACTCAGTCACCGGCGCAAGAAGGAGGACATCTTGAAAGCCCTGCCGCTGTGGAAGGCGAAGTATGGGGCCTGGGGCTGAGGCGAGCGGGCAATGCGCGCTATTTTTTCTGATATGATTAAATCTTTTGTGGAGTTAGGGCGCCTGCTGCGGAACTGCGATGGGGCGGCGTTGCTGGGTTTATTGCAAAGCCGGGAGGCGCCTCCGGCGATTCAGTTTTTGAAATATGCGCTGTGCGGAGGGGGGGCGCTGGTGGTGCACGTGGGGGTTTATTTGGGGTTAGTGCAAGTGGTCTGGCCGCAGCTCCAGGGGGCTGGCCTGGACGACTGGGAGCGCGCCCGGTCGACCTTTGGGCCGACCGGGCTGGCCTTTTTGGTTTCCAATGCCTTTGTCTATTGGCTGAACATGAAGTGGGTTTTCACGCCGGGGCGGCATGCGCCGCTGCGGGAATTTTTCTATTTTACGGCGGTGAACTTGCCCGGGGCGCTGAGCGGGAGCTTTGCCCAGGCTGGGCTGGTTTATTACTGGCACTGGCCGAAGTGGGCGGCGGTGCTGGGCTTTGTGGTTCCCAACGTATTGATCAACTATGGGTGCCGGAAGTTTTTGATTTTTCGGAAGTGAGGGGCGGCGCCATCGGGCTTGCAGGAGGCGCGGTCGAGGTCGTAGAATGGCGGCCTTATGAGCAAATCGGTGGTATTGTTATTTTCTGGGCAGGGCGCGCAGGCGGTGGGCATGGGCCAGGCCTTGGCGGAGCGTTCGGAAGTGGCGCGGGGGTTGTTTGAGGAGGCGGACGCGGCGTTGGGATTTGGGCTGGGGTCGGTGATGCGGGAGGGTCCGATGGAGGAATTGACGCGGACGAGTCGGTGCCAGCCGGCGCTGTATGTGCACGGGCTGGCCTGTCTGGCGGCGCTGCGGGAGGCGGTGCCGCATTTGCGGGTGGGAGCGGCGGCGGGTTTGTCGCTGGGGGAGTTTACGGCGCACGCGGCGGCGGGGACTTTTAGCTTTGCGGAGGGCCTGCGGCTGGTGGCGCGGCGGGGGCTATTGATGGAGGAGGCCTGTGCGGCCACCGAGGGGGGGATGATCGCGATGCTGGGGGGGGCGGAGGAAGCGGTGCGGCAATTGGCGGCCGACTGCGGGGTGGATTTGGCCAATTTTAATACGCCGGGGCAGATTGTGTTGAGCGGGGCGCGGGAGCGGATTGCGGAGGTGGCGGTGGTGGCGCGGGAGCGCGGCTTGCGGGGCAAGGAATTGCCGGTGGCGGGGGCGTACCATTCGCGCTTGATGGCCTCGGCGCAGGAAAAGTTGCGGGCGGAGTTGGCCGGAGTGAGCCTGGGGGTTCCGGCGTTTCCAGTGATTTGCAATTTGGAGGCGCGGCCGGTGGCGGGGGCGGAGGAGATTCGGCGGACCTTGGAGTGCCAGGTGACGGGGTCGGTGCGGTGGGCCCAGAGCATGGAATATTTGCTCGAGCAGGGGCACGAGTGTTTTGTGGAGTTGGGGCCGGGCGGGCAGTTGGCGGGAATGTTGGGGCGCATCCGCAAGGGAGTGGAGGTCTACTCCGTATCGGACCCGGCGTCGTTGGCGGTGGCGGCGGCGGCTTTGGCGGGATAGTTTTTATTTAATAACAAATACCATGAAATTCCCTCTCTTTTTGGCGGCCCTCTTTTGTTGCGGCGGGGTTAGGGGACAGGAGTGGACGCGCTTTCGGGGTTCCGATGGATCGGGGAGCAGCGCCGCGGAGGGGTTTCCGGTTCAGTTTGGAGAAAAGGATTTTGCGTATAAAATTGCCTTGCCGGGGCCGGGCCTGTCTTCGCCGGTTTTGTGGGGGGGGCGACTCTTTTTGACCAGCGAGGGGGAGGAGGCGGGCAAGCGCTTGGTGATGGCCTTTGAGGCCGCCAGTGGGCGAGAGCTGTGGCGGGTGGAGGATCGGTTCAGCGTGTACGGGCAGCACCAGTTCAACAGTTTTGCGAGCAGCACGCCCTGTGTGGATGGAGAGCGGCTGTATTTGGCGTGGAGTGCGGGGGGCAAGATGCAGGTGATGGCCCTGAGCCACGAGGGGAAGGGGCTGTGGACGCAGGATTTGGGGACTTATGGCGAGGAGCACGGGAGCGGGGCTTCGCCGGTGTTAGCGGGCGGGGTGCTGGTGGTGTCGAAGGACAACGTGGGGGGAGATAGTTTTATCGCCGGGCTGAAGCCGAGCGATGGCTCGGTGGTGTGGAAGCACGCGCGGCAGAGCGTGCGCACGCCATTTGCCACCCCGCTAGTATTTCGCCAGGCGAATGGGCGAGAGGCGGTGGTGCTGGCGGGGAATCCTCAGGCTTTGACCTGTTTGGATGCGGCGGATGGATCGCTGCTATGGGAGGTGGAGAGCGCCAGTCCGACCGACCGGGCCGTCGGTTCGCCGACGCTGGCGGGCGGGATTTGTTTTATGGCGATGGGGCAGGGGGGCACGGGGAAGGCGTCGCTGGCGGTGCGGGTGACCGACGCCAAGCCGTCGATTTTGTGGCAACGGACCAAGGGCTTGCCCTATGTGCCTAGCGCCGTGGGGGACGGGAAGCGGCTCTATTTGCTGGGCGACGGCGGGGTGCTCACTTGCCTGCGGGCGGAGGACGGCAGCGAGGTGTACAGCGAGCGGGTTTTCGCGGACAAGGTCTATGGATCGCCGGTGATGGCGGGAGATCGGATTTACTGCACGGGGCGGAGTGGGCAGGTCGCGGTGGTGGCGGCAGGCGATACTTTCCGCAAGTTGGGGGAAGGGCAGCTGGGCGAATCTAGCGATGCCACCCCGGCGATCGCGGGGGGGCGGCTGTTTTTCCGCAGCAAAACCCACCTGATGTGCCTGCCGTCCGCAAGCAAGCCGCGCCCCTGAAGCGGCGCGCGGGGCGGCTCAGTTGGCGGCGCAGCGCGCCACGAATAGGGCAAAGGCGAGTCCGAAGGCGACCAGCACGGCGCCCGCGATTTTGGCGGCGATGCGGCGCGGCGGCGCGGCGGCCGCGCTGGGCAAAACCGCGGCGCTGAAAACGGCCCCGGGGGGAGCTTGTTCCCAGGGGCCGACTGGCTTTGGCAGGGGGGCTATGGGGACAATAGGACGGCTGTGGGTGACCTCTGGGACCTCAGGGATCGGGGTGACTAAGGTCGCCAAGGTCACGGGCGCCACGGGCGCCACGGGCGCCGCTGGTGCCACTGGTTCCACTGGTTCCGCTGGTTCCGCTGGTTCCGCTGGTTCCGCTGGTTCCGCTGGTTCCGCTGGGGCCACTGGGGCCACTGGGGCCACTGGGGCTACTGGAGTCACCGAGGTCACTGGGGCCACTGGCGCCGCCTGGGGGATAACATTGGGGGCGGGGTG
>CANHIJ010000102.1 GCA_947460575.1 Verrucomicrobiales bacterium | reverse complement strand
GGGAGCGGCTGCGGATGGAGTCGCAGTTGGGGATGGATGTGATGGCGGTGGGGGCGCGGATGTGCTCGAACGAGGCCGAGTTTCCTCCGTTTGCGAATGGCTTTTTCCAGGGCGACCTGGCGGTGCTGCGGGTGTATGACCGGGCGCTGGCGGATCCGGAGCGGGAGGCGGTGGAGGGGGCTTTGTTGGCGCGGATTCCGGGTTTGAATGCGCTAGCGGTGGGGGCGGAGGTGCATGCCCTGGAAGTGCTTGGGGACGCGCCGGTGGTGCAGTTTTTGGCGCCGGGTTTTGCGGTGAGCGAGTTGCCGGTAGCGCTGACGAATCGCAATAATCTGCGCTACCGCCATGACGGCAAATTGGTGGCGCTGGGGTACGATGGAACGATCCACTTATTAACAGATAGTGATGGCGATGGTCTGGAGGATCGGGCGACGGTGTTTTGGGGGCGGGAGACCTTGCGGGGGCCGTTGGGGATGGCGTTGTTGTCGGCGGGGGACCCGCGCGGGGAGGGGGTTTTGGTGGCGAGCAAAGGGAAGATCTCGTTGATTTTGGATCGGGACCGGGATGGGGTAGCGGAGGAGGAAGTGGTGGTGGCCACGGGGTGGCAGGAGATTCCGCAGAACGTGGATGCGGTGGGTTTGGCGGTGGACCCGCGGGAGGGGAGTTTGTATTTCAGCTTGGGATGCGCTAACTATGCTAACGGCTATCTGATCGACCCGGCGACAGGGCGGGCGGCCTATGATTTAAAGAGTGAGCGGGGAACCATCCAGCGGGTGTCGGCGGATTTCAAAACCCGGGAGACGGTGTGCACGGGGGTGCGTTTTGCGTGCGCGTTGGCTTTTAATCGGGAGGGCGATCTTTTTGCCACCGAGCAGGAGGGGGCGACTTGGCTTCCTAATGGGAATCCTTTGGATGAATTGCTGCACATTGTGCCGGGGAAGCACTATGGATTTCCGCCGAGGCATCCGAAGCATTTGCCGGCGGTATTGGACTGGCCGGCGGTGGTGGAGTATGGACCGCAGCATCAGTCGGCGGTGGGGATGGTTTTTAATGAGGGGGTGAATGGGGGGCGGTGTTTTGGTCCGGATTTTTGGGCGGGGGACGCGCTGGTGTGCGGGGAGGCGCGCGGCAAATTGTGGCGCACGAAGTTAGTGAAGACGCCGCAGGGTTATGTGGGGCAGAATACCTTGGTGGCTTGTTTGGGGCTTTTGACGGTGGATTGTTGTGTGAGTCCTCAGGGCGATCTTTTGATAGCCTGCCACAGTGGTCCGCCGGATTGGGGCACGGGACCGAAGGGGATGGGGCGGATTTTTAAGGTCAACTACGCGGGTCGGGAGTTGCCGCAGCCGGTGCGGGCTTGGGCGAGTGCGCCGGATGAATTTCGCATCGCGTTTGATCGCGCAGTGGATCCGGCGGACTGGGCGGGGGCGGCGGAGCGGGCGCGGATTGAGGCGGGGCGGTTTGTGAGTGCGGGGGATCGCTTTGAGGTGATCCGGCCTGGCTATCAAGTGGTGCGGGACCAGATGGGGTCGCCGCGGCGGGCGGTGCCGGTGCAGGGGCTTAGCTTGGATCGGGATGGGCGGACCTTGGTGGTGAAAGTGCCGCGGCAAACCGAGCCGGTGGGGTATGGACTAACGCTTCCTTTGCCGGAGTCGTGGCGGCAGTCGGGGGGAGTGGCGCAGCGCATGGAGTTGGATGTATTAGTGACCTTGCAGGGGGTGCAGGCGGGGATTGCGGGAGGGGAAGGCGGGGTGATTTTGCCGAGTCCTTCGTTGGCGGTGAGTGAGGCGTTGTTGCGAGGCAGCGGGATCAAGGTGGGGCCTGCGGGCGGGGGCGGGGTGGAGTTGCGTGGGTTATTGGAGCGGGGCGATGTGTTTCGGCCGACGACGCAGCCTGGGGCCAAGTTGGATTGGGAGCCGGAGTCGCTCTGGGGGGAGTTTGCGCCGCGCGGGGCCAAGGGGGCGGCGCTGGCAGGGGCGGATAGCGAGGGGGGGCGGCTGGGGGCTTTCCGCCTGACGACGGAGGTGCAGGATGCCGCGGGGGCGGCCGAGCAGGGGTTTTATGCGGCGCGGGGGGAGGCGCGGGTGCCGCTGCCGTTGGGGAAAACCTTGGTTCCTTGGGCGCGCGAGGGGGCGGCGGAGACGGCGGTGACTGCGGAAAGCCATCCGGGGTCGTGGATGGGGGGACGCGAGGTGTTTTTCTCGGATGCGGCGGGCTGTGCGACGTGTCATCAAATCCGCGGCGAAGGCGTGGCGCTGGGGCCTGATTTGACAAATTTGGTTTCGCGGGATCGGGCCAGCGTGTGGGGGGATATTGGGCATCCCTCGGCGGCGATCAATCCGGATCATCCGGCTAGCGTGGTGCGCTTGAAGAGTGGGGTCAGTCTGACGGGGATCGTGCGCGGAGCGGAGGGGGAAAGCGTGCGGTTGGCCCTGGCTGGTGGGGTGGTGCAGACGTTGGCTCGGGCCGACATTGAGGGGATCGAGTTGTTGCGCACTTCGCTGATGCCCGAGGGCTATGGGGAACGGCTCAGTCAGGGGCAGCAGGAGGACTTGCTGACGTTTCTTTTGACGAATCCGCTAGAGCCGGCGCCGCTGCGGCGGGCGGGAGTGCCACCGGCGCGGTCGTGGGCGGGGCTAGCGGAGTCCCTGCGGGTGGCTTTGCGGGGGATTCCGGCAGGGGGAGGGGCCCCGCTGCGGCTGCTGTTGTGTGCGGGGCCGAAGGATCATGGTTTGGGGGAGCATGATTATCCGCTGTGGTTGGAGCGGTGGTCGGCGCTATTGGCGCTGGCACCTGGGGTGACGGTGGAGCGGGCGACGAACTTTCCCAGCCGGGAGCAGCTTGGGGCGGCCGATGTGGCGATTTTTTATTCGCGCAATCCGGGGTGGAATCCGGCGGCGGCGGCGCGCCTGGATGAATTTACCGAGCGCGGCGGGGGCTTGGTCTATCTGCATTGGGCGGTGGAGGGGTATAAGGATGTCTTGCTGTTGGCGGAGCGGATTGGGTTGGCGACGCAGGGTGGCGTGACGACCCAATTCCGGCACGGGGCGGTGCGGCTGGACTTCGTGACGCGCGAGCATCCGATCACGCGGGGATTCCCGGCGAGTTTAGATTTAGAGGATGAGACGTATTGGAATTTGCAGGGGGATCCCGCGCGGCTGACGCCGCTAGCGAATGGGATCGAGGAGGGAGTGGCGCGGCCGCAGTTATGGGTGCGGGAGCAGCATCAGGGGCGGGTGGTGGTGTGCATTCCGGGGCACTACAGTTGGACGTTTGATGATCCGCTGTACCGGCTGTTGGTCTTGCGGAGCATTGCTTGGGCGGGGCGCCAGGCGGAGGTGGACCGCTTGTCGGGGCTGGGGACGGTGGGGGCGCGGCTGGCGCCTTGAGTCTTCTAAATAATGCTTTGGTAAGTTGCTCCGCAGGAGCGCCTCGGAAGCTGCAGGCTTTAGCTAGACCCAATGCCAATGCCTTGGCCAATGGCTGCCGGGGAAGCGCTTATGTTTTCGTTAGGGCCCCGGGCCGGTAAATTTCCGAGCTGCTGTCCTTGCGGTAATGCTGATAGGCCTCAATGATCTGCCGCACCACCCGGTGGCGGACGACATCGCTGCCCTCGAATGTGATGAAGCGGATGGTTTCGACCTCCTCCAAGACCTTGATGGCCTCGCGCAAGCCGCTCAAGCGGGCGTCCTTGAGGTCGATTTGGCTCGGGTCGCCCGTGACCACGGCGCGCGACTGGTCGCCGAGTCGGGTCAGAAACATGAACATCTGGGCCTGGGTGGTGTTTTGCGCTTCGTCCAGGATGATAAAACTTTTGCTTAGGGTGCGCCCCCGCATGAAGGCCAGCGGGGCAATTTCAATCTGCCCGCGCTCCATCAATTTCTCGACCTCGTCTATTTCCAACATGTCGTGGAGCGCGTCGTAGAGCGGGCGCAGGTACGGGAGGATTTTGTCGTTGAGGTCGCCGGGCAGGAAGCCGAGCGCCTCGCCCGCCTCCACCGCGGGCCGGGTCAGGACGATGCGCTGCACCTCCCCGGCCTTGAGGGCGTGGACGGCCGCCGCCATCGCCAGGTAGGTTTTCCCAGTGCCCGCGGGGCCGACCCCGAAGACGACGTCGTGGCTGCGGATGGCCTGCAGATAGGCCAGTTGGGTGCGGGTGCGGGCCAGGATCGGCGGCTTGCGCGGGCTTCCGAGGAGGCGGATTGAGGTCAGGCTATCGAGCGACTCCACCCCGGGCCCCGCGCTGGCCGCATTGCGCTTTTCCGTCTCCAGGGCAAAGTGAAAATAGTGTGGGTTGATGTCGGCCCCCCCGCGGCGGGCTTTTTCTAGTTGGGCAAAGACCTTTTGGCCCGTCACCAGGCCGCCCTCCTCTCCTTCTAACTTTACCCAGGCATCGCGGGAAGTCACTTTTAAGTTGAGCGCGGCGCCGAGGCATTTGAGCAGGCTTTCGTCGTGGGCGATCAGGCTTTGCAGAAAGTGGGGCGTTTCGTAATCCAGCGTGAGTGTTGGCATGAGGCGAAGGAGGGGAGAAAGGCAGAGCGCGCGGCGGCCGACCTCAGGGTGCAGAGCGGCTAGTTTGATCCCTAGCCAAGTGGGCAACAAGGCCGGACTGAGCCCCCCCGCGCCCGCAGACTTCAGCGGTAGCCATAAGCCAGGGCCCAGGGAATTTTCTCGTTTTCCTTTCCATTTAAGCTGAAAACAATGTAATAGGTCCCCGTGGCCGGGGCCAGCACGCGAACGGCGGCGGCGTTGGGTTTGAGCTGAGTCTCCACCTGAATTTTGGCGCCCTTGCGGTCCAGGACCTCCACTTTGAGCGCTATTTTGTCCTCGTCCGTTCCCAAAAAGAACCAGTACTCATTCCCCTTAAAGAGTTGCTGCTTAACCATTTTTTGCTCGCCGCTCTTGAGGATTCCGCTCCAGTATTCCTGGCGGATCTTGAAGCCCGCCTTGACGGCGTCGACGGCGGCCTCCATGGCCATGCTGTGGGAGTCATCCACCACAGCCAAGAGCTGCAGGGGAGTCGCGAGGAGCAGGGCGACGGCGGTGGGAAGAGTGAAAAAGCGTCTCATGGCAGAGGAAAGTGGGAAACAGGACGCGGGCTTCATGGCTTAACGGTGATCTTTTTGACGAGGGCGGAGGTGACGGCATTCATCTCGGCCACCGCGGCGGCGTTGATGTCCCCGCCCCCGTTGTCCATCAACTCGCGCACCCGCGCCAAGCCGTCCGCGATCTCCTTGAGCTTGGCCGGGTTCTTGGCCTTCACGAGCATCTCCTCAAGGGCGTCGTTGAAGTAATCTGCGAGGTCGGGTTGGTAGAGCAACTCGGCCCGCTCCGCGGAAAAAGATTTGCCAATCACCGCCGTGATCACTTGGGTGCCCCGCAGCCACCCGCCCACCGAAATGCACTCCGCCAAGGCCCCGTCCTGCATCTGCCGCATCTTGGCCCGCACCGTCGTCTGCGTGGCGTCCAATTCCATGCGCACCAAGTCCCACTTCGCCGCGCTGGCGGCGTCATCGATCGCCTGGCAATGCCGCACCACGTCGTCCTCGACCCCCAGCGAGCGGGAGAGGCTCAGCACGTTCCGGCCGACGTCTTCGACCGCCTTCTTGTCCTCCGCTTGCACCGCGATAAATCCGTCTGCCACCGTGGCTCCCAACAGCAAGGCCACGTCGCTGCGCTCGCGAAACGTGGGCTTCGGCGACGCGCTGACCTCGGCCTTCCAATCGGGGTCGCCCAGCTTGTCGAGCACGCTGAAAATTTCGCTGGGAACCGGGACCACCACTTCGTCGATCACCTGGCCGGGGAATTTAGTCAGGTCCAATTCTCCGCCCCCCTTGTCGACCGCGGCGGCAGGCTTCGGCGGAACTCCCGGCGCCGCAACCAGAGGACAGATCGCGGAGCCCAAAAGGGCAGTGAGAAAAACGGGAAGGGCTCGATTCATGGGCATCTGGAAGGCGGGAACACACTCAGTATACCCCGCCATTCCACCAAATGCCAGCGCCGCTCCGCATTTCCTCTCGCCCCTCCCGCCGCGCCCCCCTGCCCGCCTCTCAGTGCACCAACTTGTTGAGCGGGTACTCGATGATCCCCTCCGCTCCCAGCTGCTTCAACTGCGGGATGATCTCCCGCACCACCGATTCGTCGATCACCGTCTCCACGCTGACCCAGTCGCTGTCGTACAGCGGCGAAATGGTCGGCCTCCGCAAGCTCGGCAGGGCCTCCACTAGGTTTTTCACCTGGTGGCTGGGCAGGTTCATTTTCAGCCCCACCTTGCCGCGGGCGTCCAGGGCCCCCTTGAGCAGCATGGCGATGCGGGCGATCTTGTTCGCTTTCCAGCTATCAGCTAGGGCGGCCGGGCTGGCGATGAATTGCGGATAGCTTTCCATCAGGGTATCCACGATGCGGAGGCGGTTGGCCCGCAGGCTGGACCCCGTTTCGGTGATGTCGACGATGGCGTCGACCAACTCTGGCACCTTGACCTCCGTGGCCCCCCACGAAAACTCTACCTCGGCCTGCACCCCTTTCGACTCCAGATAGCGTTTGGTTAGCCCGACCGCCTCCGCGGCGATGCGCTTCCCCTGGAGGTCCTGCACCGTTTGAATGGGGGAGTCCTCCGGAACCACCAGCACCCAGCGGGTCGGCCGCGGCGTGGCCCGGCTGTAGGGCAATTCACAAATGTATTCCACCTGGGCGTCGTTTTCCACGATCCAGTCCCGCCCCGTGATCCCCGCGTCGAGAAAGCCGTGGTCTACATAGCGGCCGATCTCCTGGGCCCGCAGCAGGCGGATTTCTAACTCCGGATCGTCCACCGCCGGGCGGTAGCTGCGGGAGGCTCCAGAAACGGTGAAGCCAGCGCGAGCCAGCAGAGCGAGGGTGGGTTCCTGCAGGCTGCCGCTAGGCAGGCCGAGTTTCAGTTGGCGGGGAGCGTCGGGCATAGGTTCGAAAATGGGGGCTTGAAACTCCCGGACAGGTGCCGGAACGCAACCGGAATCCGCCTCCCCCGGCCCCGCCCCTCCCCCCGCCATGAAATTCTCCATCTGCAATGAAACTTGGCAGGGTCCCGAGTGGACCTACGACCTGGTCTGCGAGCGCATCGCCGCCCACGGCTACGACGGGGTCGAAATCGCCCCCTTTACCCTCAAGCCCAACCCCGCCGACCTCACCGAAGCCGAAGCCGAAGAGATCGGCCGCCTCACCCGCAAGCACGGCCTCGAAGTCGTCGGCCTCCACTGGCTCCTCGTCCAGCCCCCCGGCCTCCACCTCACCGCCGCCGAGCCCTCAGTGCGCCAGCACACCGCCGATTACGGCTGCCACCTGGCCCGCCTTTGCGCCGCCATGGGCGGCAGCGTCATGGTCTGGGGCAGCCCCAAGCAGCGCCACCTCGAAGACGGCGTCTCCTGGGACGAAACCGCCGCCCGCGCCGCCGAAGTCCTCCGCCGCATTGCCGAAACCGCCGGGCCCCTCGGCATCACCCTAGCACTCGAACCCCTGGGGCGCCGCGAAACCAATTTCCTCAACACCGCCGCCGAAACCACCAAGCTCCTCCGCCTCGTGGACCACCCCGCCTGCCGCCTCCACCTCGACGTCAAGGCCATGTGCGACGAATCCACTCCCATCCCCGACATCATCCGCGCCAGCGCCGCCGACACCGTCCACTTCCACGCCAACGACCCCAACCTCCGCGGCCCCGGCCAGGGCGCCGTCCTCTACGAACCCATCGCCGCCGCCCTCCGCGCCACCGGCTACGACCGCTGGATCAGCGTGGAAGTCTTCGACTACCTCCCCGATGCCGACACCATCGCCGATCTGAGCCTCTCCTATCTCCACGAGGTCTTTGAGCTCTAGAAAAAGCTAGGATTGTGCTAGAAAGGTGCCCCGCACCCTCTTTGCTTGCCTTGCCGCCGCGCTGCCGCTTAGCTCTCCCCCATGAAATCCTGCCTCCGCGCCGCCCTGCTCCTCCCCCTCGCCGCAGGCCTGCTCCCCGCCGCTGCCCCCACCCCCCCGCAGCTCCTCGTCCCCGGCTGGGAAATTTCCCTCTTCGCCAGCGAACCCGACATCGTCACCCCCGTGGGCCTCGCCGTCGACGCCCGCGGCCAGGTCTTCGCAGTGGAAAACCACACCCACCAAGTCAAGCCCGACTACCCCGGGCCCAAGTCCGACCGCATCAAAATCTACCAAGACCGCGACGGCGACGGCCGGGCCGACCACATCCGCCTGTTCGCCGAGGGCTTTACCTCGTCCATGAACCTCGCCTTCGATCCCGAGGGCGTGCTCCACCTCGTCCACCGCAATGGCGTGGTTCGGCTCGAAGACCGCGACGGCGACGGCGTTTGCGAAAAACAAGTCACCCTCCTGAGCCTCGACACCACCGAAACCTACCCCCACAACGGCCTCAGCGGCATCGCCTTCACCAGCGACTATATCTACATCGGCAGCGGGGAAAACTTCGGCACCCCCTACACCGCCCAGGCCGCCGATGGCTCCCAATTCCGCCACACCCCCGGCGGGGCTATGATCTTTCGCCTCCGCCGCGACGGCTCCCACCTGGAACCCTTCGCCACCGGCCTCTGGAACGCTTTTGCCTTGTCTATCGATGGCGCCGGGCGCCTCTTCGCCGCCGACAACGACCCCGACTCCCGTCCCCCCTGCCGCCTCCTCCACGTGGTTCCCGGCGCCGACTTCGGCTATGAATTCCAATACGGCCGCAGCGGCCTCCACCCCTTCGTCTGCTGGAACGGAGAACGCCCCGGCACCCTCCCCATGATGGCGGGCACCGGCGAGGCCCCCTCCGCTATCCTCGACGCCCGCCTAGCCAAACTCGGCCCCCAGCGCGGCGCGGGCTTTCTCGTAACCGAATGGGGCGACAGCGCCCTCTCCTGGTACCGCCTCCAACCCCGCGGCGCCTCCTTCGCCGCCACTCGCGAAATCGTCGTCCAGGGCGATCCCTCCTTCCGCCCCGCCTGCCTCGCGGCTGCCCCCGACGGCAGCGTCTATTTTAGCGACTGGGCCGACCGCGAGTACTCCGTGCACCAAAAAGGCCGCCTCTGGCGCCTCCGCGCCACCCACCCCGAAGCAACCCCCCGCGGCGAGACCTTTCTCCCCCTCAGCGCGGCCGAGCGCCGCCTCCAAAGCCTGGCCGCGCCCTCCGCTTCCTGGGCCGAACTCCAGGCCGCCCTATCCGATCCCGACCCCTACATCCTCAGCGCCGCGCTCCACACCCTAGCGCAACCGGCCTTTCGCAAAAACCTGCTAGAAAGCACCACTTCGCCCGACCCCACGGTGCGCCGCGGCGTCCTCCTCGCCCTCCGCCGCGCCCAAGCTCCCGAAGCCGAGGCCCTGCTGCGCCAAGCCCTCGCCGACTCCGACATTTCGGTGCGCCGCCTCGCCATGCGCTGGACTGCCGAGTTGCGCCTCAACAACCTTCGCCCCCTCCTCGAGCAGTCCCTCCAAGTCGGCGGCAGCGCCACCCCCGCTCCCGAGGACTTCGCCCTCTGGCTCGCCGCCCTCGACCTGGTGTCGCGCCCCGGCCCGCCCACCGCCGCCACTGCCACCGCCGCCAACGACGAACTCCTCCAAAAACTCCTCGCCGACCCCGCCACCGCCCCTAGCACCAAGGCCGCCCTGATCCCCGGGATCACTAACCTCAAAGCCCCGCCCGCCATCCGCACCCTCATGGCCCTGGCCGCAGCCGGAGAAGCCCCCGTCCGCCGCGAAGCGCTCCGCAGCCTCGCCTTCGTCAACGCCAAGGCCGCCACCGCCCCCCTCCAAAAAATCGCCCTCGACCCCGCCGAAGATCCCGCGCTGCGCCTGGAAGCCCTCGCCGCCCTCGCCATGAAGGACCCCGCCGCGGTCCTGCCCCTCCGCCCCCTCCTCGGCGACCCCGACCCCGCGCTGGCCCTCGAAACCGCCCGCGCCCTCCGCCCCCACCTCGCCGATTCCGCAGTTCGCGAGGCCCTGCAAACCCGCGCCGCCAGCGCCCCACCCGGCGCCCTCCGCGATCAGCTGGAGATGGCCCTGGGCCAGCCCCGCGCCGAATCCCAACCCCGCGATCACCCGGCCTGGACCGCCGCCCTGCTCGACCCCAGCGCCCCCGCCAGCGCCGCCCGCGGCCGCCGCATCTTTTTCAGCCCCGCCTCTCTCTGCAGCAGCTGCCACGTCGCTGAAGGCCGCGGCGCCGCCGTCGGCCCTAACCTGAGCACCGCCGCCCGCGCCTCCGACCGCACCCGCTTCATCCAATCCATCCTCGAACCCAGCCGCGAAATCGGCCCGCTCTACCGCGCCAAACAAGTCACCCTCAAAGACGGTCGCCAGCTCTCCGGCATCCCTGCGCCCCTCGACCCCAGCGGCCCCCTCGACCTCATCCAGCCCGGCGGCGTCCTCGTTTCCACCCCGCGCGACCAAATCGCCCGCAGCGAGGATTCCTCCGTCTCCCTGATGCCCGGCGGCCTCGAATTGGGCCTAACCCTACAGGATTTCCGGGACCTCCTCGCCTACCTGGAATCCCTGCGCTGAGGGCGCGGAAAGATCTTGCGCCGTCCCCGCGCCCCCCGCATTTTGCCCCTCTATGCAAACGTGGTACTATTCCCATCTGGGCGAGCGGCAGGGGCCGGTGGCCTTCGACGAACTCCAAGCCCTGGCCCACCGCGGCGAGCTCGACGCCCAAAAAGACCTCGTTTGGACCGAGGGCATGGCGGACTGGACCCCCTCGGGCACGGTGCCGGGACTGTTTGCCAGCGCCCCGCCCGCGGATGACTTCAATCCCTACGCCGCCCCCTCCACCGCCCCCGGGGATCTCCTCGCCCCGAGCGATAGCTCCGGCGCTCTGCCCGAAATCGCCCCCGGCTCGCAGCCCCTCGCCGTGCTCGACTGCCTCAAGCGGGCCATGGCCCTCACCTGGCGCCACTTCGGCCTCATCATCGGCATCGGCGCCATCTATTGGATCGCCTCCATTGCTTTAAGCTTTGGCGCGACTTTTCTCGGCGGATCAACTCCCGGAATAGCCAGCTCCTCTGAGGAAATGACTCCCCTCCAGGCCGTGCTCCAGCTGATCTCCGTGGTTTTCTCTATTTTTCTCAACTTGGGCCTGATCCGGGTCTCCCTGCATTTGATTTCCGGTCAGGAAGCCCGCGTCGGCCAGCTCTTTGGCGAAGGGGACAAGCTGCTGCGCTCCCTGGGGGCCTCGCTGCTGTACTATCTCATGGTGGGGCTGGGGCTCATGCTGTTCATCGCCCCCGGCATCTATGTGGCGCTCCGCTTTGGGCTTTTTCAATACGCCATCGTAGACCGCAACCTGGGCATCCTCGAATCATTTCGCTACAGCTCTGCCCTCACCGCTAACAATCGCCTCAACCTGCTCGGCCTCGGCGTGCTCATGGCCCTGATTATCCTCGCCGGCATTCTACCCCTGCTCCTCGGCTTATTTTTCGCCATTCCGGTAGTCACTCTAGCTCTTCCCATAGCCTACCGCTTCCTCCAGTTCGGCCCCGGAGCCCTGCAAGATCAGCCCGGCACCACCGTGCCCCTCCTGCGCGGGAACACCCCGCCTTCCGCCCCCTGAGGTTTCCTCCAAAGCCAACCCGCCGGGGCCTCCGCCGCGCCGGGCGCGGGTCTCATGGCCCCCGGCGCTTGCCCTGCCCCCAGCCGCTCCCAGCCGCTCCCAGCCGGGCGATAACCCTAAAAACGTGAGTTGACTATCCTATTCGGTGGGCGCGGCGCCGCTGGCCCGGTAGGCTTTCGCTTGGCGTGTGGCCTTTTTTTGGGGGGGCCGCGCGGGCACCTTTGCCGAACGGTCTGATTCGCCGTTAGGGCGCCCCGTTGGGGCGCAGAAAATCAGGGCGTGGCCCGGTGCTTGGGCTGACGCGACCGCAAAAAGTCCCTTTTACCCCATTGCGAGTATTGATGATCAGTGAGTTTCGAATGCTGGAATGGCCCTTGGGGGACTTTTTGCGGTGACGTCTGGGCGGCGCGGCCTGTCATGGCGCGCCCCGTAGGGCGCCGATTCTGAGCGCCAACGGCGCGGCCTGTGCTAGCCCAGGGCAACGCCCTGGGACTCCGGCCAAAAACCGAACCCAGTCCTGAAGGGGCGGCCTAATCGGCGAGCCCCATCGCGCGCTTTTTCAGGACATTTCCGCGTTGTGAGGTGCCCCCGACCGCCGGGCGTGTCCACCGGCGAAGACTCGTTGGGGGCTTTTGACGGCGAAAGGGACTCACCCAACGGGTGAGCCACCTGAGGCGAAGAAAAACGGCTCATTCCCCGCCCTTATCCCGAAAAAGACCTCGAGATCGAGTTTCAACTCCCGTTTTTAGGCTAATCCTAAAACCGGCAGTCGAAACGCGCCTATAGGGCCCTTTTTCACCCTACAGCCTGATGCCGGAGGCATCCCAGCGGGTAGCCGGTGGTGAGCGAAGCGACACCACCGGATCCGCATCCCAAGGGCCCCGCACCCCGGCAGGGGTGCCAGCGCTCAAGCCCCTAAAAGCCCCGCGCCCCGTCCGCCGCGAGCTCACTTCGGCAGCAGATTCAAATACGCCTGCCAAGCCTCGTCGGCAGCCTTTTGCCGGGCCGCGGCCTCTGCGGGGAGGGCCGCCAGTTGTTGCCGGAGCTCCTCCAGGCGCGGGGCCGGAGGGGTGCTCACCGCGGCCTCCAGGGGAGCCAATTCCGCCTGCAAATCGTCCACTTTTTCCTTGAGGGTGCGGGCTTCCGCCCGGAGCACCAAGGCGGGCTTGAGCAGGTCCGCCGCCTGCCACTGCGCCAAAGTACGCTGCCCGGCTTCCAGCGCGGCCTGCGCCGCCGCCCGCGCCCCTTGAGCGGCGGCCACCTGCTGCTTGGCGGCCGCCACCGCCTGCTCCTGGAGCGGCAGCTGGGCGCTCATTTCCGCTAGGGACGCCTCCAGCCGCGCCGCCTCCTGAGTCGCCTTGGCCAGTGCCGCCTCCTGCAAACTCCGTGCTCCCTCGCAGTCTTGGACGATCTGCTCCAGGGTGGAAACTTTCTTGCCCAAAAACGCCTGGGACAATTGGAACAGGGAAGCCTCCGCCCGCGCCACTTGCTCCCGCGCCGCCACCACCCCCGCCGGAACCCCTTCGCCTGGCCCCGGCCCCGCGCCCGCAGGTGCCGCGGGTGCCGCCGATGCCTGCTCTTGTCGGGCCGCCGCCAGCGCCTGGCGATAACCCTCCGCGCCCGCCCCCAGCGCCGCCAGGCTCGCGCGGCCCTTTTCCAACTGGGCCGCCACTCCTGCGCGCTGCTCCGGAAGCGCCGCCACTGCGGCCTGCCGCCCCTTGAACTCCGCTTCCGCCGCCGCCGCGGCCTGCTCTGCCGCCGCCGCCCCCGCCGCCCCCTTTTCTGCCGCGGCCCGCTGCCCGGCAACTTCCCCCGTCAGCCCCGCCAGGCGGGTCGAAATCGACGGCGGATTGCCCAACAACGCGGTCGGCACCGCCTCTGCCTGCGCCGCATCCCAACTCTTGACCTCCCCATTCCAACTTCCCGTCAGGACGCGCTTGCCGTCGTCGCTAAAAACCGCCTTCAAAACCGCGCTGCCTCCCGACGGCACCCAATCCCGCTGCGCCGCCCCATTGCCGTCCCAGATCCGGGCATGCCCATCCCGCCCCCCCGAAATCATCCGCCCATCCGGCGCAAAGCCCAAAGCCAAAACCCCGCCGTGGCTCGTGATCTTCTTCACCTGACTCCCTCCCGCCATCTCCCACCATGTGGCGGTGCCGTCCTCGCTCCCCGCTGCCAGTAAGTTAGAATCCCCCCGCCACGCCAGGCTTCCAATCATCTTTTCGTGCCCCCTCAAGTTGTAAAACTCATTCCCCGTCCCCGCTTCCCACACGTACAGCCCCCCGTTGCGGTCCCCGCTCGCCAGCAATACCCCGTCTGGACTAAATGCCAGGGACGTCACCCAGTCGGTGTGCTTTTTGATGTTGGCGATCAGCTGCGAACTCCGGGTGTCGTAAATCCGAACTCGGCGACCCGGCCCGCCCATGGCGACCCGCGACAGGTCCGCGCTGATGTCCGCCGCCAGCACGGTGTCGAAATCCTCCGCCATCGGCAAGTTGATCACCACCTGGCCGGTCTTGACATCCCAGACCACCACCAGGCCCTGCTTGCCCGCGATCCCGCCCCCCGCCAACAAAAGCGCGCCATTGCGGCTAAAGGAAAGGGTCTCCGGGGAGCCCCCCTCCGGAAACGGCAGCACCCCGAGCAACTCGCCCGTAGTGGAGTGGTAGAGCAGCACCTGGCGGGGCGCCGCCAGCGCCGCCAGCGGGGCCCAGGGGCTGTGGGCCAAAGCCAGCACCGCATTGGGCCGCTCCGGCACCACCACCGGTTCCCGCAAAAGGTGCTCCGGCATTGGCGGCGGACCCTCGGGCTTGGCCGCCGTGGCGCTCGCGCTCATCCCAAAAGCCGCCTTCTTTTTGACCTTGGCGGTGCTGTCCGGGGAATCCAGCAGGCCGCCCTGGATCCACTTCGCGATCAAATCCAACTCCGCCTGGGGAATCTTGTCCCCCTTGGGCGGCATCAGCGGCTCCTCGAGGTGCGAGGCCACCTTCCACAAAGTGCTGGCCGCCGAGTCCCCCGCCTCCACCGAGGCCCCCCCAGATCCCCCCGCCATCACCCCCGCAAACGTCGCCAAATTCAAGTCCCCCTTCTTCTTGTCCGCATTGTGGCAATTGTTGCAGCGGTTCTCAAAAATCGGCCGAATGTGGTCCTGCCAAGTGATCTTTTCCTGTGCGGAGGCACCGGCCGGAAAAGCCAAAATAAGCGCCAGGGGAAGAGGAGAGCGTTTCATGCCAGAGAAAAGGGCCAGGGGTGGGTCAGCGGCGGTTGGAATGGTGCATACGCGGCCCGGCCGCAGATCTTTAAATGTAGCCTAAGCCCAATTCCTCCAATCCGCCTCCCCAAACTGCGCCCCCCGTCCGCGAAATTCCGCACTTGCCGGTTGGTTTGCCTCCCAGAGCCCGTATATTCCCGCTTCGCTCGGCTCACCTCCCTTCCCCCATGGACTCCTCCTCCCACCCCCGCTGGGACGCCCTCGGCACTGGCGCCGGTTTCCGCTCCACCGCCACCGCTTGGGACCTCCGCTGGTGGATTCTCACCGCCGTGCTCGCCTCCGTCTTCGTCCACGGCGGCCTCCTCGTCTGGATGAAGCGCACCAAAATCGCCCTGCCCCCCGCCGCCGCCCCCTTCCTCGAGCGCAAAACCGGCCTCTTCCACGCGGAAGTCGAGCGCCTCTCCGTCCCCCAAGACATCCTCAAAGCCCTTACCTCAGATCCCCCCGACCTCACCCAAAAAAGCCAGGCCGCCCTCGCCGCCCTCCCCGACATCACCCAGCTCGCCGAGGCCATCAAGGACCAGGCCGTCATCTTGTCCCCCTCCCTTCCCGTCCCCGCCGCCAACCTCACCCTCAGCACCCCTCCCCCCGGCTCCCCCGGCGACCTCCTCGACGACCCCTCCAGCCTCCGCTCCGCTCCCCCAGACCTCCCCCCCGGCCTCATGGGCCGCCCCTCCCTCCTCGACCGCCCCCAGCGCGCCGCCGCCGACCAAGTCGCCATCGACATCTCCGAGGGCTCCCTCGCCTCCGCCGACCTCACGTCCGACCTCCGCAGCACCCTCAAACAGGGCTCCGGCGGCAACGGCGGCCTCGACGGCTTCGCCAGTCTCGACGACCTCGTCAACCACCAGGGCCCCATCCTCGGCGACTTCAAAACCATGCTGCGCACCGACCTCCTCTTCGACTTCGGCTCCGCCGAACTCAAACCGGAAGCCCGCCTCAGCCTCCTCAAACTCGCCGCCATCATCCAAACCAACCAGGGCGCCCAATTCCGCCTCATCGG